>JBDIVQ010000076.1:0-18895 GCA_039794345.1 Phycisphaerae bacterium | reverse complement strand
CTCGGGCCTGTGTCAAGGGGGGTCGGAGCGAACGGCTTGACTGAATCGAGCACCGGCACTACCTTTGGGAGCGAGTTTTTCGCGTTCCAGCGCGGCGGTCGGGCGATCGGCCAGGCCTGCCCGAGGCCCGCCCGAGGGCCCACTCCAGTCACCTCAGACGAGCCATTGCGAGGCCACAGGTCATGCATCCTACCCATCGGACTTCTCCGGGTCGCAAGCGTCGGCGGCGGTCGCACCACGCCCTCCGCGGCGCCCACACCACCCTCTGCCCCAACTGCGGCGAGAACAAGCTCCCGCACTGTGCGTGCGCCAACTGCGGCTACGTCCGCCCCGGTCTGCAGATGAAGACCGAGACCTCCGAGGAAGAATGAGTCATGCGGATCGCCATCGACGTGATGGGCGGCGATCACGCGCCGGGGGCGATACTTGACGGCGCGTTCGGCGCTCTCAAGTCGCTCGGCGCTGATGACGAACTTCTGCTCGTCGGTCGGGGCGAGGTGATTCAGCGCGCCGTCGAATCGAACGGCGCCCACGATCCGCGCATCCGGATCGTCGAGGCGCCCGACGAGATCGGCATGGATGAGCAGCCCGTCGAGGCCGTCCGGTCCAAGCCCAACAGTTCGATCGTCGTCATGTCCGAACTCGCCCACCGCCGCGCCGAGCGGGGGGCGGACGTGATCATCTCCGCCGGCAACACCGGCGCGTGCGTCTGCGCGGCGCAAATGTCGCTGCGCCGCCTGCCGGGGGTGCACCGGCCGGGCATCGCCGTCGTTCTGCCCACCTTCGGGGGGCCCGTCGTGCTGTGCGACGTGGGGGCCAATCCCGATCCGCGGCCCCCGCACCTTGCGCAGTACGGCATCATGGGCGAGGTCTATGCCCGCGAGATGCTCGGCATTGCTGAGCCGCGCGTAGCGCTCATGAACATCGGCGGCGAGGAGGGCAAGGGAACGGGCCTCATCAAGGCGACGCGCGACATTCTCAAGGCCACCCCCGATCTCCACTACGCCGGCTTTGTCGAGGGGCGGTCCCTCTTCGACCACGTCGCCGACGTCGTCGTCACGGACGGGTTTGTCGGCAACGTCGTGATCAAACTCGCCGAAGGGCTGGCGTCGGGCCTCTTCCGCACGATCGCGCGCGAGATCGCGGAGATCGACCCCGGACTCATCGAACGATTCAAGCCGGTGCAGAAGCGCATCTACGCCCTGCACGACTACCACGAGCACGGAGGCGCGCCGCTGCTGGGCGTCAACGGCATCTGCATCATCTGCCACGGCTCGTCGGAAGCGCGCACCATCACCAACGCCATTCTCAAGAGCCGCCACATGGTTGACAACCGCGTCAACCAGGCGATCGTGAATCGACTGGCGCAGGTCGGCAGTGGGGCAGGTGTCGGGTGAGTCACTCGCCGTACGGATGCCAGATCGCCAGCACCGGGATGGCCGTGCCGCGAACCGTGCTGACCAACGCCGACCTCGAGCAGATGATGGACACGAGCGACGAGTGGATCGTCCAGCGCACGGGCGTTCGCACCCGCTATCGGAGCAACCCCGACCTCGGGGAAGACGTGGCGGCGCTTTCCATCGAGGCGGCGAACGCGGCGCTCAAGGAGGCGAACCTCGCGCCGAACGAACTCGATCTGGTCATGCTCGCCACCTGCACCCCCGACATGACCTGCCCGAGCACCGCCAGCCGCGTTGCCGGACGCATCGGCGCCGTGCCGGCCGGCTCCTTCGACATTCTCGCCGCGTGCAGCGGATTCGTCTATGGCCTCAACATCGCCGACTCGCTCATCCGCCAGGGCGGCTACCGCAACATCGCCCTGATCGGCGCTGACTCCCTCACCCGCGTCGCGGACTATACGAATCGAAAGGTCAGCGTGCTTTCGGGCGACGGCGCCGGCGTCGCGATCGTGCGCCGGGTCGATGATCCGTCGAAAGGATGCCTGTTCCAGTCGATGTACTCCGATGGCCGGCTGTGGGACTACCTCTACATTCCGACGCGCGATTCCGACGCCCCGCCCGACGTGGACTGGAACGAAACGAAGCTGAATTACCTTCAGATGAAGGGCCGCGAGGTCTTCAAGTTCGCCGTCACGACCATACCTGACGCGCTCGAAGAGGCGCTGCACAAGGCGGGCGTGAAGATGGACGAGGTTTCGATGATCATCGCCCATCAGTCCAACGCGCGGATCATCGACGCGACGCGCAAGCGCCTCAATCTGCCCGAGGACCGCTTCTACGTCAACATCGATCGCTACGGCAACACGAGCGCGGCGAGCGTTCCCATCTGCCTGCACGAACTCCGACAGGCGGGGCGCGTGAAGGAGAACGACGTCGTGGTCTTCGTGGCCATGGGCGGCGGCATGACGTGGGGAACCAGCGTCTGGCGCCTCTGACCGTCCTTCCGACTCCCGCGATTCTCTGAGGTGAGAGCGTTCGACATGTCCGAAGCAGCCGTCATCCTCTGTCCAGGCCAGGGCGCGCAGGTCGTGGGCATGGGTCGGCTCTGGTGCGAACGATTCCCCGCGGCCCGCGAGATCTTCGCGCAGGCAGACGAGATTCTCGACGACTCGCTCGGCGCGCCGCTCTCGCGCCTCTGCTTCGAGGGACCGACCGAGCGCCTCAACCAGACGGACGTGAGCCAGCCGGCGATCTTCGTGACCTCCGTGGCGTGCGGCCGCGCGATCGAGCATGAACTCGGCGGAGGGATTGCCGCCGCCGGGCTGAGCCTGGGAGAGTACACGGCGCTTCATCTGGCCGGCGTATTCTCCTTCGCCGATGCCCTGCGGCTCGTGGCCCAGCGCGGCCGATTCATGCAGGAGGCCGCCGAGGCGAGCCGGGGCTCAATGGTCGCCCTGATCGGAGCGGACGAAGCGCAGGCTCTGGCGGTGTGTGAGCGTGCGGCCCGCGGCCGGGTTCTCGTGCCTGCCAACTTCAACGCCCCGGGCCAGATCGTTCTGTCGGGCGACGCCGACGCCTGCGGAGACGCCGTCACCGCCGCCGAAGAAATCGGTCTGCGCGCCACGCCTCTCGCCGTCGCGGGCGCCTTTCACTCCGATCTCATGCGCCCCGCCGCCCAGCGCCTGGGCCAGGCGTTGGACGCGGTGGAACTGGCCCCGCCTCGCTTCCCCGTCGTTTCCAACGTGACGGCCCGGCCGCACGAAGGCGGGGCGGACACGATGCGCCGCCTGCTCGTCGCCCAGATCACTTCGCCGGTCCGGTGGAGTCAATCCTGCGAGTGGCTTGGGGCGAATGCATCGGGTCGCTATCATGAACTGGCCCCGGGCAGGGTGCTCACGGGGCTGATGAGAAGGATCAATCGCGAGATAAAGGTGGTGAACCATGACCAGCCTGACTCGTAAGCGGACCCTGACGGGCGCTTGGTGCGTTGTGGCGATGGCGGGTTGCCTCGTGCTGGGCGGCTGCAAGGAAGAAGAGCCGCCGCCGCCGCCCCCCCCGCCCCCGCCGCCTGGTCCGGTGACGGTCGATCCGAACGCCGTGGCGGAGTACCTCACGCTCGATCCCAGAGTTTCGCTGCGCAACGCGCCGCCGATGGAGTGCAGCGAAGAGGAAGTTCGCGCGATCCTCGAGTTCATGAGCGCCTTCGCTGCCGGCGACGCCGAGGCGCTTCGCGCGCGCATGGACGGAACAGCGCGCAAGTCGCTGGACAAGCTGATCTCGACGGGGCAGTGGCAGGAGGAGACGGCCAAGATCATCGAGGTCGATCTGCTTGATCGCCGGCCGAGTCCTGCGGGCGGAGGCGTGGTGAGTTTCAACGTCGTGATGCCGCGTGCCGGGCGCATCCAGCAGGACTGGCTGGTCACGCAGCGTGGCGACATGTTCACTTTCTCGGCCTTCGCGGTGCCTCCGGAGAGCAAGCGGGAGGATGCCGCCGCCGCGCCGGAAGGAGGCGCTCCCGGGACGGATGAGGCGGGCCAGCCCGCGCCGGAGGACGACCGCGACCGCAATCGCGATCCGCGCCGCCGCGTGCCCCAGCCGACCGATCCGACGGCGCCGCCGGGCAAACCGACCCAGCCGTAGCGACGCCTTCGAGATGACTCACCGGGAATGGGATGGGCATGAGTGAAACCAAGCGAGTGGCTTTCGTTACCGGCGCCAGCCGCGGCATCGGACGTGCGGTGGCGGAGCGCCTCGCGCGCCAGGGCCGGCACGTCGTGCTGGTGAGCCGCACCGTCGGACCGTTGCAGGACCTGTGCTCGTCGATTGAGGCGGCCGGCGGGAGCGCTTCGATCGCGCCGTGCGACGTCGGTGACGGCGCCGCGCTCACCGACGCGATTGCAGAGACGGCGAAGAAGTTCGGCCGCCTCGACATTCTGGTCAACAACGCGGGCATCACGCGCGACGGACTGCTGCTGCGCATGTCCGATGAGGACTTCGACGAGGTGATCCGCGTCAACCTCCGGTCGGCCTTTGTGGCCTGCCGGGCCGCGGCACGGCCGATGATGGGCAATCGCTGGGGGCGGATCGTCAACATCAGTTCGATCTCCGGCCGCATCGGCCGGGCGGCGCAGGTCAACTACTGCGCCGCCAAGTCGGGGCTGATCGGCATGACCAAGGCCATCGCCAAGGAGTTTGCGACCAAGGGCATCACCGCAAATGTGGTCGCGCCGGGGTTCATCGAGACGGACATGACGGCGGACCTGCCCGAGGCGATCAAGGAGGAGGCCAGGAACATCACGCCGATGCGCCGCTTCGGCCAGGTCCACGAGATTGCGGCGGCGGTCGCCTATTTCGCGTCCGAAGATGCGGGATTCGTTACCGGAGAGGTGCTTGCGGTGGCGGGCGGCATGGGCATGTAGCGTCCCACGCGGCGCCGGTCCGGCGCGATCCGGCGGCGAGCAATCGCCGTCGCTCCGGGCTTGTAGCGTGTCGTTCGCAAGGCTATATTTCTGCCCCTCGCGGCAGAGGCGACGCCCGGTCGCGGGCGATTCAGGAACCGTCCCAAACCCCAGGAGACTCGATCGTGCAAGAATCCGAAATCGAAGCCAAGGTGATCAGCATCGTCGCCGAGCAGATGGGCGTGGACAAGTCGCAGATCACGCGAAACACCAGTTTCGTCAACGACTTGAACGCCGACAGCCTCGACACCGTCGAGCTGGTCATGGAACTGGAGGACGAGTTCGAAACGTCGATCCCGGATGAAGAGGCAGAGAAGATTCAGACCGTCGGACAGGCCGTCGAGTTCATCATGAAGGCCACCTCCGGGGGCGATTGAGCCGGGCCGGCCGCCGCGACGGAACGCGCCGCGCCCGTCCGTCGGCCCTGGACTTGAGCCTCCGCGCCGCGGGCCCCTTCCTGACGCCGCATGACCACTCAATCTCCACGCCGAATCGTCGTCACCGGTCTCGGGGCGATCTGCAACGTCGGGCACAACGCCGACGACGTCTGGCTCGCCATGCGCGAAGGCCTCCCGCGCATGAGCCCCATCGACCGATTCCAGGGCGAGCGGTGGACCGTGAAGTTCGGCGGGGAGGTCATCAACTGGGATCCCGCCGACCGGCTCGAACGAGGCGAGATGAAACGCCTCGACCGCTTCACGATGCTCGGGCTCTACGCCGCCATCGAGGCCATCCAGGACAGCAAACTGGATGTCTCCCGGGAGGATCCCTTCCGCTGCGGCGTGGTCATCGGTTCGGGCGTCGGCGGAGTGAACACGATCGAAGAGTACATCGAGAAGATGCACCTCAAGGGGCCGGACCGCGTTACCCCGTTCCTGGTGCCTCGGCTCATGGTCAACGCCTGCTCAGGCAACGTCTCGATCCGCTTCGGACTCAAGGGGCCCAACAGCGCGCCGGCGACCGCGTGCGCCTCGGCCGCCAACGCCATCGGCGACGCCTTTCAACTCATCCAGGATGGCGATGCGGATGTCATGGTCACCGGCGGCGCCGAAGCCGCCATGACTCCCCTGTGCATGGCCGGCTTCATGGTGATGAAAGCCCTCTCGACGCGCAACGACGATCCGAACCGCGCCTCGCGCCCCTTTGACCGCGATCGCGACGGCTTCGTCCTCGCGGAGGGCGCGGGGATTCTCGTTCTCGAAGAACTCGAGCACGCACGGAACCGCGGCGCGAAGATCTACGCGGAATTGCTCGGTTTCGGCTCTTCCGGCGACGCCGGGCACATCACCGCGCCCGATCCGGAGGGGCGCGGCGCCGCCCGGTGCATGGCGCTGGCCCTCAAGGACGCCGGCCTCAAGCCCGAAGACATCGACTACATCAACGCCCACGGCACCTCGACGCCGCTGGGCGACGCCGCTGAGGTCATGGCCATCAAGCAGGTCTTCGGTGAACACGCGAAGAAACTCGCCGTCAGTTCCACCAAGGGCGTGACGGGACACACGCTCGGCGCCTCGGGCGGCATCGAGAGCATGGCCGTCGTCCGCGCCATCGCCGAGCAGGTCATGCCGCCGACCGTCAATCTCGACCACCCCGACTTCGATCTCGACTTCGTCCCCAATAAGCCGCGCAAGGCCAACATCCGCTACGCGCTCAACAACAGTTTCGGCTTCGGCGGGCACAACGTCACGCTGGTCTTCGGCCGGTATCCGAACTGAACGTCCGCCGGCGACGAGGGCACCCCGCGGGAGCGCGGGGGGTCGCGGCGCGCGGCGGCGGCTCTACGCCGAGAAGCCCGGCTCAACGAGCTCGCGCGTCTCCCGCGTTTCGCGGATGGGCTGCAGGATGATCTTCACCTCGCGGTAGACTCGTCCGCGACGCAGTCGGAGGGTGATCTCTTCGCCCTCGCCGTGCCTGAGAACTTCGGCGACGACCTCTTCGACGGCGTAGACGGGCCGGCCGTCGATCTCGACGATCACCTCGCCGGCCCGCACGCCCGCGCGGCGGGCGGCGCCGCCGGGGTTGACATCGAGGACCTGGACGCCGTCGTTGGCCGCGTGGTCGGCGATCCACACGCCGATCGACGGGCGGCTCCACGGCACGCTCTCCGCGACCTTCTCCTTCGTGGCGAGCCAGGCGCGGAAGTCCTGCTCCACCTCCTCGAGGGGCTTGTCGAAGAGGCGCTCGAAGGCCAGCGCGCCGGCCCGATCGTCACCAAACGTCTCGAGGTAGAGGCGATACCACGCCTCCAGCCGGCCCTGCTCGGCGACGTACTGGAAGATCGCCCGCGCCTCGGCGTATTTGCCCCGCGCCCGCACGCGATTAAACGATTCATCCTTCTGGGCGAAGAAGTCGCGCCACTTCGTCAGCGCCGCGGCGCGGCGGAGGTTGAGGACGATGTTGAGCCTCGTGTTGTCAAGCACGCGGTAGACGCCGGACTCGTCCACATCGTACATCTCAAACATCGACGCCAGACCCTCCTGGATCCACATCGGGTGCGACTGGTTGAGCCGATCCATCTGTCCGTGGTGGAGCGCGTGCGTGATCTCGTGGCGCAGCGAGGGGCCGAGGTCGCGCAGCACCAGCCGTCGCGTATCGTGGTCGTAGTAGCCTCCGACGTACATCGAGCCGATGAGTTCATCCGCCTTCTCGGGCGTCGGCACGAGCACGAGGACGTAAGAATTCGGCGGGCCGTCGAAGAGCATGCGGATCTGCAGCCGGATCTGCTCCCGGATCGACCTGGCCATGCGGTCAAAAGTTTCCCGTTCGAGATTTGTGGCGAGAACGAGGCGCAGGTCGTCGTCGCGCTCGATGATCGCCTCGGGGCCGAGCGTCTCGCGCGACCATCGCTCCATGTGGGCGGCCGCGTCGGCGTAGCGCTTCTCGATCGAGGCGAGCAGTTCGGCGAAGCGCGGATCGCCCCGCAGTGGTTCAAGGTCGGGATCGCGCTTGAGATGCTCGAAGTTCACGAAGCCGCACTGCACCGCCAGGTCGAGCAGTTTGAACGCCTCGTCGGGGAAGCCGAGTCTGGTCACGGCGCAGGCGCTGTTGTAGAGGGCGGTCGTGTCGCGGGGCCGGCTGCGGAGTATCTCGACCCATCTCGCGAGCGCCTCCTCCGTGCGGCCCGCGCCGTAGTGCTCTGCCGCTTCCTCGTGCAGGCGCGCGATCGCTTCGTCGTCGAGCCGCTGAACCGACGCCGACGCCGCGCGATCACCCGGCGGCGCCGGCGGGCCGCCGGCGCCGAGGAGCGCGGAGGCGACTCCGCACCAGGCGACACGCCACAACAGGCCCGGCCTCATCCTCTTCATCGTCGCGCCTCCGGAGGGTGCGCGGCCGCCCCGCGGCGCGCCAGCATCTCCAGGGCCTCGGGGAGCGCTTCGAGTTCCAGCGCGAAGACCCGCGCCGCCAGCGACTCAACCGTGTCGCCCGGTTCGACGCGGCACGACTTCTGAAGCAGGATCGGTCCGTGGTCGTACTCGTTATCGGCGATGTGCACCGTGCAGCCGGACTCCCGCACGCCGCTCGCCAGCACCGCGCGATGGACGCGCTCGCCGTACATGCCCTTCCCGCCGAACGACGGCAGCAGCGCCGGGTGAATGTTGATGACGCGCCCGGCGAAGGCTTCCGGAATCGGCAGGAACTTGAGGAACCCGGCCATCACCACCACCTCGGCTCCGGCGCGCCGAACCGCCTCGAAAACCGCCCGGCCGAACGAGGCGTTGTCGCCGAACGCGCTGCGGTCGATCACGACGACGGGCAGGTTGAATCGTCGCGCCCGGTTGATGCCTCCCGCCCTCGGAGTGGACGAAACAACGAGCACAATCTCGCAGTCCAGCCGGCCGGCTCGGATGCACTCCGCAAGATTCTCGAGCGACCGCCCCGAGCCGCTGATGAGCACGGCAATGGGCAAAGGACGGGACGGATCGGCGCTGGTTTCGGGCGAGGGAGTCATTGAAGCGTCTGTCAGAGGGGTCCCTGCAATCGGGCGGATGCGGCGGTGCATGATAGCGGGAGGTTGACCAGGCCGACCGCGCTTTCGTTCTTCCCGCGCAGGCGAATGTCCACTCTCCCTCCCCGGCTGCCTGTCCTGAGCCTCATCGAAGGATGCGGGGCGGAGCCGGGGGGCTTTCCGTCCTTCTGCGCAGGTCTGCCCCCGCGGACGAGCGCGTGGCGGGGACCATTCGTCGGCATGACGATCAAAGCGCGATCGCCCTGGGAGGTTGGGAGGCGGCGACCGGCCGCGATCGCTTGGGCCTATCATCTCTGCGTGGTCGTATCCCCGGGGGCCAGCGGGTCGGTGCGACTGAAAGCACCGGCTGCGGAGAGAAGCGCATGAGTGCTCAGCCGCGCCGGCGACCGGCGTTTACGCTCATTGAACTGCTGGTCGTCATTTCGATCATCACGTTCCTCATCGGCCTGCTGCTGCCGGCGCTGTCGCGCGCCCGCGAGGCGGCGCGCATCACCGGCTGCCTGAACAACCTCCGCCAGATCAGCGCGGCGGTGGGGCTGTACCTCTCCGATTACGACGATGACTTGCCCGCCGGCAAACCGTTCGGGCGGATGTACCGCGGCTTCACCTTCGGCGGCAAGTGGGTCGATCCCGAGAGCCTCTTGCGCAACGGACTCTTCGCTGCCCCCAAGCCCTACGAGCGCCCGCTCAACCGCTACGTCCACTCCGGCGTGGCGCTGGGCTCGCCGAGTGACCCCGATCCCGTGATCGAGGCGATCGATCTGCCCGCCTTCGCCTGCCCGTCGGATCGCCAGTTCAACTACCAGGAGGCTTTCTACGCGAACGAGGCCCGCTTCGGGCTGAGCAACTACGACGCCGCGGGGACGAGTTACTCCTACAACGTCTTCTGGACCCTGGAGTACTACGGCGACCAGGCGCGCCGCCGCGCCCGTTCGCTCATCCTCACCGACCCGAGCCGCTACGTCTCGATCCTCGACGACTCGGCGGAGTGGGCGCTGTGGTTCCACCGCACCAACTCGATTCCGCATCACGGTACCATCGACCGTCACTCGATGGCGTTCTACGACGGGCATGCCGGGCAGATCGACATCGATCCGCAAAAGCGGATCATGTCGCACTACCGCGTCGTGGAGGTTGACTCCGAGCAGTAGTCGGCCGCCCGCCGGTGGGGCGGCGTGCCGGCTTACGCCAGTTCCGGGAACATCCCGCGCACGACCTTGACGAGGTCTTTGACGTGGGTGATGGACTCGTTCATCAGTTTTCGCTCGCCGTCATTGAGGTCGATCTCGATGATGCGCTCGACGCCGCCGGCGCCGAGGACGCAGGGGACGCCGACGAAGTAGCCTCCCACGCCGTACTCCCTGTCGCAGTATCCGGCGCAGGGGAGGATTCGCTTCTTGTCTTTGACCATCGCCTCAATCATCTGCACGACGCCGCTGGCGGGGGCGTAGTAGGCGCTGGTGCCCATGAGTTTGACGATCTCCCCGCCGCCGACCTTGGCCCGCTCGACGATCTCGCTCAGTTTCGCCTCGGTCATGAACTGCGTGATGGGGATGCCGCCGATGTTCGTGTAGCGCGGCAGGGGGACCATGTCATCGCCGTGCCCGCCGAGGAGCAGGGCGTTGATGTCCTCGACGCTGAAGCCCGTCTCCATCGCGAGGAAGGCGCGGAAGCGAGCGATGTCGAGGCAGCCCGCCTGCCCCACGATCCGGTTCGTCGGAAAGCCAGTCGTCTTCCACGCCGTGTACACCATCGCATCGAGCGGATTGGAGACGACGATCACGATCGAGTCGGGCGCGTATTCGCGGATGTTCTCACTCACGCTCTTGACGATCTTGACGTTGGTCTGAATGAGGTCGTCGCGGCTCATGCCTGGCTTGCGCGGCAGGCCGGCGGTGACGACGACGACGTCGGAGCCGGCGATGTCCTTGTAGTCCGCCGTGCCGGTGATGCGGCAGTCGAAGCGCTCGATGGGGGCGCATTGCGCCAGGTCGAGCATCTTGCCCTTGACGAGGTTCTCCATCTGAGGGATGTCAAGGACAACGAGGTCGCCGAGTTCCTTGGAGGCGGCCCAGAGGGCGCAGGAGGCCCCGACGTTTCCGCCGCCGATGATTGAGATTTTGGCGCGTCCGAGCATGGTGAAATTCCTTTCAGTTGCGGCTGCCTGCGCAGCCGGGCCATGATAGGCCGCGCTGGCGCACGGTCCTTCTGGGGGCGACTCCCGGCAAACGAATCGGGGAAACCGCCTCAGATCCGGCTAGCGGTCCGCGGGCTCATCGCGCTGACGCATTCGGATTCGATGCGGTTCGACGATGACCAGTGCACCGGCGAGATCCGCCAGATCCGGTCTCGCAGCAAACGATTCGATAAACGCGTTGACCGCACGCGGCCCAATTGTTCGAGGACGGAAGAGCACAACCCCTGGATGCTCGCCTGGGGGGAACCGCCGTACATCTGCGAAGTCAGAATCGAGGGTGAAGATCACGCGCCCCTCGGACTTGGCTGCGGCAGCGACTGCGGAATCTGTTTGCGAAAGCAGGCCCTCGTCGGCAATTGTTTCAACGTCGTGTCCTCGGTCCATCAATGCCGCTTTGGGATGGCGCGTAAGGTTCTCATCGGGTTTGACCCTCATCCCGCCGTCTTCCACGTCTGCTCCCGAGCCATTTCTCCGGCATATGCCAGGGCAGCGCGAATGTCATCGAGTGTCAATTGCGGATAGTGATCGATGATCTCCTCGGAGGTCAATCCTTCGGCCAATCCATCCAGAAGAATGGCGATCGGAGTGCGCGTGCCGCGAATGCAGGGACGACCCCCGCAGATGCTGGGATCAACGACGACTCGTTCAAGCAGATTCGAACTGGCCACAGGCGCCTCCGATCGAGACAGACACTTGATCTCGAAGTATATCGGAGGCCCGAACCCCGCGCCCGATCGAAGTTTCAGATCCTCGTTACCTCTGAGTCAGGATCTTCTCCAGCACGGCTTGATCATCCGTCAGAAGCCCCGCCTCGACGAGGCGCGGGATCAACTCCGCCCAGCGCTGCTCAGCCGCGAAGACCCGCCTGAAGATCGGCAGTGCCTCATCGACATTCCCCGAGCCGACGAGCGCTACCGCCCGCCAGAAGGGAATCTCGACGATGTGCGGGGCGAGTTGCTCGGCTGCCGTGTACTCCCGGTTCGCTGCTTCGAAGTCGCCGTGCTCGATCGCCAGATCGCCGGCGTTCATGTGGTTGTAGGCCCGCTGAATGCCCACCAGACGCCGCAGTTCCTTCACCGGCTCGGGATGGTCCTCGACGCGAAGATCGAAGAGCCGGTCGCGCCACGGCATCCCCGTTGACTCGCCGGAAACGATGACGATCGCCGCCGATTGCCGCCCGCGGATGTCCCCGCCCTCGCGCTCCGCCGCCTCGAGGGCGGCGAGCATTCGCTCGGCGAGATCGCCTTCGCTGGCCGCGTAGGCGCGGGCCATCGCCTCCCACACGGTGTCTTTTTCCATGAGATTGGCCTGGCAGGAGAATGCGTGTTCGGTATCGACGATGCAACCGGCCTCGCGGATGCACCTTGCCCCGGTGTGCGCCGCGATGCCGCCTGTTGCGTCCACCATCGCCACCTGACGTACCTCGCGCCCCTGATCGGCCGCGAGAAGCCCGGCAAGCGCATCCGGAGCGCTCTTGCCCAGCCGCATCATCTCGAGTCCCAGCGGCCCGTACGCCGGATCGACGAGCGATCGAGTGGCGACCGCCCCGACGCCCGCCTCCGCCCACGGCACAATCGGCCCGACGGAGAACCAGTGCGACTGCACCGCGACTCCCATCTGACCCGTCGCCGCATCGCGCGCCACAATGGAGTACGTCGAGACCGGCCGGTGCGGCATCGGGTCGAGCCGCGCCGTGCCGCTGCCCGAGCTGGCACAGCCCGATGTGCAGGCGCACACAAACATGATCGTGAACAGCAGGAACGTCGGCAGCCGAGGCACGCTCATCGTTGATTCCCCTCGTGGTCTCGTCGCTTGGTCAACCCAAGGCCGGTTCTCTCAGTTACGCTGTGTCGAGGGCGGCGGCGACGGCCTTGAGCAGATGCTCCGGTTCGCTCATGCGGCCGGGGCCTTCCGTGCGGCAGGCCTGCCAGCCGGCGTCGGGCCCGATGATGGTGAAACCGTCTTCGCGCAGTTGCTTGAGCGCCCGCTGCGTCGCGGGCTGGCCCCACATCACCGCGTTCATCGAGGGCGCGAGCAGGCACGGCTGCCGTTTCCGATCGATCGCCGAAGCGACCAGTGACACGACATCATCAGTGCGGCCGACGGCGAGTTTGGCCATCATGTCCATCGTGCACGGCGCGATGAGCATCAGGTCGGCGCTGCGCGCGAGACTGATGTGCTGCGGATCGTGCGATTCGACGTGCTCCCACTGGCTCGTGTACACCGGCCGGCCGGAGAGCGCCTGGAAAGTGAGCGGCGTGACAAAACGCGTTGCGGCGTCGGTCATCAGGACCGACACGTTTGCCCCACCCTGGACCATGCGGCTTACGACGAAAGCGGACTTGTAGCAGGCGATGCCGCCCGTCAGGCCCACGACGAGGCTGCGTCCTCGGAGCACGGCAAGCCGGTCGTTCGAACCTGGAGCGTCAGCGGCGTCGGTCATGCATCACCGGCAGGGCCGCGGCGGCGCGGCGGATGATCGGCCGGTCAGAGCGTCTCGGCCGGAGCGGTGGGACGGGCGTCGGGCTCGCTGTCAAAGGTTAGGAGCCCCAGCCGGACTTCCTCAATGACGACCTCAAGATCGGTGCGGCCGGCCCGCTCCACGAGCGGCCTGGCCCCGTCCATCAACTGGCCCCACCGGCGCTGGATCATTGAGGCAAGCCGGAACTTCCCGCCGACGCGGCGAACCAGTCCATCGTCCTTCAGCGCTTCGATCATGGTCGGATAAGCCTCTCCGAATTCACTTTCACCAGGGATGCACGCCACGGGCGGCCAGACGAGATCATAGCGTGCTCCTCAAGCGGCTTCCAGCCGGCGGAGGCGGACCGGGGTCCCGGGCGCTGCTCTCGATGCCTTGAAATGGGTTTGGGACTATCGGACGACGTCAGCCTTCTCTCCACCGATTTGAGCGGTGGAAAACACCTGTTCCAGCACAAATCGAGGGGCCCTTGGCTCGCTCCGTCTCAAATCTGTGTCATACTTGTGGTGAACTGGGGCGGCCCGTCCGGGTGGATCCGGATATGTCGGCCGTGCAAACTGACAGGGAAAGGCGCGTGTCCCCCACGCCGCGCCGCAGGTAGAGGAGAAGGACGATGCGTTCCATCATGGGTGCCGCTGCCCTGGCAGCGGTGCTGGCCGCGGCTTCGGCGGTCCGGGCTGACATCATCAACATTGCCGCTGACATGGGAAGCAGCGAAAGCGGCCTAGGCAATTTCTCGGGCACCATCGAGTACAACTATCTCTCCGGCAGCAACGGCCAGCTGATCATCTCCCTCACCAACACGAGCGAACCCTCCAACGGCGGGTTCCTCACCGCGCTGATCTTCAACATCGGTGCGCCCCAGCGCAGCGGTCAGGACACGGCCTCGCTCGTTTTCAGCGACTTTCCTGACTTCACCACGATCCCCGGACCCGGCATCAGCGGCGCGCCCTACGGCCTGTTCGACGCCGGCGCCGGCATCAATGGGGAGTTTGAGGGCGGCGGCAGTCCGTCTCTCGGCGTCGGCGTCGGCCAGACCGGCGTATTCGAGTTCCTCGTCGATTCACCCCTCGCTTCCGTGCTGAGCGCTTCAAGTTTCATCTCGGGACCGAATGAGTTCAACTTCCTGGTGCGCTTCCGCGGATTCAATGACGGAGGTTCGGACAAGGTTCCCGTGCCGGTTCCAGGCTCAATCGCCCTTCTTGGCCTTGGCGCCGTCGTGATGAGCACTCGTCGCCGCCGGGGCGTCTGATCGGCCTGACCCCGAAGGCTCCGGGGCTTCTCCGGTCCACAATCCAGCGCGCTTCGGGCAGGTCCCGAAGCGCGCTTTCTTTGCGCCCGCGTCCGCGGGTCCGATACCGCTTCGGTCAACCTGCCCCTCCCTCTCAGTCGGCACCATCATCCATCCGCCGCGTCCGCTAACGCGAATCGCATGTCCTGCAACGCAATGGGATGGCATGCTTAAGGGCACGGTGGAAAGGCCGGCGGAACTCGAAACTCCGCAGGCATCTCAACGCGGCGGCCGCTCGGCCGCCCGCAGAAGGGAGTCAGCACATGCGAATCACCTACGGATCGATGGCCGTGTTGGGTCTTCTCGTCGCCGGCGCCGCAGCGCGGGCCGACATCATCGAGGTCACCGGGCTTCGGGCGGCGAGCACCGAAGGTCTCGGTGCGTTCTCCGCATCGATCGAGTACAACTACCTCAGCGGCGACCAGGGTCAGTTACTCCTCGATCTGACCAACACCAGCGACCCCGCGAATGGCGGCTACATCACTGCCTTTGTCTTCAACATCGACGCGAGCGGACCTCGCTCGGCAGCGCTCGTGGAATCCTCGCGGCCGGCGATGGTCGATCTTTCCTCCGACGGCCGCGACGCCTCGCCCTTCGGGTGGTTCGACGCCGGCGCGGGAATCGGCGGCCAGTTTCTGGGCGGGGGCAACCCCTCCGGCGGCGTCGCGGTGGGCCACACCGGGTTCTTTGAGTTTCTGGTGACCTCCGAAGCGGCGCACGCCCTCACCGCGTCGAGTTTCGTCTCGGGCCCGAATGAGTACGACTTCGTGGTGCGATTCCGCGGCTTCGCCGATGGTGGTTCGGACAAGGTGCCGGTCCCCGCGCCGGGGTCAATGGCCCTCCTGGGCCTGGGCGCATTGTCGATCTCCTGCCGTCGTCGCCGCAGCGCCTGATCTGCCGGAACCGGAGCGTTCGGGTGATCTTCGATTCAAGCCTCCAGCGCGCCTCGGGCCTTCCCGAGGCGCGTTGTCATTGCGGGAATGCCCGCATTCAACTCGCCCCGTCGCCGCGTCGTCTGGCCGGTTCGGCTCTGTCGCCCTAGCATCGCCCACACGATTCGAGGGCCCTGACGCACCATGAGCACGACCCAGCGCGAGATCGATTTCAAAGTCCCTGCCGCGACCAGTTTCGACGGCCTGAGCGAGGGCCCGGGGGGCGAGGGCTTCACCGTGACGCAGCAGGTCGCCCCCTCGGGGATCGAACTCGAAGACGTGCAGACCGAGGAAATGCTCATCAACATGGGGCCGCAGCACCCGGCGACGCACGGCGTGCTCCGCGTCGTCCTCCGCACCGACGGCGAACTCGTCCTCGAAGCCGTCCCGCATCTCGGCTACCTGCACCGCTGCGCCGAAAAGATCGGCGAGAGCATCCCCTACTACAAGTACATCCCCTACACCGACCGCATGGACTACGTCGCGGGGATGAACGAGAACTGGGCTTTCTGCCTCGCCGTCGAGCGCCTCGCCGAGATCGAAGTCCCGCGGCGCGCCGAGTTCATCCGCGTCATCGTCGGCGAACTCCAGCGCATCGCCAGCCACCTGGTCTCCTTCGGAACCTACGGGCTGGACATGGGCGCCTTCACGCCATTCCTCTATGCCTTCCGCGAGCGAGAGTACATTCTCGACCTCTTCGAGATGGTCTGCGGGGCGCGGCTGACGTATTCGTACTACACGATCGGCGGCCTCACGCAGGACGTGCCCGACGGCTGGCTCGACAAGGTCGGCGAGTTCCTCAACTACTTCGAGCCCAAGATCGACGAGTACAACGACCTCCTCTCTTACAACCGCATCTTCACGATCCGCACGGGCAACGTCGGCGTGCTGAGCAAAGAGCAGGCGATCGCCTGGGGCTGCACCGGCCCGGTGATCCGCGGCAGCGGGATTCCCTACGACCTCCGCCGCGACAAGCCTTTTTCCGTCTACCCCGAGTTGGACTTCAACGTCTGCGTCGGCACGGGGCGATTCGGAACCGTCGGCGACTGCTGGGACCGCTACTGGGTGCGCATGCTGGAGATGAAGGAGTCGGTGAAGATCATCCGCCAGTGCCTGAAGATGATCCCCGATCCGAGCGACGACAGCGCCACCGGCGGGCGCCACCGCGTCAAACTGCCCAAGAACTTCAAGCCCGACGCCGGCGAGGTCTACGTCGAGATGGACAACCCGCGCGGCGTGCTGGGCTTCTTCCTCGAAAGCCAGGGGCAGACGCAGCCCTACCGCGTCAAAGCGCGCAGCGGGGCGTTCTGCAACCTCAGCGTCCTGCCGGAACTGTGCCGCAATGTGCTTCTGGCGGACGTGCCGGCGATCATCGGCTCCATCGACATCGTGATGGGGCAGGTGGATCGGTAGGGACCCACGCTCGCAAGCCGATCTGTGCGACGTTATGGACCTTGGGCGAGCGCGCTCCAACCGCCATCGCGACGGAACATGCGCCCCTTGGTCTCGAAGACCTGAAGATAAGTCAGTTTCTTCGCGTGGCCATCACCAAAAATCCACTGATTGGTCGCAGCGTCATTACGGCGATGCTCCTGACCCGGTGGTACGTTGCCGTGCGCTGTGTTCTGGCACTCCGTGAAATAGCATCCGTGGAATCCGACTCGCCGAACGTCGGCCTCGCGACGGGTGTTGATGCCGACGTTGTTCATGTCCCCGGCCATCGCAAATGTATCCGGCCGCTTCACAAAGTCGGAGCGGCAGGGTGACATGTTGCGCCCTTCCGAGGCGCCGCCATAACGAAGGCCAGGCTCATGACTCAAACCCATCGCACCGGCGGGTGTGTCGCGTCCATAGTAGTTGTAGCCGAACGAATACACGGGCAGCCCGTAGTTCGCTTCCTTCCACTTCAACTTGTCGAAACCAGGGATGACGTCGCTGAATCCCGGGTAGGTCGGGTAGCGCTCCGGCGCGATGTCGCAGTCCCACATGTACTCGTTGCCGTCGGTGAACTCCTTGAGCCCCCGGTACCACGAGTGGTTCAGCAGGTCGCCGCGGTTGTCCGTCAGGTAGCCCGGCGCGAAGAAGTCCTTGTAGAACGTCGAGTAGGCGTACTGCGCCTGCCCGATCTGGCGCAGTTGCGAGAGGCACTTGGTCTCCTTGGCGGCGTAGCGGGCCCGGCTGAGCGAGGGCAGCAGCAGCCCGATGAGCAGCGCGATGATCGAGATCACCACCAGCAGTTCGATGAGTGTGAAGGCCCGGGCGGGGCGGCGAAGCGGTCCAGCGGCGGCGGAATGGAACATGCTCACTTCTCCTTGGGCCGGAGACAACGGCCGGCGGGAACGCCGGGGCGGATGGGAAACGAGTCCCGACACCACGAGTGTGCGGACTGGATCGGCGTTGTCAAGCCCCGATCGCCAAAGATTTGAGGTTTTTGCCCGAGGCCCGGGGGCGGCATTGAGCGGCGCCGTTGCTCCGTTTCAAGCACTTCCACTTCAACTGAAGCGGGGTGGCACCGAACGCTCGTCGCTCTGGACGAGAGTTCAGTGCGATGGGGCAGGAACGCCCGACATCGAATTCCGCCCAGAGCCGCGGCGTTCGATGCCACCCAGGATGAGTCGAATGGAACTGCTCGGCAGCACTTCCAGTTCAGCGGAGTAGGGTGGCACTGAACGCTCGTCGCTCTGGACGAGAGTTCAGTGCGACCGGGCATGGACACCCGACATCGAACTCCGCCCAGAGCCGCGGCGTTCGATGCCACCCAGGATGAGTCGAATGGAACTGCTCGGCAGCACTTCCAGTTCAGCGGCGCGGGGTGGCACTGAACGCTCGTCGCTCTGGACGAGAGTTCAGTGCGACCGGGGCAGGGACGCCCGACATCGAACTCCGCCCAGAGCCGCGGCGTTCGATGCCACCCAGGATGAGTCGAATGGAACTGCTCGGCAGCGCCTCCACTTCAGCGGCGCGGGGTGGCACTGAACGCTCGTCGCTCTGGACGAGAGTTCAGTGCGATGGGGCAGGGACGCCCGACATCGAACTCCGCCCAAAGCCGCGGCGTTCGATGCCACCCGCCAACAGCCGAACGGAACTGCTCGGCAGCGCCTCCACTTCAGCGGCGCGAGGTGGCACTGAACGCTCGTCGCTCTGGACGAGAGTTCAGTGCGATGGGGCAGG
>JBDIVQ010000075.1:0-18953 GCA_039794345.1 Phycisphaerae bacterium | reverse complement strand
GCGAGGAGATGGCGGAGGCGGAGGGGCTGGGTGTGTGGCGGTGCGAGTCGCTTGCGCATGAGACGTTCCAGTGGGATGGGCCGATCGATCAGTATGCGGGCGAATCGACGCGCCTGCGCATCGGCCATCCGCAGATCACCTCGCTGATGTGGGACGGAGCGGTGCTCACGCACCTGAGCGGCTCACTCTCGCCGCGCGAGATGGCCAACCGCGACGTGGCGATTGCGTGGCGGCCGGCCGAGCCGATGCAGCGCAAGTTCTACACCGAGGCGGCGGCGAGTGTGCGCGGCTGGACGGCGATGCTCGGCACGCTGGCTCTGTCGCTCTTCGTCACGTCGCTGCTGACACTGCGCCGGGAGACGCCGGGACGACGGATTGTGCGCGCGGCGCTGCTTCCGGGCTTGGCGGTGTCCGTCGTCGCCGGAGTGATGGTCGGCACGTTCACGCCATCTGTGCCGACAAACGTCGATATGAATGGCTGGGATCGCATCGATGCGGCGCACCGCGTGATGTTCGCGATCGAGGCCAAGGACTACAAGCCCGAATCTTCCGCTGCGGCGTACATCAACATGCTTCTGCACGATCCACCGCGGCACCTCGTGCGCGGCGACGTGCCCGACGGCGTGGTCATCAAAGAGGACGAGGCGGGGTGGACGGTGATCGTTCACGACCGCGACGCCACGCCGCAGACGTATCGCGTGGCGAAGGCGGAGGGGGGGTAACGACCCTCGATTCGTATGTTTCAGTCATCAGTCCGGCACCGATGGCGAGCGAAGCGCAATGGGCGGCAGGTCGAGTTGTACATTGAGCAGTTTCTGAACTGACTGCTCGATGGGATAGAGGTGGCGTCGGACCACATCGGATTCGATGCGCTCCCAGGGCACCCAGCGACCCGGCTGCGCCAAATACCGGATCGTTCGCGAGAGATCGTGGAGCGGCTGATAGCGGTCCCAGATCTTCGCGTAGCGATTTGTATGCATCAGCGCGCGATTCCGTGTCTCGTGCGACACGATTCCCGGCACCTTGTCGCCGGTCAGCAGCGCATCAACGGCGTGCAGCGCGGTGTAGAAGACGGCGGTGACGGCCCAGTCGGGATACAGCGGTTCGATCGACTGGAGAAACGTCCGATTATGCTGCCATTGGTCAAGGTGCGCCCTGGGCATCGGAAAAAACCGTTCGCACAGCGTCGGGTGAGATGAACCGATCTCGCTCGCGCTCGGGGATCTGGTGAATCTCGATCATCCCGATGTTGAACGCTTTCACGAGGTCGCGATTGAGCGGCGCCAATTCCTCCGCGAGATCAAAGTCAAATGTCTCGGTGCGGGGAACGAAGAAGAGCCCGATGCTCGCTCCGCGCGGGGTGGCGTAGCACGCTCGAATCCGCGAGTCGTGCTGCTGCGACCACTGGCGAACATGGTCGAGCATCTCGCGAAACTCGTGCATCCACACCTCGATGCTGATCCCCAGGCGACACGCTTCGATCACCTGGCGGCCCGTGCGCACAAACACGTCGTCATCCTCCGGATGCAGGATCACCGGTCGATCCCCGTCGCCCTGGGCGCGGATGCGGATGGCGTCACTGGATGTCTCACGTTCGACGTTCATGCTCCAACTCCGCCTGCTCGACCCATGGCGCTCGAGGTGAAGGCCTTGGACAATGGTGCGAAAGTGATCCGTCCAACTCTATCGCCGTTGCACGGCTCGTACCAACGCGGATGGCCCCTTGAACTGTATCGTCGCAGCAGGGTCGGTGCTGTGAATCGCCCCACATCGAAGCGCCGTCACCCCCCTCCCCTCACCCCGCCGCGGTCTTTGGCCGACAATGCACGAGCCTCGTATGATCCGTTGCCGCGTCCGACCTCCGTATCGGACCTTCACCTTCGCACACACCCGCCCCGGGAGGATGGCCTGAGATGACCTTCAATCCGTTTTCGCGCTCCTTTGACCCGGCTCACCCCGCTTCGAGCGACCCGCAGGTCGCCGCGGCGGCGATGCAGGTGCTCCCCCACCTGACCAACTCCGTCCACTACCAGCGCACCCGCGAGATGACCATCGATGAACTCCTCCTCGAAAATCGAGTGGTCTTCCTCATCGGCGAGATCAACTACGGGTCGGCGGCGCGGGTGATGATGCAGATGCTCTACCTCGACAACCAGAAGAAGGGGCAGGACATCAATCTCTACGTCAACAG
The DNA here is from genome assembly GCA_039794345.1 of Phycisphaerae bacterium. GTDB lineage: Bacteria > Planctomycetota > Phycisphaerae > Phycisphaerales > UBA5793 > UBA5793. The sequence goes on along the minus strand of JBDIVQ010000075.1, from coordinate 16,762 downwards.
CCACGGCGGGACGGTGGATGACACGCTGGCGGTCTACGACACGATGCAGTTTCTCTCCGCCGACGTGGCGACGTACTGCATCGGCCGGGCGTATTCGGGCGGATCGATCATTCTCGCCGCGGGGACGGCCGGCAAGCGGTTCATGCTCCCGCACGCCAAGGTGATGATCCACCAGCCGCTCGGCGGCGTGGGCGGACAGGCCGAGGACATCAAGATCCAGGCCGAGCAGATCATCAAGAGCAAGCGCATGCTGGCGGAGATTCTCGCCAAGCACACCGGCCAGAGCGTCGAGCAGGTGCTCGCCGACTCGGAGCGCGACAAGTACTTCACCGCCGACGAGGCGAAGAACTACGGCATCGTCGATGAAGTCCTCTCCTTCGATCCGAGCGGCAAGGAGAAGGGCAAGAAGGCCTCGTCCAGTTCGTCGAGTTGAATCCCCCGCGCCGCGCGTTGACTCACCCGCCACTTCGCGCGGCCGGCGACGCACCGCCCGCCGCGCTTCAGCAAGGACCAGACCATGCCCAATCTCATTCCCATCGTCGTTGAACAGACCGGCCGCGGCGAGCGAGCCTACGACATCTATTCGCGCCTGCTCAAGGACCGCATTATCTTCCTCGGCGGAGGCGTCGATGATGAAGAGGCAAACCTCATCGTGGCGCAACTGCTTTTCCTCGCCAACGAAGATCCCAAGGCGGACATCCAGTTCTACATCAATTCGCCGGGGGGGAGCGTGACGGCTGGGCTGGGCGTGCTCGACACGATGAACTACATCCCCTGCGACGTGGCGACGTACTGCGTCGGACAGGCGGCGTCGATGGGGGCGGTGCTTCTTGCCGCCGGCGCGCCCGGCAAGCGCTTCTGCCTGCCTTCCAGCCGCATCCTCCTGCACCAGCCGCTCATCGGCGGCGTGATGGAGGGCCAGGCGACGGACCTCGAGATCGAGGCCCGCGAGATGCTCCGCCTGCGCGAACTGCTCTACAAGGGCCTCGCCAAGGCGACGGGCAAGAGTTTCGAGCAGATCGAAGCCGACTGCGACCGCAACAAGTGGCTCAGCGCCGAAGAGGCGAAGACCTACGGCCTGATCGACGCGGTACTGACCCATGTCGAAGTGGTGGGGACGAAGAAGGGCGAGTGAGCGCGAGGACGACCGACGGCGCGCGGTTCGCGCACGGCGACGCGCGCATTCCCGAACCAGCCCCACGCGCCAGCGCGGCGTTTCGGTGCATCGTGGTCTCGATTACGATACCATGATCGGCACTCTCGCTTCGGAGCCGCGCCATGCTTTCCGGTCGACTCGCTTTGTTCTACTGGTCGGGCGGGGTGTGGTTGGTGCTCCTGCTGGTGCTGCCAGCGGCGCTGCCGATCCTGGTGCGCTTCCTCCCGGACAACTTCGGATTCCTCGGGGTGGTAGCGCCCGCATTCGCGGCATGCCTGGCCATCGGCTGGTTGTTCTGGCGAACGCGACGCACCTTCTTGAGGAGGTTGCGACTGCACTGGCTCGCCGTCTGCCCCACGTGCCTCTACCCGCTGAAGATGGAGTCGGGCCGATGCCCCGAGTGCGGCCGCGCGATCACGCGGCGTTACGCGCGGATGTTCTGGTTCGGGATTCTCTTCACTCCCGTCAACGTGTTCAAGTCCGAGAGCAAAGTGCTTCGGGATGGACGGATCTGGCGTGATCACCGGCGTGAGCGAATCCGGATCATGAACTGGCGTTTCGGACCGCTGGCTCGCCGACATCGGGAGACGCCGGGCCAGCCACCATCCATGTCTTGACTTTGGCGAACAGGGACACGCCGCGCCGCGCGTATGGCGGTAGCATGTATCACACGCCGGCGCTGCTTGTGCCGGCCCAACCGGAGTTCCACCATGCTGCGCCGCATCATCCTCTCACTGCTCGTTCTCACTCTCGTCGCCACGGCGGCGATCGCCGTTCAACCGCCCGCCGAGCCCCCCGCTCAGCCGGCCGAGGCGGCCCAGCATTGGAGAGGCGCCATCGCCCTGCCCGGAGTCGAACTCACCTTCACTGTGCATTTCACGAGGGATGAGGCCGCGCCGGGCGGGTGGGCGGCCACACTCGACATTCCGATGCAGGGCGTGCGGGGCGCGAAGATGATCAACGTCACCTACGGAGGCAGCGCGATCGCCTTCACCTTCAACGTGCCCGGCCGCGCCGTCTTCAGCGCGACCATCGACGAAGGCGGCCGCACCGCCGCCGGCACGCTCACCCAGGCCGGTCAGACCTTTCCTCTCACCTTCACGAGGCGGACCGCCGAAGAGGCGGCGGCTGACGAGCCGAAGAGGCCGCAGATGCCTCAGCCTCCCTTCCCCTATGAAGCGCGCGAGGTGAAGTTCCGCAATGAGATTGACGGCATCGACATCGCCGGCACGCTGACCCTCCCCAACGGCGCCGGGCCATTTCCGGCTGTCGTGATGATCACCGGCTCGGGCGGCCAGGATCGTGATGAATCGCTCATGGGGCACAAGCCCTTCTGGGTCATCGCCGATCATCTCTCGCGAAACGGCATCGCGGTCCTGCGCTGTGATGATCGCGGCGTGGGCGGCACGGGCGGAAACGTCATGCAGGCCACCAGCGGGAACTTCGCCCTCGATGCGCTCGCCGGCGTCGCGCATCTCAGGACCATCGACCGCATCGACGGTTCGAAGATCGGCCTCATGGGCCACAGCGAAGGGGGCATCGTCGCGCCGCTTGCGGCCGTGCAGTCGAAGGACGTGGCCTTCATCGTGCTCCTCGCGGGCACGGGCCTGCCGGGCGAGGAGATTCTGCGCCTTCAGTCGCGCCTGATCATGGCCTCGGCCGGGGGCTTCACCGACGAACAACTCGACGAGATGATGGCCAGACACACCGCCCTCACGCAGGCGATCATGAACGATGCGCCCCCGGCCGAGCAGATGGAGGCGATGAAGGCGCTGATGCGGGTGCAGATGGGCGAGGCGTCGGAAGCGGCGATGGATGAGAACGCGCTGAACCAGGCCGCGATGCAGCAACTCGCGCAGATGCGCAGCCCCTGGTTCCGCTATTTCCTCACCTACGACCCGCGGCCGACACTGCGAAAGGTCACCTGCCCGGTGCTGGCGCTCAACGGGGCGCTCGATCTCCAGGTCCCCGCGGATGCCAATCTCGACGCCATTCGAGCGGCGCTCGGCGAAGCGGGCAACGCGGACGCGACCGTCAGGAAACTCGACGGCCTCAACCACCTCTTCCAGCACGCGACGACCGGCTCGCCGGCGGAGTACATGACGATCGAAGAGACGTTCGCCCCCGAAGTGCTCGACCTGATCACGAAGTGGATCCAGCAGCGCTTCGGCGCGTCCGGCGGCGAACAACCGATGCCGGCGACGGCGCAGTAGTCGGGAGGTGTGGCGTCGCGCATGGCTGGAGTGAGCAGGGTCGAAGTCGAGTCGCTATGCAGGTCGGCCTCGGGTGGCATGGCGTCGCGCTTCGCGTCGCTATGCCCGCGCGGCAAGTGTGATCGAACGTCCCTGCGCGTCTGGCATAGCCAGGCGAAGCGCCAGGCCATGCCACCCAACCCGCGCCTCGCCGCCACTACCGCTCCACGACCCAGGTTGCGTGATCGATGCGGACGCCCCAGGGGGTGGTGGCGCCGGCGTCGAGCCAGTCGAGGCGCATTCTGAGTTGACCGGCGCCGGGGGCGATGAAGCGCGTCGGATCGTCTTCGATAATGACCTCGACGACCGTGTCCACGGGCGGGGCGGGGCGCTCGTCGATGATGATCCACTGCCCGGCTGCGAAATCGAGGAGGGCGAGGCGCTGGAGGGGTTGATTGGGCAGATTGCTTGCGGCGGTCTCGACGGTCACTGTGATGCGAGAGGCCTGCTCGACGGCGGTCGTGCCCTGCACTTCCATGCGGATGATCGGCAAGGTCAGCGCCATGAGCGCCCGATTGCGGATGGTGACGTAACGATCATCGCTCTCATTCAGGTCGGAGACCTCGCCGCCGAGAAGACGGCCGAGAGGAACGGTGAAGGACTCCGCTTCGACCTCATCACGCACGACATGGCCGAAGACGGTGAAGGCGATGTCTCTCTGCGAGCCTGTCAGCGCACTGATGGGTATCCAATCTGGATACCCAAGACTCACCGAACGGAAATACCCTTCCGACTCGCCGAGAACTTCGTACTTCGTAGCGGTGTATGCTCCGTGCTCTCCTTGACCCACAGGCCTCGCTCCCAAGAAGTACCGCGACGGCGGAAGCGTGATTTCAAGTCCTGACAATTCCATGCGGTATACGATCAGTCTTCCCCTCCGCCCGACTTTTGCGCTGGTGAATGCCATATCCCGCAACTCGACAATCTTCTCGAACTCTGCCGTCAGAACAATGAAATCTGCCGACACCGGCTGAAGGCCCTCGTCGAGCAACGAAAACCAGCGATATCCCGTAATTGTCACCGCCTGCTCGAAGACGGCATCATCCACAAGCCAAGCCTCTTGGAACTGCAACTGTCTGCCCGAAATCACTCCACCACTGTCGTCTCGCTCTCCATTATCCCAAAGTACGATCTGTGCCCATGCCGGCACGGCAGACAGCAGGAGCGCAGCAACAGCGGCATGGGCGCGACTCATCATCGCTCCACCGTCCATGTGGCGTGATCGATGCGGACGCCCCAGGGGGTGGTCGCGCCGGGATCGAACCAGTCGAGACGCATCTTGAGTTGACCCGTGCCGGGGGCGATGAAGCGCGTCGGGTCGTCTTCGATGATGACCTCGACAACCGTGTCCACTGGCGGGGCGGCGCGCTCGTCGATTGTGATCCACCGTTCCGCGATGTAATCGAAGAGGGCAATGCGCTGGAGGGGTTGGTTGGGCAGATTGCTCGCGGCGGTCTCGACGGTCACGGTGATGCGCGAGGCGGTCTCGACGGCGGTCGTTCCCTGCACCTCCATGCGGATGATCGGCAAGGTCATCGCCATCAGCGCCCGGTTGCGGATCGTGACGTAACGATCATCACTCTCACGCAGGTCGGAGACCTCGCCGCCGAGAAGACGGCCGAGGGGCACGGTGAAGGACTCGGCCCGCACCTCCTCGCGCACGACATGGCCAAAGACGGTGAAGACAATGTCGAGCGGTGGCGGTCCGTGAATGCCAAGCACGGAGATCCAATTCGGGTAGCCGAAGTATGCTGACCGAAAATACGCCTCAGTTCGACCCGATACGGACCGAGTCAGAACTGCGTACGCGTCGTCCCCTTCCGCATCGCCGACGGCGCGGGCGGCAAGATAGTAGTGCCCTGGCGGCAGTTCCACGGTCAGTTCGGAGACATCCATTTGAAAATAGAACACCCCCTGTCCGCCGCCGATGAACTCGTACTCAACGGGCAGATCCCGAAGATCTACTACCTTCTCGAAGTCCTCCGTCAGTACGACAAAGTCAGCTCCTGTCGGCTCAAAGCGATTCCGCAGAATCGAATACCAACGATATCCGCTAATGGATACGCTGGAGTCGAAGACGACGTCATCAACCGTCCATGCCTCGATTCGTGGGTTTCTCATTGAAGCCAGATTGCTGCTTCCTGGAAACTCCCCATTGCGCCACAGGACGCTCTGTGCTTGAGCCGCAATCGGGCAGAAGCCGGCGATCAGAAGTACCAAGTATCTCATCAGAACGCGCCACATCAGGACACCTCAAGCGAAGCACACGGCTCCGTTGCAAGTGCACGAGCACAAACTTGCACTGCGGCGAAACATGCCAATTGCAGGTACTGACCGCGCAGGAACTGCTTGCGATTGCTGTACCGCGAAAGGGCCGGAGGAAGCGAATAGTTATTCATTGGACCATCCCCACGGCCCGCCCCCGGGGGACGATAGGCGGAGCCAAAGTCCACAGGAGATTTGCTCAGGCTTACACCTTCTGCCGGAAATGTTAGAACGAGATACTTCCTATCCTCCAGAGGGACATCGCCTGAGAAGGGAACGCAGATCTCGTCAGTTCCGATGCCTTCGACCCGACTCACCTGAACCCCACCAGTCCGATCCGCCGAATAGTTGACGAGAATCTCGCCGGATTCGTTCGCTGCCGGGGCCTTTGTCACCAATCGTCGTCCCATGTCACTCGACCTCCATGATTCGGATCTCACCGTCGGAGCCTCCGGAGGCTCGAATCGCCTTGACGACGGCGGTGTCGTTCACATCCAGTTCAATCTCGTCGTTCCCGAAGAGCGGAAAGCCGGAAGACGTCGTAACATCACCATCGCCGATGTACACGACAACTTCGGAAGTGCCTCGCTGATTGCGAACGAAGAGTTTCCGGCGTTTGAAGTCCGAGGTTCCAGTTGTGAGCGTCACGGCTGTCGTCCCGACGCTGATCGTTGCGGTCGCGATCCGCGTCTCCCCGGCCTCGGTGATCCAGACCCGCCCCGCGAAGTCGATCGGCCATGCTTCGGAGGGCTTACCCATGATTCATGCATCTCCCGTCTCAAGAATGCGCACATCGACGCTGCCCGACTCATTGTCGCCCTTTAGAGCGTATATCTCAGCGTGCGGCCCCACGGTCAGAACGAGCTCGTACTCCTCCCAGACAGGCGCACCCTCACTTACGTCGAAACCGCTGAGACCAATCGCAACCCAACGCCGCGCGCGGTTCGGATCGGATCCACTGCGCACTACTTTGATCGCCAGCGTGCGCCGTATGGTCAAGCCCGTTTCGAGTTTCACCTGGGTGTCGCCCACGGAGAATTGCGCGTGCTTGACGGCCGGGCAGGCGCGATTGATGCGGACGCGGCCGTCTTCATCGAGTGAAACTGAGGTGCTGTGCAATGTCATACTCCCGCCTCCAGTACGCGCACGTTGGTGCTCAGCGCCGCGGACGCCATGACGCCGTAGACCGCCGCGCCGGGCGTCGCGTCGAGCCAGAGTTCTTCCTTGACCCGGATCGGATAACCGTTGGATGTCGTCACGCCCGATCCGCCGACGTAGAGGACGTTGGTCGGGGCGATGTTCTTGATGTAGACCTTGCGGCGCCGCGCCAGGCCGGCGCTGAGTTCGACGGCAGTCGTGCTCACGATGAGGGCCGCGGCCTTGACGGCGAAGTTCGCCCGATCGGCGATGAGGTAGGGCCGCTCGTCCGTTTCGCTGGCGGGCGCGGTCTCGGGTTCGATGAGCAGAGCCGTGGAATGGGGCATGGTCGCCCTCCTCCGCAAGGATTGTACGCGTCAGGGGATGATCTCGACGATCTCCAAAACTGGGTCAGCAAGCGCCGTGACATCGTTGAGAGTGATGTACTTGACGAGCAGAGTCCCGCTGGCCGGGTCCGCTGGCAACTGGATCGACTCTCCGGGAAGCAGAATCATGGCACTTGCGCCTGCGCTGCTGGGATTGGACTCGGTGGAGGTCGAGACGTTGAGGCTGATCGCCTGGATGTTGGATGAGCGGGCGCGGAGGATGACCTCCGTCGCGTCGCCGCTGATGGTGGTGGTCGCCACTTCCTCGTCCACCGGAACCACAACCGGCACATCGGGCCTGCTCATGCGACTCTCCTCCGGGATTGAGAGGCCGCAGTCGAGTGTACCCGGTCCCGGGGCCGGCTGAAAGAGAAAAGCCGCGGAATCGGCCCGATTCCGTCCGGCCGGGAAGGGGGTTACCGGAGGTTCAGCGCGGTCCGGGACGCCCGCCCCAGCGCCGCCAGGCCACGGCCGCGAGGCAGAGCAGCGCGCCGAAGGCGCCGACGGCGAAGGCGATGGGGTGGCGGATGCCCAGCACCGGCGGGCGCGCCAGCCAGCCCCGATCGAGCATGATGAACGACGCCCCCATGCACAGCAGGCCGACAAAGAGCAGGAGCGAAGGGACCGTTGACAGCGCGCGGCGAGGTGGCATCGGCAGGACCTTACCCGCGCGAGGGGCCGCGTTCTCCCCCGTCACCTGAATGAACCGGCAGCGTCTGAACCGGCAGACGCAATCGGCCCGACCCCGGCGCCGGCGGAGTGGATATCCTTGCGGCGTCCCCGGCCGGATCGGAGCAGCGCATGGCCCGCGTCGAGTTCACGAGGCACCTGCATCGCTTCTTCCCCGCGCTGACGGACTCCCCCATCGAGATCGAGGCGTCGAGCGTGGCGGAACTCATCGGCGCGCTCGACGTTCGCTTCCCGGGCCTGGCCGGGTACCTCTGCGACGATTCGGGATCGCTGCGGCAGCACGTCAACGTTTTTGTGAACGCCCTCCCGGTCCGGGACCGTCTGAGACTGACGGATGCACTGGCGCCGTCGTGTGCGGTCCACATCATGCAGGCGCTTTCCGGCGGCTAGGCGCATCGCGGTCCCCGGCTCACCCCTCACCTGCTTCGGAGAACTGACATGGCACCACCTGGCGACACGCTCATCCTCGGCACGCGCAAAGGGCTTCTTCTCTTCGAGCGCCGGGGAGGCGAGTGGAAGCCCGCCGGCGTCTCCTTCCTCGGCATCCCGATCTCCTATGCGATGATCGACCCTCGCACCGGCGTCCTCTGGGCCGGGCAGGACCACGGCCACTGGGGCTGCAAACTCTCGCGCTCGCGCGACCGCGGCCGGACGTGGGAGGAGGTGGCGGCGCCGAAGTACCCCGAGGGCGAGGTGATCCGGAACTCGATGATGAGCGTCGATCCGAAGGCGCCCGAAAAGCCCGCGACGCTTCGGTACATCTGGTGCATCGCGCCGGGAGGCGAGCATGAGCCGCAGCGCCTGTACCTCGGCACCGAGCCGGGCGGGCTGTTCGTCAGCGACGACGGGGGCGAGACGTGGGCGCTGAACCGGCCGCTGTGGGACCATCCCTCGCGCCTGGCCGGGCAGTGGTTCGGGGGCGGGCGCGACCATGCCGGCATCCACTCCATCCTCGTCGATCCGAACGACTCGAAGCGCCTCTTCGTGGGCATCAGTTGCGCAGGGACGTTCGAGACGGCCGACGGAGGCGCATCGTGGACGGTGCGCAATCACGGGTTGAGGTCGAACTTTCTCCCGGAGCCGAACCCCGAAGTCGGCCACGACCCGCACCTCGTCGCCATGTGTCCGGGCAGCACGAAACACCTCTGGCAGCAGAACCACTGCGGCATCTGGAAGAGCGAGGATGGCGCGCGGACATGGGTGAACGTCTCGGAGAACGGCGGACCGGCGAACTTCGGCTTCGCCGTCGTGGTGGACGAGCACGATCCGAAGTGCGCGTGGGTGGCGCCGGCGGTCTCCGACGAGTGCCGCGTCGCGGTCGGCGGCGCGCTGTGCATCAGCCGCACGACGGATGGCGGACGGACGTGGAAGGCGCTGCGGGAGGGACTGCCGCAGGAGGGATGCTACGACGTGGTCTTCCGCCACGGTCTCGACAAGGCGGGCGACCGCCTCGCCTTCGGGACGACGACGGGCAACGTTTTCTGGTCGGACGATCGGGGCGAGCGCTGGCGCTGCCTTGGGCACCACTTCCCCCTCGTCTACTCGCTGCGTTTCGGCTGACCGGTGCGGGCGGCGGCGCGGCTCAATGCGCGTTCGGGTGCCGGAAGCCGCGCAGGAGGGTGAGGAAGAGGATGCGCAGGTCAAAGAGCAGCGACCAGTTGCGGATGTAGTACAGGTCGTACTGGAGGCGCTTGCGGAGGCTGGTGTCGCCGCGCAGCCCGTTGACCTGGGCCCAACCGGTCATGCCGGCCTTGACGTTCTGGCGAAGCATGTAGCCGCGCCAGTCTTCGCGGAAGTGTTCGAGGAGGTCGAGGCGCTCGGGCCGCGGGCCGACGAGGGACATGTCGCCGCGGAGGACGTTGAAGAGCTGCGGCAGTTCATCAAGGCTGAAGCGGCGGAGCCACTGACCGACGCGGGTAATGCGAGGATCATCGCGCCGCGTCCAGACGTCGACGCCGCGGCCGTTGCAGGGTTCGTCGGCGCCGGCTGCGGACATGGTGCGGAACTTGTAGATGTCGAAGGTGCGCCCGCCCATGCTCACGCGCGTCTGGCGGAAGAGGGCCGGCCCGCCATCCTCAAGGCGGATGATCGCGGCGATGAGGAGCATCACGGGTCCGAAGAGCGCCAGCGCCGCCGCGCCGATCGCGAGATCAAGGCCGCGCTTCACGATCGCCCCGTAGCCGCTCAACGGCGACTGGCGCACGCTCAGGACCGGCATGCCCTCGAGTTCGGAGATGGCGAGGTTGACGGGCATGTAGCGCGGGCTCACGTCGGGGATGATGCGCACCTCGACGGGATAACGGGTAAGCGTCATGAGCACGCCGGGCAGGAAGTGCGATCGCGACTGCGGCAGGGCAATGATGACGCCGTCCACCGGGTGCTGCTGCATCACGCGCTCGAGGTCGTCCAGCCCGCCGCGCACCGAAAGATCCAGGCAGCGCCGGCGGCGCGTCGTGTCGTGATGGCTGATGAAGTAGGCGGCGTTGATGCCCGTCCAACTGTTGCGCCGGAAGGTGTGGCAGGCGATCTGGCCGAGCCGCCCCGTGCCGATGATCGCCATGTGCCGCCGGTTCCACCCGTGCTCGCGGATCGTCCGCAGAAACAGGCGAAAGGCGTAGCGATAGGCGATGAGGCACGCGGCGAGCGAAAAAGGCAGAACCACGACCTCGACGGTGGCGCTGCGGCCGTCGGCGTAGGTCGGCAGCAGCAGTTGCCAGGCGAGAAAGGTCAGACCCCAGCCGACGATCACCGCCTTGCCGATGTCGAGCAGTTCGCTGTCAAAACTCCGGTCGCGCCTCGGGCGGTACAGGCCGAAGATCGCCATGCACGCGATCATGATGGGCAGTCCCAGCGCCAGCGCCCGCCACGCCTCCACGGGCAGGAGCGCAATGCCGCGGCCCTCGACCTCGCGCCGCGCCGCGAAATGCGCCAGCGTGAACGCGCCGGCGAGCACGACCGTGTCGATGCCGATGAGCAGACTGACGAAGACTCGATGTCGTTCCTTGAGCATGAACGTCTCCACCCCACATCGACGCGTCCCGCACCCGATGACCAATCATTGCACCGGGCCGGCGCGCCGTGCGATCATCGCACGGGGTCGCTCCAATCCGTTCGCTCCTTCATCAGCCGATCCCTGCGCTCCTCCTCCGCTCAAGGACAGGAGCCTCGGCCGGGGTCGATCGAACTGCGCGTCTCGTCCGACCCGTTCACGGGAAGCAGCGGCCGCCCGTGTCCGTTCCAGCATAGCATCCACTTGGACTCTGCTCAACGCGAACGCATGCCTGAAACGCGTTTCCCGGCCGGGGCGGCGTCCGCCGGCCGGGACCGCCCGTCCACGGCGATGAGCCGGGTTGTCTCGGCCCGCGCATCCGCGGCGGGCCGCGGCCTGTCGCGAACGAAAAGCCGCACCCCGCTTGGAGAAGGAGAGAATCATGAAAACGAACCGACCGCGATTCCGCCGTCTGACCGCCCGCGCGCTCGCCGCGGCAGCGCTGGGACTGGGCCTCGCCCCCCAGGTTGACGCCCAGCTTTTCGTCGGCCTGGAGTCCTCCAGCCCCGTGACCAGGTCGAGCGACCTCGCCGGGTTTCCAAACATCACCTGGACGAACCGCTTCGCCTTCGACGTGAGCGGCGCGGCCGCGTCTCCCGACGGCACGCTCTACCTGTGCAACGGCCCGTTCACGACGCGCCTCTACACCTCGACGCTCATCGGCCCGCCGACGCTGCGCTCGACGCTCAGCGTGGACATTCACGCGCTGGCCTTCGGCCGCGGCCGGCTCTACGGCTACTCCAACTTCGCCGCGACCAAGGGCCTCTACGAGATCGACGTGAACAGCGGCGCGTGCACGCTGGTGCTCGACGTCCACACCGGCACTGATTTCCGCTACTTCGCCCTGGACTACAACCCGGTTGACGACCTCTTTTACGGATACACGGAGTACGGCGTGAGCGGCCTCTACGCGATCAACATCGACACGGGCACGCAGACGCGCATCGCGGGACCGATCCCCGCCTCCAACACGCAGGGCCGGGCGCTGGCCGTCGGCCGCCACACCGTCTTCCTCACCGCGACGCGCGGAGCGGACGGCATTCCGCACTACGCCTATGACCTCTCGCAGGGGCCCAACGGGCAGTGGGTCGCCTTCACGGCCTCCTACACCGACTCGAACGCGACGGGGGGCGCCGCCTACCTCCCTCAACCCGGCCTTGACATCACGCTCGGCCTCGTGGGCGATTGCCCCGGCCGTCTCGAGGCGAGGGTCAGCGGGGCGGCGCGAAACGGCCGCGTCGCGCTCATCTCGGCGCGCGGCACGGGAAACATCATCATTCCCGGCGGTCCGTGCGCCGGCACGCGCCTCGGGCTCAACAACACCGCCACGCTCGCGGCTCTTCTCGAGGCCGACGGAAACGGCAACGCGGCGATGGCGCGCCAGGTCGGATCGGGGCTGTGCGACGGACGAATCGTCCTCCAGGCGCTCGATCTGACCACCTGCACGCCGTCAAGCGTCGCGGCGACGCCGTAACACCGAGCCGGGACGAGTTCTGCGCCGACTGGCAAATGGTGACGCGGATCGGAAGAAGGGTCCGCGATCCGGCGGTGTGGCGAGATGGACGCCTGCGGGGTGGATCAGTTTCCTACCATCTCACGATGAGCGATCCTTCCGCACCAGCGACCGGCGCCGGGCGTGCAGACCCCTGTCCGCACTGCGGCGTCGGCGCACCAGCGGGGGCGACGTACTGCCCGCACTGCACGCGGCGCATTCTCGCCTTCGCGCTCTGCTCCGAGTGCCGCGAACCCGTCTCGATCGACGCCAAGTACTGCCCCTACTGCTCGCAGCGGGTGCGGCGGATGCGGGCGGGCACGGCGGCCCAGACGATTGACGCGAACATTGAGATCAAGGCCTCGCGCCTCGGGGCCTTCCTCACCGCCGGGAGTTTCACCTCGCTCTTTCATCCGCCGGTCATCCATGCCGCGGGCGACCGGGTGCGCGTGACGAGCTGGTCGCTGCTGGGCCTGCGCATCCACGATCAGGAGATTCGGGTCGAGCGCATTGCCTCGGTGCGCACGACCAAGGGCGTCTCCTGGGATGCGCTGGTCATCGAGACCTTCGGCGGCGCGACGGGCGACATCGCGCAGCGCGGCCTGCGCAAGCGCGATGCCCAGCGCATGGCGTCGATCATCCGCGCTGCGGTCCATCCGGCGGAGGATTGAAGGGCCGCGGGCGGGGCGCCGGGCGGCCGCGCCGGCTCACTGCCGCACGAGTTGCCCGCTCGCCTGAAGCAGGATGTGGCGGGCGAGTTGATTCACGTTGTACCCGCCCGGCAGGCGGACGAACGCCTTGCCGTAGCGCTCGCACATCGACTTGACGCTCTCGAAGGAGTGGCTCGACCAGCGGATGGCGAGCACGACAATGTGGGTGTCGGCGCGGGCGATGTCCGGCTCGAAGGAACTGACCGTCTGGTGCGGCCGCGAAGAGATCCAGCGCACGTTCGCCAGTTCGAGGGCGCGCTCGATCGCGGCGCGCGCCTGCGGCCGCTCCTGACCGCCGATGATGACCATCCCCTGCCCGCGAAGCAGTTCCGCCGCCCGGCGCACGTCGGGGGAGGGCTCGCGCGGCGCCGGCGCCTCGCGCCGATCCTCTTCCCGCCACTCGCGGTAGCGCTCCACTTCGTCGATCGCCAGGCCGGCCCCGTCGTCCACCTCCACGCCCTCCGGAATCGCATCCACGTGGGGCAGGAGCAACTCTCGCAGTTCAACCGCCGAAGGGGGCAGGCCCGAGCGCACCAGGCCGTCCACGGCCGCCAGCGCCTTTACCCAGTCGTCGAGGTCGGCGTCGGCATGGCCGTTGCCGCTCGCCGCGGCGGAACTGATCCGGCCGAAGTGGTAGCGCGCCTTGTTGAACAGCGCCCGGCGGTGGCGCTCGCTGGTGCGCCGCTCTCCGACTTCGTGCCGCAGCGCCTCGATTCGCCGGGCGAGATCGCGCCACCGCGAAGGATCCGCCGGATCGGCCAGTCGCATGTATCGTTCGACGTACACCCCCTCCGCCGAGGTGAACTCCTTAAGCCAGAGGAACGCCTCGAACTGGTCCTGATCCGCCCGCCGCGCCATCCCGATCTCCTCGAGCATCACCCGCAGCGCAGACTGCGCCTCGGCCAGGAGGCGCACCGCGTCTTGGAGGGGGATCGAGGCGTCGCTTTCATCCTCCGCAAGGTAGCGTCGCAGATCATCCACGAGTTGCGCCGCTTCCGCGAGGTTGAGATGGCAACCCCCGACCTGCTCGAGCAGATCATCGTCGGGAACGCCCGGGCCATAGGGATCGAGCATCCACAAGTAGCAGTTGGGCAGCGCCTTGGCGGCCGAGATGAGTTCGCGGTCGGTGGGCACGATGTCGGAGTCGAAGTCGAGCCCGGCGGCGATGCGGCGGCGCCGCTCGCCCGCCCAGCGCGCCGCCTGCTCCTTGAGGCGCGCACGCCGCACAATGAGCGGCAGGTCCGGCGCGGGCCGCGAGGACGATGCGAACGATTCGATCTCGATCGGCCGCAGCGCGGGAGCGGCGGGCGGTCGAACCGTCGCTCGCTCCTCGGCGAGGCGCTCTGCCGGCCGGGCCGCGGACGCCCCGGGCGGGGCCGGAACGACGCGCACCACGGCGGAGGTGTCGCCGACGCTGAGCGTCACGGGCTCAAGGAGGGCCGCGGGGGTGGTGGGAGAGTCCTGGGCGCGCGGCGCCTCGGGCGCCTCCGACGCCTCGCGCTTCGGCGGTGCGACGGCCTCTGCCGCCGCTTCGAGAAGCCAGCGGGCCAGGCGACCCACGGCCTCGCGCACCTGGTCATCTTCCCGGCAGCGCTGCGCCAGCCCCTTGCCGATCGCCCCGATCACGCAACGTACATCGTCCTCAACACCCATGTGAGAACGATACTCCCGAAGAGGCGCAGCGGCCCATGGAATGACACGTCACCGGCCATCTTTGCATCGCCAAACCCCTTCTGCCGCGTCATTTCCCCCCCGGCGGGACCGCGCTCGCTCCCCTGCCTGCCGCATTCCCGCCTCTATGATCCACCGGAATGAAGTTGTACACCCGAACAGGTGATGACGGCTCGACGGGTCTGCACGGGGGTTCGCGCGTCTCCAAGACGGATCCGCGCGTTGAGGCCTTCGGCCAGTGCGATGAACTCAACGCGGCGCTCGGCCTGGCGCGGCGTGCCGCCGAACCGGGCCGCGATGCGCTCGTCATCGAGTGCCTCGAGGAGTTGCAGCGACTGCTCTTTGAGATCGGGGCCGACCTCGCGACGCCGGTCGAAAGCACCGCGCGCAAGAAGGTCAGCCCGGTCGGTGCTGCAGACATTGCGAAGCTCGAGCGGTGGATAGACGCCGCGGTCGAGCAGGTTGAGGAGCAGAAGTCCTTCATCCTGCCGGGGGGAACGGAACTGGCGGCGCGATTGCATCTCGCGCGCACCATCTGCCGCCGCGTTGAGCGTTGCGTCATTGGTCTGAACGAGTCGGCAGGGCCAGGCGCCCGGCAGAGCGACGCGAAGCGCCAGGCCACGCCACCCCAGGCCCCAAGCCTCAAGCCCCAGGCCAACATCGTCTATCTCAACCGCACCGGCGACCTGCTCTTTGCCCTGGCGCGCCTGGCGAATCGCAATGCGGGCGTGCCCGATGTGCCGTGGACGCCGCGCGGGCGCCAATCGTCGTAGGTCGGGACAAGGCTCGGAGCAGGCCCGGCGCTTGCGGGTGGGGCGACACTCCTCGCGTCATGCATCGAAAGGAGCGCCGAAGCGCCGGGCCTCGCCCAGAGCGGCGGTCCCGACCTACGTCGTCGAATCGCCGCCGAGTTGCGCCAGTCGGGCGAGGCGCTGCGGCTCGCGCTCCGCCAGCCAGGGATCCTGCGAGAGCATCGCGTGCGCGCGGGCGAACCAGGGCGCTGCGTCTTCATCGCGCCCCAGCGCCAGCAGGCACTCGCCGAGTTCTTCGCAGACGTAGCCGTCGGACGATCCCGCCGCTTCGTGGGCCGCGTGGAGGTCGCGCTGAATGACCAGCGCTTCGTCGAGGCGGCCGAGCGAGCGGAGGCAGCGGGCGATGCACCAGCGCGCCACGAGCGTCTCCGCCGCATCCTGCTGCTCGATCCGCGCCGCCAGAGCCGCCTCGAAGTGCTCCAGGGCTTCGTCGAACCGCTTGAGCGCGTGCAGCGACCAGCCGAGGTTGTTGTGCAGCGAGCCGGCCCAGCGGCGCGCGCGTGGGCAGGGCGAGCGCTCGGCCATCGCCAGGGCCCGGATGTTCCACTCCATCGCCTCATCGCCCTTGGAGACGATGGCGATCATGTGGGCGGCATCGACGGCGAGATCATCCTCGCCGCAGCGCGAGGCGAGTTCGCACGCCTGCTCGAAGAGGGGCCGGGCCTCGCCGCTGCGCCGCGACGAGTTGAGCACACGGCCGCGTTCGAGGAGCAGTCGCACGCGGACGTGGTCGGGCAGGCCGGTCATCGCCTCGACTTCATCGAGCGTGCGATGCGCTTCGTCGAATCGGCGCTGGAGGCCGAGGGCGCGGGCGATCTGGGTGCGGCACTCGGCGGCCTGATCGCGCTGCGCTTCTGCTTCAAGCCGCGCGCGCTCGTCCCGGAATCGTTGCTCGCTTGTCGCCGGATCGGTGAAGTTCCACAGCGGTCGCCAGTCGCGCGAGCGCGGGGGGTTGACGGCCAGGTCGCGGTTCATCATCCTTCCCATTGAATGATCGCGGATCGTGATGAAAGGTTAGCCGCGACGCGGAGGCTTTGCGGAGCGGAGCGCGGGGTTGGAGGAGGATTTTGCGCTCAGATGCCGCGCCGCGGGCGACGCGGGGATTCGGAGCGGAGCGCGGGAGTGGAGGAGGGTTCTTGCGT
>JBDIVQ010000074.1:0-18978 GCA_039794345.1 Phycisphaerae bacterium | reverse complement strand
CTACAATTCCCATCGAGAGAGTTGTGCTTCTATGGAGGGGATTTCGATTTCCGCAGCGCATTGGCTTGTGGAAGAAACACGCTCGTTGATGAGGCATGGACGTTTGATGACGTCGATTGGCCTGGCGGGCGCATCACAGTAGTATGGGGGAATTTCCTCGCGAATCAAGATACCGGCATCCCGGTAGCGGGTGATGTTGCGATCTTCCGCGGAATGGAGGAGCAGGAATGGGGCGAGGAAATCGTACAGATTTGGGACATCACCGATCTAACATGGGAACTGACTGGCCGGCAGGGATTCGGACGACTTGAGTACGAGTTGCGCGTCAACGTGGACTTCGTGTTGCCTTACGGTTCGTACCACGTTGGCGTACGACCAGTCGGAAGCGGGAGAGGCGAGACTTTCGTTTCACTCACGAGTGGGGGGAATGCACAGGGCGCACCGGTTGCTAATGGCAATTCCTTCTTCCAGTCGTTTGTCTTCGGGCATCCACTTCCGACATCATGGGAGAACCTGCTTGGTCCTGGCCGCTGGGATGTATCTATTGGCCTGTGTGGTGAAGAGGAACCCGTCGTCACGCTGGCGCTTGAAGGTGACTGCCCAGGCGCAATGACGGCGCGGCTGAGCGGGGCGACGCCGGGCGGGCGCGTCGCGATCATCCGCTCGGCGCCGGGACGGTGCGGCGGGCAGACGACCATTCCGCCGCCCAATCCGTGCTCCGGCACGGTCCTGCCACTCGGCGGCGCTGCGCTCGTGGGCATTATCACCGCCGACGGCGAAGGGAACGCGGCGATGACGGGCAACGTTCCCAACCCCGCCTGCGGCCGCGTCTGCCTCCTCGCCCTTGACCTGACCACCTGCGAAGTCAGCAACGTCGCGGAGTTCTGAGGACTTCACTCATGGCGGGTAAAGCAACGGGCGCGATCCGTGCGCTGCCCGTTCCCCGCTGGCCCCCTCTTGAGCCTCGTTGCAGCCGCCGGATCGCCCGACGTATGATCCCGCCTCGAAAGGAGGCGCGGTGGATCATCCCAGCGGCCGCTTGAAGCGATTGCTCAACTACGCCAACTGCGCGGGCTGAGCGGGCAAACTTTCGGCCCAGGCCGTTGCACAGGTTGTGCAAGGATTGCCCCGCTTCCAGGATCCGAACCTGCTCATCGGCGCTGAACACTTCAGCGACGCGGGTGTCTATCGCCTCGGAGACGACCTCGCCATCGTGCAGACCGTCGATTTCTTTCCGCCTGTTGTCGATGATCCGTTCGCATACGGACAGATCGCGGCGGCGAACTCATTGAGCGACGTCTACGCGATGGGCGCCCAGCCGCGCACGGCCCTGAACATCGTCGGCTTCCCCGACACCGAACTCGATCTCTCGATCCTGCACGAGATTCTGCGCGGCGGGGCGGAGCGCGTCCTCGCCGCCGGCGCCGTCATCGTCGGCGGACACTCTGTGCGCGACGCGGAAGTGAAGTACGGCCTGGCGGTCACGGGCACCGTCGATCCGCGCCGCATGTTGACCAACGAGCGCGCCCGCGCCGGCGATCTGCTCGTGCTCACCAAGGCGCTCGGCACCGGATTCATCACCACCGCCAACCGGCGCGGGGAGTGTCCGGCCGAGACGCTCGCCGCCGCGTGCGCCAGCATGATCGCGCTGAACGCCGCCGCCTCCGCCGCTGCGGTCGAACTCGGCGCCAGCGCCGTCACCGACATCACCGGCTTCGGCCTCGCCGGACACGCCTGTGAAATGGCCGAGGCGAGTAATGTGACGATCGAGATCGAACTCGCGAAACTGCCTCTGCTGCCGGGCGCGAAGGACCTGGCGGTGAAGGCGAACTTCACGCGAGCCATCGCCTCCAATCGCGGGCACACCGAGGGCCGGACGCGCTTCGAGGCTGACGTCGCCGAGTCCGGCCTGCTGCCGTTCCTCTACGACCCGCAGACGTCCGGGGGGCTGCTGATCGCGATCGGCCCCGGCGAGGCCGGAGAACTCGTGCAGCGATGCCGCAGTGGGGGGGCGACCTGGGCCGGGGTCGTCGGCCGCGTGGACGCGGGCGGAGGAGAGCGACTGCGGGTCGTCCCATAGCGGGCCGGGCGGAGTCGCGACCTGACGGATGGCCCCCGGCCGGGTTTTCGCGCGGTTGCGCGGGTTCGCGGCTATCATCGGGGATATGGCCATCGCGGAGCCGCAGCAGATGTCGATCACGGACCGACTCCTGAACCTCTATCGAATTGATCAGCAGATTCAGGGGTTGACGACGCGGGTGAGCGCCGCCAAGCGCTACGCGCAGTCGCAGACGCAGCAACTGAGCGATCTGGAAGCGAGGCGCGCCGCCGCGCAGTCGCAAGCGCGGCAACTCGCCGCCACCGCCGCCAACCTGGAGACCGACGTCAAGGGGCTCGATGAACGCATCGAGTCCCTTCGCAAGCGCATGAACGAGGCGAGCAGCGCCAAGGAGTACAAGGCGACGCTCACCGAACTCAACACCGTCAAGGCCGACCGCGAGCGGATCGAGACCGAGGCGATCGAGGCGCTGGGCAAGGTTGACGCCATGAACGCCCAGATCGCGGAGATCGAAGCGCAGATCGAGCAGAGGCGAAAGGTCCACGACGTGGCCGTGAAGCAACTCGAGCGCGAAGAGTCGGAGATCGCCGAGCGCCTGGCGGAACTCAAGGAAAACCGCAAGGCGGCCGTGAGTGCCGTCCCGTCCGAGGTCATGGCCGACTTCGAGCAACTGGCCCGCCGCAACGATGGCGAGGCGATGGCGGAGATCATCGAGGAGGACCGGCGGAGGCAGGAGTACTGCTGTGGCGCGTGCAACATGACCGTGCCGGTTGAGGTCGTCAGCGTCCTGCTGCAGCGTTCGAGCCTCGCCAACTGCCCGTCGTGCCGGCGGATCCTGTACATGTCCGACGAGGTGCGGCAGCACTTCGACCAGCGCATCGCCGGCCGCTCCTGACGGGGCCGCTCTCGGGCGTTCGCCCCGGCCGACCGCCGCCGCATTGACGCTATCATGAGCCGGCAATGACCACCACGCCGGACCGCCGCTGACGCGCGGCCGGCTCGATCGCGGAGCACTTCACCGATGACCACCCTTGCGAACGAAGGCTACTTCGGCGGCATCTACCAGATGATGAAGAGCATTCTCATCGGGATGCGCATCACCATCAAGTACTGCTTCAGCCCCGTCGTGACCATCAAGTACCCCTTCGAGCGGATCAGTTTCGCGCCGCGCTACCGGGGCATTCACGAGTTCGAGGCGGAGAAGTGCATCGCCTGCGACATGTGCGCCAAGGCCTGCCCGGTGGACTGCATCTACATCGACAAGTCCGCGCCGCGCAAGATTGACAAGAAGACGGGGACCGCGACCGGCGGCGACCTGCTCCGCTACGCCATCGACTACCAGAAGTGCATGTTCTGCGGCTTATGCACTGAGCCTTGCCCCACCGACTGCATTCACATGGGCAAGAACCACGACCTCTCCTCCTACACCCGCGAGGAAATGATCGTCGAGTTCGCCGAACTCGACAAGAAGGGCCTGCGCACGCCCATGCCCCTCTGGATGGAGCGCAACGCGCCGACCATTCCGTGGGTGGCGAAGGAGAAGGAGCGTCTCGAACGAGGCGAGATCGCCACGACCGAGGCGGACATCCCCGAACTCTGATCCACGATCCTCCGCCGAGTCGAAGGGACGGAGGGGATCTTCGGCCGGGTTGCCGGCCGCCGCGCCCAGGATGGGCCGGAGCAGGTCATGGATGACGCCGCACAACCCGCCCCGGATCGCCGGCCTCGGAAGGGGCGGCGGAAAAATCGGAAAAGAGCGCGCTTTCAACCCATGCCCGGCCGAACGGGCATCCGGAATCCTGTCGGGCGGCGGACTTGCATCGGCGCTCCGAGGGTGGTAGCCTTTCGTCCGCAATCGGGGTGGAGGGACGAGGTTGGAGCGGACCCCCGATTCGACGAGACGCAGCGATCGCCCCGCCCGGGGTTCGGGAGGCGAATCACATTTGCCTTTGACAATCGACGGCGAGATCGGTTGCACCGCCGAGGCGACGGCAGAGCGACCTGGACGAATCCACCACTGAAGGGACAACAGCCACCATGAATCAGCAGAGCACTCCCCACTGGCTTCGACTGTGCACCCTCGGCCTTTCGTTGTTCATCGGATCGACGTCGCTCGCGACGCCGCCCCAGCCGACGGCCCAGGAGTTGTACGCCCAGGGCGACCGATTGTTCACCGAGGGCCGCATGCTCGAAGCGCGGGAGGTGCTCCTCCGGGCCGATCTCACCCAACTCGAACGGGCCCAGCGCCAATCGCTGCTGACGATGATCAACCGCATCGACGAATCGCTGCGCAAGATGCCCGAGGCGCAGGTGCGGCTGATGAAGGCGGAACTCGCCGTTCGCCAGGCGGACTACCGCACCGCCACCTCGCATCTCGAACTCGTCCGCAAGTCCGTCGCCTCGACGCCCGAGCAGAAGTCGCAGGCGGAGGAGATGCTCTCTGCCGTGAAATCCGCCCAGTCGGAACTGGCGCCGCACATCCCCCTGACGCTGCAGAAGGCCATCAGCGCCTTCGACGCCGGGAACTTCGGCGAGGCAAAGGCCGGACTCAACCTCGTGTACAACTCAGGCGTCGCGCTCGACCTCGACCAGCAGAAGGACCTCACCCGCTACATCGAGCAGATCACCATGCTCGAAGCGCAGCGCGGCAAGTTTTCCACGCCGGTGGTCAATGTCGGCGTGATGCAGGATCCTCCGGCCCAGGATCCTCCCGCCGAAGAACCCACGACCGAGGAGCCAGCGGCTCAGGAGCCGCCCGCTGACGACAACAAGAACCAGGACCTCATCTACCAGGCGCAACAGGCGCAGGCAAAGATCAACTTTGATCAGGCGCAGCAGGCGCTGGCGAACGGCCAATACGCCGCGGCCGCGGAACTCTTCCAGAAGGTGCTCGCCGTCCAGCCCGACAACCAGTCGGCCCGCGATGGCCTTCAGAAGGCCCAGGACATGCTCAACGTGGGCAACATCCTGCCGCAGCACCAGGAGACGCGCCAGGTCCAGGTTCAGCAACTCACAGCCGAGTTCAACAACCTCATGTCGCAGGCGCGGGCGAAGATGGGCCAGGGCGAGTTCATCGACGCCACCAACCTTGTCATGCAGGCCCGCTACCGCGTGCAGGAGGGGCGCACCATCCTCCCGACGCAGGACTACGAGTCGATGCGCGAGCAGACCATGACCCTCGCCGGCGAGATCGACACTGCGAAGCGCGAGGCCGAGCAGCGGGAACTCCAGGCACGAGCGCAGGACATCGCGAAGCGTCGGGCGGAGGACCAGGCCCGTCTCGAGTCTGAGCGGCAGCAGCGCATCGCTCAGCGCCTGCTGGCGATCCGCAAGTCGCAGGCGGCCCAGCGCTACGACGAGGCGCTGCTCGAGTGCAACGCCCTTCTCTTTGAAGACCCGGGCAACGCCGCCGGCCTGGCGCTGCGCGACACGCTCCAGGACCTCCGGGCCCTGCGGCAGTGGGATCTGCTCAAGCGCGATGGAAACGTGCGTCACGTCGAGAACTCCCTCGTGCAGATGGAGGCCTCGCTCATCCCGCGAGGCATCGTCGAGTATCCGCCGGACTGGCCGGAACTCTCGGCGAGGCGCCTCGACCTCGCCTACACCGACACCGAGGCGGACCGCCGCGTCTGGAACGCCCTCGCCCGCCAGCGCGCCAACGTCGATTTCCGCGGCACCCCGCTGGGCGACGTCCTGACCTGGATCGGCGAAGTCGCCAACGTCAACATCGACGTCGAGTGGAAAGCGCTCGAAGAGAACTTTATCGACCGCAACATGCCCATCAACCTGCGGCTCAACGACCAGGTCAACCTCCAGGTCGTCCTCGAGCGCACGCTGGCGCAACTGGCGACCGACGTCCGCTCGCGCCCCGAGTTCGCCGTGCAGGACGGCATTCTCATGATCTCGACGAAGGAGCGCCTCGCGGCCAACCCCATCGTCCACATGTACCCGATCGGCGACCTTCTCGTCAACATCCCTCACTTCGACAACGCCAAGAGCCTCGACCTTGAGGCGGAGATGAACCGCAAGGCAGAGGGCCGCGAGAGCCTCAAGGCCTCGCTCTTCGGCGAAGGAAACGTCGAGAAGTACGACCGCGGCCGCGACCGCCGCGAGGAACTCATCGAGAAGATCCGGGAAGTGATCACCACGACGATCGACAGCACCTCCTGGCAGATCAACGGCGGAGACGTCGGCGTCATCCAGACCGTCAACTCGAACCTGATCATCAAGAACACGGCGAAGAACCACCAGGCGATCTCCAACCTGCTGAGCAAACTCCGCGAAATCCAGTCGATCCAGATCAACGTTGATTCGCGCTTCCTCACGATCAACGAGTCGTGGTTCGAGCAGGTGGGCATCGACCTCGACATCTACTTCGGCGGCAGCGAGTACCAGCGCGCCGCGGCGCTCGATCCGAACATCCTCCCGATCGACCTCTTCACCGATCCCATCTCGGGCGAGGTTCGCCCGGGCGCGGGTCAGCGGCGCTACACCTCGATCTTCGATCTCGTCCCCACGGGCACCTTTGACGACGGCGGCCGTGAGACGTTCAACCAGGAAGTGCCTCCCACCGGCGTCATCCCGCGCAGCCGGCGGACGTGGAGCCCCTCGAGCATCCAGCAGAACACCCTCGGCCTGGCGCGGAGCATCTTCGACCCGCCGGCGGAGAGCATGGCTTCGGGACTGCTCGCGATGGATCCGGCGTTCTCCTACGGCATCTCCTTCCTCAACGACATCCAGGTGGACCTGCTCATCGAGGCGACGCAGGCTGATCGCCGCAGCAACCAGATCACCTCCCCCAAACTCACCTTCTTCAACGGGCAGCGATCGTTCGTTCAGGTGACGACGAGCCGCTTCTTCATCTCCGACCTTCAGCCGGTGGTCGGCGACTCTTCGGCGGGCTTCGACCCCGACCTCCAGGCCGTCAACGAGGGTGTGGTGCTTGACGTCGAGGGCACCGTGTCGGCGGACCGACGCTATGTGACGTTGACGGTCAGCATCAGCAACTCATCCCTCATCGATCTCGTCTCGACGTCGATTCCCATCGTCGTCGGCGGGCGGGTGCTCGACTCGGGCGAGCCGAACGACATCATCGCCAACACGGCCGAGATTCAGCGCCCCGTGACGCAGGTGTCGGCCGTCAACACGACGGTCAGCGTTCCTGACCGCGGGACGATCCTCCTCGGCGGGCAGACGATCCGCAACAACATCGAGGTCGAGACGGGCGTGCCGGTCCTGTCGAAGATCCCCATCATCAACCGCTTCTTCACGAACCGGATCGACACCGTCGAGGAAAAGACGCTGCTGATCCTGCTCAAGCCGACGATCATCATCCAGCAGGAGCAGGAAGACCTGCTCTACCCCGGCCTGCAGGACACGTTGCGGGCGGGCGGGTTCAACACCTCGTTCTGAGGATTTGACTGGCGGGACTTTGGCGGGCGACGGGCCGAACCGTCGCCCGCTTCGTTTTTCCCCGCTTCTGGCGCGGGGCGTCTTGACTCGACGAGCCGCCGTCCCCTACGCTGGAGCCGCCAACATGTGAGGAGCACCATCCGATGACCGCACCGCAGTCGCGTCTGCGAATCCGCAAGCAGGATCAAATCACCATCGTCGAATTCGTGGACCGCAACATCCTCGACGAGGCGAACATCGCGCAGATCGGCGAGGAGATCGGCACGCTGGTGAACGACGACCCGAGTCCGAAACTGCTCATCAGTTTCGCGAATGTGGACCATCTTTCCTCGGCGGCGCTCGGGGCGCTGATCACCATCAACAGCCGCATCAAGGCCAAGGACGGACAGTTGCGCCTCGCGGACATCAACAGCCAGATCATCGAAGTGTTCCGGATCACGAGGCTGGATCGCCTTTTCCAGATTCACCCGGGCACGCGAGAAGCGCTGGCGAGTTTCTCCTGAGCGGGCGCGACCGGACCGCGGCGGGCGCGGCCTGCACCTCGGCCGCCGGCGGTCGGACGAAAGAGGAAACCGACCTATGCCGCCCACCCCTCAGCCGCCTCATCCAAGCGGCGATCCGCCCGGCGCCCGTGTTCGAATCCTGTCGCACCGGCGCAGTGACGCCGAGAGCGTCGGCGACGCCCTGGAAGCGGAGATGCGCCTGGCCGGGTACTCCGCGGCCGCCTGCTTCGCCGTGCGGCTCGCGTGGGAAGAGGCGGTGAGCAATGCCATCCACCACGGCAACGGCAACCGGCCCGACGGCCGCATCGAAGTCGCCACCGCGGTGGACGGCGCCCGGGTGTACCTGCGCGTAACGGACGAAGGGGAGGGCTTCGATCCCGCCTCGGTGATCGACCCGACGCTCGACGAGAACCTGGAGTGCACCTCCGGCCGGGGGCTGCTTCTCATGCGCGCTTACATGACGCGTGTCGAGTTTGAGCCCCCCGGTAACACGGTACGGCTGATCTACGAACGATCTGCGGGCGGCGGGTAAGGCTGGAAAGATCGGGGCCTCGGGGGCCGCGGCCGGCTTGGCTCAGGACTTGACGGAGATGAACTCCGACACGGCGGCGAGGTCCGGGGCGATCTGGGGCCGGTAAGCGAGGGTCCACGTCGTCCCGACGTGGGGGTGGACGAGTTTGCCGGCTCGATGGCGGACGGCCCACTGGCGGCCGCCTCGCTGATGCGACTCGGTCGTTCGCTCCCGCTTCAGTTGGGCGCGTTCGAGAGCGGCCTGGGCCCTGGGGTTCATCCGCATGAGGCGGCGAAGGGTGTCGATGTCGTCAGGGCGCGTCGGGGCCTTGGTGATGCTCAGGGTGATGCGGGTGCCGGGTCGGGGTGTCTTGGCCATTGGGAGCGTCCTTGGAATCCGGGGAGCCTCGGAAACTGCTTGGGCGGGGCTGCCGGGACGCGGAGTGTAGCCTTCCCGCGCCGGGATTCCAGCCCGGCAGGCGTCCCGGAGGGGCAGGGGGGGCCGGAAACCCGGCGAAGAAACCGAAAGTTCAGACTTTGGGTTGACAATCCCGTGTTTCTTGAGTTATGCTTGAGGTGATTGGCGTCTGGTTAGTCGGCCCGCCGTGGCCCGCCGTCCCGAGGCGGCGAGCCGGTCGGTGCCGGCCTTGACATTGTTTGAACTCCCGCGGTCGTCCCCGCCGGTCGGTGCAATGCCGGTTGGTAGGGACAGCAAGTACCGCGGAGTTTCCCTGTGCCCGTCTCGCTGGTGGTCAAACATCGGCGAGGCGGTTTTTTCTGACCTCCTCCGGCGAGCAGATGGAATCGTCGCGGGCGCCGATTTGGCAAGCGACCTGCGGCCGCGCCCCGAAGGGCGCCCTCTCTTCGACGGTGCTCCGATCGCGTTGATGCCCTTGGGCGTCTTCCGTGCCTCTTCGCGGCAGGGCCTGGTCCGTGACGTCTCTTCGGTCTGGCGTCGCGATGGGCTGACCGTCGAGGGCTGCACAGGGCCGCAACACACGGCGGCAGCGCCGTGCGATTCGGGCAAGTTCACTCGACGCCCGCGACGCGCTCGACCTCATCGGCCGAAGTTACGCCTTCGGCGACGAGCTGGTAGCCCGCTTGCGTGAGCGTTGTGAACATCGTCAACTTGAGCGCCTCGCGGATGTCGGCGATCGTCGCGTTCTTGAGGATGATGTCGCGCAGATCGTCGGTGACGACGAGGAGTTCGAAAATCGCCCGCCGGCCCGCGTAGCCGGTGTCAAAGCACCGCGAGCACCCGACGGGGTAAAAAATGCTGCTGATCCCCTCGACGAAGCGACCCATGCGCAGCGTCTGCTGCGGAGTGGGCTTGCGCTCGCTGCGGCAGTGCGGGCACAACTGGCGGATGAGGCGCTGCGCCAGCACGAGGTTGAGGCTCGACGCGACAAGGTACGGCTCAACGCCGAGATCGAGCAGGCGGAAGATCGTACCGATCGAGTCTTTCGCATGCACCGTGGAGAGGAGCAGGTGTCCCGTCATGGCCGCCTGCATGGCGATCGAGGCGGTCTCCTGGTCGCGGACCTCTCCGAGCAGAATGACATCGGGATCCTGCCGCAGCACGGAGCGCAGCAGGGTGCCGAAGGTATTGCCCTTCTGCTGGTCGATGGGGATCTGCGTTACGCCTTCGAGGTGGTACTCGACGGGATCCTCGATGGTGATGACGTTGCGCTGTCGAGCGTCGATCTCGCGCAGGACGGCGTAGAGGGTGGTGGTCTTGCCCGAGCCGGTCGGCCCGCAGGCGAGAAGCATGCCCGAGTCCTGACGAGAGAGGCGCTTGACCTTCTCGCCCATCCAGGGTGGGAGGTTGAGGTCGGCGATGAACTGCGGCGCGTTGGCGAGGTCGAGGATGCGCAGGACCAGTTTCTGGCCATACATCGAGGGCGTGAAACTCACGCGGTAGTCGATGCGCCGGCTGTCAAGCCGCGTCGAGAAGTGGCCCTCCTGGACGATGAGGCGCTGGGCGATGTCGATGTCGCTGAGCACTTTCACGACGCCGATGAGCTTCGCGGCCGCGGCCTTGGGCAGGGTGACGGTGTCCACCATCGTCCCGTCCACACGCATGCGGCAGAGGACGTCATCGGCGCGGGCTTCGACATGCAGGTCCGTCGCGCCGACCTGGGCGCAGGCGAGCAGGAGCAGCCGCAGGAGACGGATGCCGCCGCGGCTCTCCGACTCATCCTCTCCGCGGCGGGCCGACTTCTTCGGGCGCTGTTCATCGGAGGCGAGCAGGCTGCGCCCGGAAGCGCCGAGCAACTCGAGTTCGCGCCGATCCCCGTCGGGTCGATCCGGCGCGCGTGCCAGGTCGCGCAGCACCTCCTCATACGCCTGCGTCGAGACCGCGTCCGCCGCGGGGGCCAGCCCCTCGAGCAGCGCGTTGTAGTCGATGTCTCCGTTCTCGGCCGAGAGGTTCAGCGCCTCCGTCTCAACTCCCGCGCGCGGCGCCGCGGTCCGGCGGAGGTTGGGCGAACGCCGCACCGCCTCCACCTCTGTCGGCGCCTCGGCGATCTCGACGATCGGCTGGCTCGGATCGACGAACCGAAAGCGGGTCTTGCCGATGCGCACAATGTCGCCGGTGCGCAGCAGCACGCTGCGGGCCGCGCGCTCGTTCACTTTCGTGCCGTTGCGCGAATCGAGGTCGCGCAGGCAGTACCCCTGCTCTGTCGGCTCGATGACGCAGTGAAAGCGGCTGGCGCGGTCATCTTCGATGGGGACGACGTTGTCCGGATGCCGTCCGATGGTGATGGGCTGCCCGCCGAACTCGACGCGCCTCGCTTCGTGATCGAGATCGACTTCAAGGTGCGCGCCGGTCATGGACGTGGTCTCTCCGAGTCTCCCATCGAGCCGCCCGCCGGCCGGTGCGGGCCGGCCATTCGACGCCCTCAGTGTACGCGCGGTGCGCGGCGGAGTTGAGCCTCCAGCCCGGGCGCACGCCCCGTGGAAGGAGGCGGGTCGCCGGTGATCCCGCGCCCCGGAGCGTCATTCGCCTGACGCTTCGCCATTCAGCGCATCGCATCAGAGTGGCATCCAACGCCGAGGCGGCGAACAGAGTTGACGAAGTACTAGGCGAGCAGGAGCAGAAGCACACCCACAATCGCCCCGTTGTGCACCGCGTGCGCCGTGATCGGCGCGATGAGGCAGCCGCCCCGCCACATTCGCAGCAGCGCGAAACCGATGGCGATGGACATGAGCGCCGGCACCGCGATCCACCCCTGCGGATGGATGATCGCAAAGATGAAGGCCATGAGGATCATGGCGGGCCCGACGCGCAAGCGGGATGCGGCGCCGCTGAAGAGCGCCCCGCGGAACATGATCTCCTCGAAGAACGGCGCCAGGCCCGCCGCGAGAAAGAGAACGCCCAGACGGGTCGCCGTTGATCCCTTCGCGACCCATTCGAGGATGGGATGAGGCGCCCCCGGCGCCTCTGATGTCTGCCAGCCCATCGCCTGCGCGAGCACCATGTAGAACAGCATGAGCGCGATGCTCCCGAGCAGGCCGGCAGCCATGATCGGCATGCAGGCGAGGTAGCCGAACAGCCCCGCACCGATCTCGCGAAGCACGCCGCGGCCGCGCGTGAGGCCGAGGTCCGCCGCCGCTGTTGCAGGGGCGCGACTGCGAAGCATGGGCCAGAGGGCGCCCGCCGCGGATGCCGCGGCCAGCATGATCGCCCCCATGAGAATCGGGTGCCCGCCTCCGGTCAGCAGGCTGATCGCTCCCCCGGCCACGCTCAGGATCAGGTAGAGCGACAGGTAGACGGCGACGGCTTCGAGGAAGATCGCCGGATGAACCTGCGGGTTCGGCGCAACGAGTGGCAGCGGTTCGCCCCGCAGCGCCCTCACGCCGAGCATGAACAGGATCGTGACTCCCGCAAGCAGCGCCAGCCCTGCGAGCCCCAGACCGCTCAGTATGATCCACATGGTGCGCTGCGCCTGCGCATCGGCGCGGGTGCGGATGGGATCATTCGAGCCGGAGCGATGCGAGAGCAGCGCCAGCCCGAACCAGCCGAGCCGGTGCTCGATGAGCGCTGCATCCGCCGCGTCCAGGCTGTCGGGATCGAGCAGCGCGCCTTTGACGGCCTCGTGCAGGAGTTGGGCTTCGCCGCCGATCGCCGCGACTTGATCATCGAACGATTCGACAAGCGGGAGAAGAACGTGCTCGATGCGCGATGGGTTTCTCGTGGTGGCGGCGTCGTATGCGGCCACTCGCCACGCGAGCCCGGGCGTGGTGATGACGGCGGCGTGATCGCTGTCATTCAGCAGGGGCGCGGGGCGGCTCCCGAGAGAGGCTCCGGCGTAGAGCACGCGGGCCTGAATCTCCAGAAGCGCATCGCCTTCCAGGGGAGGGCGGGCCTGACTGACGCTTGAGGATCGGTGTCCCGCCCAGACGATGGCCGCAACCGCCAGCACGATGATGATCCACGCCGGCCAGCCGCGCGGCCTCGGTCCGCGCCATGGCGGCAGGTGCGACCCCGGTGGAGCGTACGGGTCGCACGCGCTCCACGGAGATACCGGGTGATCCATGTTCGGGCTGGGCCAGGGCTCAGTCACGCGGCCAATGCTATCAGCGAGAGGGCATGAATCGTCCGGGCCCGAGATCATCCCGAGGAGGGAACGGGGCGGCGGCGGGCGAGGAGCCGAGACGTTGACGATGGCGGCATCGGCGCTATGCTTTCCGTCTCCCCGGAACGGGTCAACGGACCTGCCGGGCCGGTTTTTTCGTTCCAAGGATCAGTCTCATGCCGCGGCAAACGTACCTCGCCAAGACAGGCGAAATCAGCAACAACTGGCATCACGTCGACGCCGAGGGCAAGGTCCTCGGCCGCCTGGCGGCCCAACTCGCCACCGTCCTCCAGGGCAAGCACAAGCCCTCCTATACCCCCCACGTGGACAGCGGCGACTACATCGTCGTCACCAATGCCGAGAAAATCGTCCTCACCGGCCGCAAAGACGAGCAGCGCCTTCGCCTCGACTACTCCGGCTATCCCGGCGGGCTGAGGGCGCGGTCTTACGGCGAACTCATCCGCACCCAGCCTGAGTCCGTCATCGAGCGCGCTGTGAAGCGCATGCTTCCCAAAGGCCGCCTCGGGCGGCGCATGGCCAAGAAGTTGAAGGTCTATCGCGGTCCCGATCATCCCCATCACGCCCAGCAGCCCAGCCCGCTGGCGGTCTGAGTCTTCCATCCACGATCAGCAGAGCATTCCATGAGCACTCTCAAGAGCGAAACGTCTTCCGGTCTCGGCCTTCCTTCCGCTGCGGCGCCCGCGCCGGCGCCGCGCGTGATCGACTTCAAGCATGGTCCCGAAGCCCAGAAGTTCGGCTGGTGGTGGGGCACGGGCCGGCGCAAGACCGCCATCGCCCGCGTGCGCATCCGTCCCGGCGACGGGACGTTCAAGGTCAACGGCCGCGAAGTCAACGAGTACTTCACCGAGGAGCGGGACCGCAACGACGTGGTCGCGCCGCTCAAGTCCACCGACATGCTCGGCAAGCTCGAAGTGCAGGTGACCACGAAGGGCGGCGGCTACATGGGACAGGCCGGCGCCATCGTCCTCGGCCTCGCCCGCGCCCTGCGCATCTACGACGCCAACGTCGAGCCCATCCTCCGCCAAAACAACTATCTCACCCGCGATCCGCGCGAGGTCGAGCGCAAGAAGTACGGCCAGGCCGGCGCCCGCCGCCGCTTCCAGTTCTCGAAGCGTTGAGTTCCGCCCGCCAGGATTGATCCATCCGCGACCCGGAGCATCATGCTTCGGGTCGTGGTCCTTTTCACAATCCGATGTTCGTGCATCACTCGGCTCGCGACCAGATTGCCTCGGCCAGCCGGCGTGCGAGGAGATCGCGGTATGTGCCGGCCGCCGCCGGCATCTCGGAATCCGTCGACTCAAGATGAAGCAGGCACCATTGCGCCAGGCGCGCCCGCTCGCCGGCGCCGCGAGCGTCGAGCTGACCATCGGCCAGGCGCTCAAGGGCATCGAAGTAGATTGGAACCTCGCCCGCCGGCGCTGCCTCGGCGCGCCCCGCGAGGTCCGCCAGGACAATCGCATCGGCGCTGCGGCGGCGGGCGTCCTCGACGGCCCGTCGGAAAGCCGGGCCGCCGCGCGCCGCGCCGGCCGCCGCCCGCCGGACCTCCTCGCGCAGCGCTGCCGCCGATCGAGCGCCAAGCGCTGCCGAACAGAGCAGGCCGAGACGCCGACAGCGTCCCGCGACCTCGGGCCCGGCGGCCTCGAGCGTCCGCCACGTCGCCGCGAGCCGGAAGAGGTCGCGAAGCGCCGCCAGATCCTGCGCCGCGTCTGAACGCGCCGGATCGGCGGGGGTCTCGGCGTTAACGAGTTCCGCGGCGCGCGCAGCGCGGAGAGTATCGAGCCGTTGAAGGACCGCTGCCCGCTCCGGACCGATGAGATCGGCCGCCCACGAACCATCGTCGCGCCACGCGGCTTCATCCTCGAATTGAAGACAGGAGGGTGAAAACTCACCGATGGCCCGCGCCAGGGCCGCGAGGTGTTCGCGCTGACGCTCGTCATCGACGCGAGCCGCTGCGGCGGAGAGGCGCGGCCAGAGGGCGGCGGGCGTCCGCCGATCAAATCGAGCCGCCGCATCGATCGCCGCGGGCAGTTCGATAAGCATGCGGCGCTCGATGATGTTGCGCCGATGTCCGCCGATGAGCGTCGCCCACGCCGGGTCGCTCGCCTGCCCCGCGGAGGAGAGCCGCCGCAGCGCCTCGCCCATGAGGGCTTCGAGCCGATCGCTCTGGTCGTCGAGGGCCTTGCAGGCGATGCGCAGTTCGCGCGGACCGGCGGCTGCGGCTGCGGCGCGCCGGGCGTCGGCGCTGTCCAGCGCGTCGTACATCATCGGCCACGGAGGCTCGGC
Organism: Phycisphaerae bacterium; assembly: GCA_039794345.1. Classification (GTDB taxonomy): domain Bacteria; phylum Planctomycetota; class Phycisphaerae; order Phycisphaerales; family UBA5793; genus UBA5793. Next base: position 3,613 of record JBDIVQ010000074.1, on the reverse strand, counting down.
GCCTTCTTCGAGCGACATCCGCGCCCACCGCCGCACCGCGTCGAGGTACGCGGCGGCGCGAAGCCGCTTCTCGGGCGGGTACTGGTCGAGAGCATCGAGACGCTGCACCGCGCCGGCGATCGAGTCAATGGCCTGAAGGCTCGGCCGCGCTGCGCCGCGCGGCGCGTTGAGCGCTTCTGCGATCGCTTCGTCCGCCGCGCGTGCGCGGTTCGGCGCCCAGACCGACGCCAGCCACGCCGCCCGGTCGAGCGTCTCCACGCCGTCGATCGCGCGCGCGAGCAGGCTCAGCGACGTCCGTTCCCGAGGGGAGAGAGTTCCGCCCGATCGAACCCGCCTGGCGGCCCGTTCGAGCCATTCGGCGGCGCGGTGCAGGTCCGGGTCATCCTCGAGGCGCCTCCGCAGCGCATCCAGTTCATCAACGGCCGGCCCGCGTTGAGGCGTCAGGGGCGCGAGCGCTTCGCAGAGCAGTTCCGCGGCCTGCGACAGCGCTTCTTGATCAGCCGTGTCAGTCTCCCCAAGAGGCGAAGCGGAGAAGCGGTGCAGCATCCAGAGGCTGTCTTCCCGTGCCTCCGCGTCGAGGCCGGGCGCTTCCGCCGACTTCGCGATGTCGGCGTCGAGCGCTGCGGCGGCGCTCGCCAGAATCCACCCCGGAAGCGCCCGCTCGTGCTCCGTCAGCGGGTCGGCGCTGTCGAGCAGAATCGCGGCGAGATCGCGCCACTTCGCCTGCGCTTCACAGACCGCGGCGTGCTTCGGAGTGCTGCCGATCTGCGCCGCGCTGCGCAGAGCACGCGCCTGCTCCCGCAGCGAGACGGCGAGCGCGCGGCCGGCGGACAGCGTGCTCGGAGCAGGAGGGGCGGGATCGCCCAGGTTGAGCACCTGGGCCGGCGCTGGCGCGGCCGCCAGGAACAGCGCCGCTCCCCATGTCAGATGCCGCCGACGACACGATCCTCCACGCATCGCACGAGTGTATCGGATCGAGGCCTCGCCCGCCGCGCCCCCGCCCGGGCGTCAGCGCGCGGCCTTCTCCTTGCCCGAGAGGCGTTCGAGCGCCAGCATCAGCGCCTGCGTGCCGCTTCGCCCATGTCCATGAGCAACCACCGCCCGGTAGAGTTGCTCCGCCAGCGCGAGGCCCGGCAGGGTGAGATTCATCCGCTGCGCCTCGGCCAGGGCGATGCCCATGTCCTTGAGGAAGTGCTCGACGTAGAAGCCCGGCGCGAAGTCGCGCTTGACGATGCGCGGCCCGAGGTTGTTGATCGACCACGAACCCGCCGCGCCGCTGCCCACCGCCTCGATGACGCGCAGCGGGTCAAGCCCGGCGCGATGGGCGTAGAGCAGCCCTTCGCACACGCCGATCATCATCGTCGCGATGAGAATCTGGTTGACCATCTTGGTGTGCTGTCCGCTTCCCGGCGGGCCGAGGTGGGTGATCTTCTGACCGAGGTGCGCGAGGAGGGGGCGGACGGTGTCGAGAGCGCTCGCCTCGCCGCCGACCATGATCGAGAGCGTGCCGTTGCGAGCGCCGACGTCGCCTCCGGAGACGGGGGCGTCGAGCGATTGGACTCCCCGGCCCGCCGCTTCGCGTGCGATGTGCTGCGCGAGGTCGGGACTGCTCGTCGTAAAGTCAACGATCACGCGAGGCGCCTTCGACGCCGCCAGCACCCCCGACTCGCCGAGGATGACTTCCTCGACATCGCGCGGGTAGCCGACAATCGTCGCGACAACGTCGGCCCAATCAGCGGCCGCGGCCGGCGAGTCCGCCCACGTCGCCCCGCGATCGAGCAGCGGCTGCGCCCTGGCCCGCGTGCGATTGAAGACCGTCAGCGCATACCCCGCATCAATGAGGCGACCCGCCATCGAAGCGCCCATGACCCCCGTCCCGATCCACCCGATTCGTTCCATGCCCTCACTCTACCCGCGCGACGTTGCTCGTGCCGCATGTGGTGAGGTCAAGCAGTTGCAGGTACCCGCCGCAGGCGCCGGGGCCAGCGGTGGTGTTGAGGGTGCGCGAGCCGTTCTGTCCCGCGCCGCCCTGCCAGGCGAGTTGAATCTGGTTTGACCCCAGGCCAAGTTGCGTGCCGGCGCAGGGGAAGTTGTTGGGTATTTCGAATGACCCGGTGTTACGGGCGTAGATGAGTGCCACTTGCCCGCCGGGCGAAGCGCCGGACCATTCGATGCGGATGGGTCCGCCGGAGGGGCAGGTGGCCCGGACGGCAAGGCGCCGAATCACCCCTGAGACAAGCCTCACAAGAAACGCATCAGACGACCCACCATGGTGCTCATTTGTTCGACCCTCAAAGTCCTGCGACCGCGTCCAGCCGCAGATGAATACGCTGTCGTCAGGTGCGATGAGCAACCCACTGGCCGAATCGTCATCACCACCGCCCAGATACCGCGACCAGAGGATGACTCCCTGTTCGTTGAGCGTCGCAAGGAACGCATCAGACTCGCCACTCGAGTCATTGATCGCTTCCGGCATGTCGTCCGATTGGGTGTCACCGACGAGCATGATTTGGCCGGAAGAGTGAAGGCACACGCTCTGCGACGCGTTGTCGTCCTCACTTCCTCCGACGTAGGTCATCCACTCCACCGTGCCAAGTCGACTGAAGTGAATCACAAAAACATCCTGGTTCCCGTGGTACTCATTGATGCGGCCCTCGAAGTCGCTCGAGTTTGTTCTCCCCGTACAAGTACTGCCCCCTCGAGCATCACGGGCGAGTGAACGACCTCGGTCGTCACCGCTGCCGCCAAAATAGCGCATGGAGAGGATTTCTCCGAGCGCGTTTGTGCGCGCCAAGTAGCCGTCAAAGGCGCCACGGTGATCGTTTTCTCGTCCGGCAAAATCAGGCGAGTTGGTATGGCCCGTGAGATGCAGATCCCCATTGATGTCGATTGCCATGGCATAACCGATGTCATATCGCGTGCCGCCGTAGTATTGCATCCATCGGATTCCGCCCTCAATGCCAGCACATACGATGAACGCATCCAGCCCGCCCTGAGGCGCATTAACTGCGCCAGGGAAGTTAGTTGAGTCCGTGCCGCCGCTCACTAGAACCTCATCCGGCCTTTCGCAGTTGAGGCATGTGCCATAGTCGAATCCGTCACCTCCGAGATAGAGCATCCACTGCAAAACTCCGTTGGTATCGAGAGTCGCAAGGTATCCGTCGGAACCTTTACCCCCATATGAATTCGATCTCCCTTCAAAGTCGCTGGAACTTGTCCAGCCGACGATGAATATCTGGCCACTGTCATTGCGTGCGGTGCAAGTCGCAACCTCATCGCCGCCGCCGCCGAGATAGGTCATCCACTGCAATTCGCCCTGTGCGTCTGCGTGGCATAAGTACGCATCAAAGTTGCCGCCGTGAAATGAATTGCGTTGTGTCCTGAAGTCCCGGGACCAGGTATGGCCGGCAAGATACACTCCAGACTGCTCATCGATCAGCAAGGATTCAGCTCCATCTGAGGCGCCCCCACCAAGATAGACCATCCACGCCACATCCGGATCGATGACAAGTTCGCGCATCGGGTCGACCGAGCCGTCAAAGGCGATGCGATAGGTTGCGGCGTCGAAGGGTTCGAAGCGGGCGGGGATGGTCGGCTCGTCGGGCCGGCACGG
>JBDIVQ010000073.1:0-19076 GCA_039794345.1 Phycisphaerae bacterium | reverse complement strand
CGGGAGATTCGCCCGATCATCGAGGATGAGCCGCTGCCGCTGGAGTTTTACCGCACGGGGGCGGCGCCGCTCCAGGTCATGCTGCATCGCTCGCAACCCGTGCTGACGAGCGCCGACGATCTGGCGTCACGCATCGAATCGCATGGCGAGGCGTGGCTCATTGCGAGCGATCGCACGGCCGACGAGGTGCTCGCCCAGGCGGGTCGCCTGGGGTGGAGAGTCGAAGAGGCGGCGACGTCGCGCCCGGCCAAGGGCAGCGCGGCCGCGCCTCCGCTTCAGATGCGCCTGTATCGCCTCGCGGCCGTGGAACCCGCCGGGAACTGATGCTGCGCGGGCACGGATCCGGCGGCCGGGCGTCGCGCGGACCGCGACCGGCTCCGAGAGGCGCGCGATGACGCGCCCGGCGCGACTCATTCATGCCTGGCGCGTCGAACCTCCGATAAGTCCGGAATCGGTTACCCCGACTGTTGCCGATCCCGACTGGAAGGGCTTTTCCCGTGCGCACGATCGCGATCATCAATCAGAAGGGCGGGTGCGGGAAGACGACGACGGCGATCAACCTGAGCGCTGCCGCGGCGCGGAGCGGCCAGAGGGTGCTGCTGATCGACCTCGATCCGCAGGGCCACTGCGCCCTCGGCCTTTCGGTTCCTTCCGGCTCGATCGAGCGGCAGATCGGCGACGCCCTTCTCGCCGACCTGAACCGCCCCATCGACGTCAGCGAGATCACCTGGCAGGCGGGGGACAACCTTGATCTCATTCCCAGTTCGGTGCGGCTCGCGGCCCTCGAAGCCATCAGCGGCGGCCTGTCGCGCCTTCCCGACCGCGACCGACGGCTCGAACAGCTGCTGCGGTGGATGGCGGGGCGCTACGACCTGTGCATTCTCGACTGCCCGCCGCACATCGGACTGCTGACCTTCAATGCGCTGCGGGCCGCGGGGGAAGTGATCGTCCCCGTCGAGACGAGTTACTTCGCCCTTCAGGGAGCGGAGAATCAGATTCGGACGATTGAGACGGTCGGCCGGCGCATCGGCCGCACGCTCGCGGTCATTCTCCTTCCGACGATGTTCGACGATTCCGTCCGCCTCTCGCAGGAGATTCTCGAGGAGCTGCGGCGGCGGTACGCGGATCTGGTGGCGCCGGTGACGATCCGGTACTGCTGCTCGCTGCGCGAGGCGGCGAGTTTCGGCCAGGCGATCTTCGAGTATGCTCCGGACTCCTCGGGCCGGCGCGATTACGAGGCGCTGGCCCGGTGGATCGAGTCGTTCCGGCCGGCATCCTCCCCGACGCCGATCCCTGGCGAGGCATCGCTCGAATCGGCGGCTCCGACGGTGGAGACCTGCGTCGGGCCGATGTGGCCGCGGCCGACGACGGAGCCCGGCAACCGCGCCGCCGAACTCGCCCAGCGGGCCCGCTACCTGCTCCAGCGCCGCCACGAGAGTCGTGCCGAGACATGTGATGCGCCGATTGACCCGCAGCCGGCCGGCGCGCCGCTGCCGACCGCCCTTGCCCTCCCGCCCCGCGCTCCTGAGGATGGCAGCATCGTGCAGTTCGGCCAGCGGGTGCGATTCACCTACCGATCGCCCGAGGCAGCGCGGCAGGTCTTCATCGCCGGCGACTTCAACGACTGGACGCCCCAGCAGACGCCGATGCGCTACAGCGAGTCGCTCGGGGCGTTCGAGGCGTGGCTGACGCTGTCCCCGGGGCGCTACCGCTATCGCCTCGTCGTTGACGGGCAATGGATCATCGACCCCGGCAATCCGCGAACGGAGCCGAGCGATTCGGGCCAGTTGCACAGCCTGCTGACCGTGGCCGCCGAGGCGAGCCTCCCCCGCGCCGAAGCGGCCGGATGACCCGACGAACTGGCTTTCCTGAGGCGCAGCGCTTCGCGCGTGCGGCTGCACATGATCAACTCCAGCGCCCCGCTCCCCCGATCCGAGTTCGATGACCTCGCGGACCTGTTTCTGACTGGGGAAGGCAATGCTCCCGCCGCCGAGACTCCCGTGCCGTCACGCCCTGCGGAGAAGAGCGGCGAGCCTCCGAGCCGCGTCGCGGCTCTGCTGGTGGTCAATCTGCCCGTCTTCTCCGGGCCGTGGGTGGATCAGGCGGCAGCCCACCTGGCGTCGCAGCGCGGGCCGACCGCCCTGCTGCGCCGACGCGAGGGAGAGATCAGCGTCGATCTTTTCGCCACGCGCGACGGGCAGCAGGCCGCAGCGCGAGCGGCCGGCGGCGCCACCGCCGACCTCGCCTCCATCGTCCACGGTTGCCGATCGTCCGTCTCGCAATGGGCTGTGGAACTTCGACCGGAGGAGGGCGGCCCCATTCCAGCGCCGGGCGCGTGCGATGAACTGATCCTCGTGACGGGCGCCGATGAGGCCGCCGTCGTCGCCGCCTTTCAGCAGATCAAGCGGCTCGACCCTTCGTGGCGCTCGCGGCCGATCGGGCTGGTCGTCGCGGGAAGCGAGCAGGGGGCGGCCCGGCGCGCCGCGGAGCGGATCATGCAGACCTGCCGCCACTCGCTCGACGTCTCCATTGAACTGTGCGGCGTGGTTCCGCGCATGCAGCCGATCGCGTCGCGACATCTGGCCCGAATCGCGGCTGAGTGCGACGCGGTGGCGGCTCTCACGCACGCGCTTTCACTGACTGAGGCTGAATCGCCCGCCCGTCCGGCGCGGCCGGCCATGAATCCTCAACCGAGGGCAGACGGATCCCCGGCGGCGCCTCGCGTGGCGCTGCGACCGAAACCCCCGGCGGCCTCTTCACCCCCGGCCGAACCGCCGGCGGGCCTCCCCCGCAGTCCGGACCGGGAGGAACCACCGCCGACAAAACTCCCGTGGATCGCAGCGGCCGAAGATCAGGGAGCCAGCCAGCCGGTTGCCGCATCAGCGCGCGCGACAGAGGCGCCGCATGAGACGCTCGCCAACCTTGTGCCGGGACTGCAGGCGATGAACCTCGCCTGTCCCCGTGCCGAAGACGTCGAGTTTGCCTTTGACTCCGCCGGCCGCATCCACGCGCTCATCGAGGAGGATTCGGAAGGGGCGCTCCAGCGGCTGCACGTCGCGTGCGACTGGGCGCGCGAGCACCGCCACCTTCTTTCGCGTCTGAACCCGTTCCTGGCCGCGGCTGCCGGGCAGAGCGAGCCGGAGATCATCGCGCACCTTTTCACGAGCCGGGCGCGGGAGCGGCGCCACCTGGCCGACGGCTCGTGGCGCATTCACATCCTCATCCGCGATCCCGTGGACGCAAGCCGCATCGCGGCGCACGTCGAACTGAACTGACGCGGCGGGTGCGCGGCAAAACAGCGAACCGCCCGAGGAGGGCGGCTCGCGTCAATGGCTGCACGGGTCAGCGAGGGACTTAGAGCACTTCCACTTCACGTGGAGCGGGGTGGCACTGAAAGCTCGTCGCTGTGGACGAGAGTTCAGTGCGATCGGGCAAGAACGCTCGACATCGAACTCCGCCCAAAGCGGCGGCGTTCGATGCCACCCGCAGCGATACATCTGATATGGACGTGCGCTAGCGGTCGATGCTCCCGTCGCGCACGCGGATCTTGTCGAAGATCATGCCGCGGCCGGTGCGCTCATTGTCGGTCTCGATGCTGATGGCCTCGATGCCGGGGACGAAGGCGGCGCCACTGAAGTCGGCGACCTGGCGCTGATCGATGGAGAGATGGAGCCGGCCATCCGCCCGGGCGGCGAGCACGAGGGTGTAGTTGACGTTCGGCTGCCAGGTCATGTTCGGCACGAGTTCGAAGGCGCCCCCGCCCTGGCCATCGGGCACGAGGATCCAGACTCGCCCGCCACGCTCGAACTTCACGCGCGTGACGACGATGTTGTTGGAGACGTTCTTGGGAGTGATGTACCAGGTCACTTCGCTGCTCGTGAAGCCGAAGAGCATCGTGAGCGCATAGTCCTTGCCGGTGGGGTCGGGGATGTCGGCGAACTTGGGGCTGGTGACGAGGGTCTCAAACCCGAATGCCGAGCCGCGCGACACCACCCCCACGCCGACGCGCCGATCCGTCTGGCCCCAGCGCGTAACCGCGGCGACGCCGGGAATCGATCGCCAGCCGTGCTGACCGTTGAGTTCGCCGAACTGAAACTGCCGAGGCGAACCCGGCGAGATGCCGAACGGCTCGGAGTAGTAGAGGCGCAGCGCCGCTTGCGAGTCCGCGGCCAGCGCCATCATCATCATCGCCACGAGCGCACCAAGGTGTGAAAGCCTGATCATCGTCTCTTCTCCGCTTCTTCTGGGAATCCCGGTGCGCCGGGCCCTTCCGCCCGCGCCGCACACGGCCTTTCCGACCACGCAACTCCTGCCCGGCGCGCGATGCACGGCACGTCCGATACTCCGTGCCGCGCCCGGCGCCGATGCCCTGCTCAAGTAAACCCCACGGCGGCCGCATTGCAAGCCCAGGCCGTGATTCCGGACGACATTGTCTTGCGACCCCGATACGGGCCGCAGACTCGGCCGGAATTACCACCCGATGATATACGCTCTCACCCTCCCAACCGGTTTCCGAATTCGCCCGGCTCGAAGAGATGAATGCGTGCCGGGTCGATCTCCACCCTGACTCGCTGCCCGGGCCGGAACCCCTCCCCCGAGTCCACCCGAGCCGTCAGCCGGCGATCCGGGTTCAGGCGCAGCGTCAGGTCCATCCGGTCTCCCAGCGGCTCCACCAGTTCCACTTCGAGATCGACCGCCGGGCGCGGCGACTCGGTTGCTTGCGGGAGCGAAATCGCGAACGCTTCGGGCCTGATGCCGAGAACCAGGGGCCGAGGCGTGGCCGAACCGGCCGCGGGTGCAAGTTCGGCCGGAAGCGGGAGGCGCAGCCCTCCCTCTGCGGTGAGCCAGGCGCAGCCGTTGGAACGTTCGAGGGTAACGTCGATGAAGTTCATGGGCGGCATGCCGAGGAACCCGGCGACGAAGCGGTTCGCCGGTCGCCGGTACACTTCGAGAGGCGAGCCGATCTGCCGGGCGGTTCCGCCGCACATGACGACCACGCGGTCGCCCAGCGTCATCGCCTCTTCCTGGTCGTGCGTGACGTAGATCGTCGTCGTCCTGAGCCGCTGGTGCAGGGCCTTGAGTTCCGCGCGCATCTCGACGCGCAACTTGGCGTCGAGATTGGAAAGCGGCTCGTCGAAGAGAAACGCCTTGGGACGGCGGACGATGGCCCGGCCCACGGCGACGCGCTGGCGCTGCCCGCCGGAGAGTTGCCGCGGCTTACGCTCCAGCAGATCCTCGATCCCGAGCAACCGGGCGGCCTCCCGCACCGTCCGGTCGATCTCGGGGCGCGAGACGCCGCGCAACTTGAGCGCGAACGCCATGTTCCTGTACACGCTCATGTGCGGATAGAGCGCGTAGTTCTGAAAGACCATGGCGATGTCGCGGTCCTTGGGATGAACGTCATTGACGATCCGGCCGCCGATCGCGATCGTCCCGCTCGTGGGATCATCCAGACCCGCAATCATGCGGAGCGTGGTGGACTTGCCGCACCCTGACGGGCCGACGAGCACCACGAACTCTCCATCGGCGATGCTCAATGAAAGTCGATCCACCGCCCGGACAGCGCCGGAGAAGTCCTTGCAGAGATTGGCGATCACCACGTCGGCCATGCAGGGGCGCTTCCTCCGCGAGTCCATCGAGCGGAGAACTCAAAAGGCGTGAAGGGTCATAGTAGTCGCCTCTTTCGACCACCGGCCGGAGCCGCTTGCCCAGTCGGCGCAATCGGACTGGCTTGACGCCGCCGGCAGCGGCGACCGACAGTGACGCCGCTTATCAGCCGAAGAGACTGGCACCAACAGGGGTGGATGCCATGCAGAACAAGCCCGCGAGGAATCTCGATCAGATCAAGCCCTTTCTGCGGATGCTCGAGGGGTCAATCGACGACGCCAGGCGTCGCCGCCTCGGGCACGAGGAGGCGCCAGGCCAGGGGGCGGCGCCGAGCGCTTCGCCTGCGAGGAGCCCCTCGCCGCCGCCGGTGCGCCCGGCCGTGACGCCGGGTCCGATCCCGCTGCCGGGGGGCCCAGCGCCATCCGCCGCTCCCGCCGCCGAGCGGCCGGACCGCCCGCTTCGCGCCACGCCCATCAAGCCCAAGCAGACGCTCCACCCGTCAACGGGGTTCCGGCCCACGGGCTCCTGAGCACGACGAGGATCGGGAGCGCCCATGGTCCGCAAATGCGGCGTCAGGGACATCAGACCTTGCGCAGACTTCCGGGACCGTCCGTCGCGGCCGAGCCATTGAGCCGCAACGCTCACGCGCGCCGACGGTTCACCCGATTCTTCTGGGGGATGCGGCACGTCCCGCACGCAGGTGCGCTGTGCCGCGCGATTCCGTCGCTGCCGGGGGATGGGGAAGTGAGGGTTTAGGCCATGTCCGCATACGAGACGGCCAACCAGAACCTCGCCGTACTTGATCGCCTCGGGGAGACCGCGGTCGTCACGCTCACCGTCCAGGCGCTGGCCGGCGATGAAACGGCGCTGGCCCTGCGCGAACTGCTGACCACCGTCTACCAGCAGGGCAACAAGCACTTCATCCTCGACCTCCAGAACGTCTCCGCGATGGACTCGGTCTGCGTCGGCGTGCTCGTTGAGATGCTCACGCAGATGCAGCAGACGCGAGGCGGCGGTCGCATCGCACTCGTCAACGCCGACGGAAACGTGGCCTACCTTTTCCGCATCACGCGTCTTGACCGGGTGTTTCCGATCTGCCGCGACGTCATGACGGCGCTCACGGCCGTGGAGCACGCGAGCGCGGCGTAGTCGCGACTGGATCGGGCACGATGCCGGCGGGGACTTCCCCGACGGCCTTACGACCGGTCCGGCCGGCGCACTGGCGGCCTGACGGGCAGTGGTCTGACGGGCCTCGAATCGCGCCGGCCGGAATCCGTCGCATGCGGCGCCGCGCGAGGCTGAGGCTGAGCGTGGATGCGCAGCGGCGGCCGCGGGGGCAGGCTCGCCCTCGCGCGGACCTGCGAGAGCTGCCAGCAGGCGCCGGCGACGAGCGCCGCCGCCGCGAGCGAGGCGAGCGAGAGACCCGCGAGCGCTCCGCTGCCGCGCGAGCCTCGAAACGGCCGGCGCATGGCCGAAGCCAGCCGCGCCAGCGCCGGGAAGCGAGCCGGCGTCCGGGCCTCGAGGAGAACGCGGTAGATCCCGATGCGCTCCTCGATATTGCGCAGTTCGCGCACGCCGAGGCAGTCCGTTCGCAGCGCCAGCCGCTTGCGCACGAGGTCGTAGACGACCTGCGTGATGCAGATTCCGCCGGGCTCAGTCTCGGAGAGAACGCGCGCTGCGATGTTGACCCCTTCGCCCATGATGTCGGTGCGGCTGACGAGGACGTCGCCGAGGTGAACGGCAATGCGATGCTGCAGGCGCCTCGGCGCCGGGGAGACGGCCGACGGGTACGCAAAGTGCTGCTGCGATCGGACGGCGAACCGCACCGCGGCCAGGGCGCTGGGGAAGGAGAGCAGCAGGCCGTCGCCCGTGGTCTTGATGATCCGCCCGCCGAGGCGGGCGCAGATCTGCGACATGACGCGGAAGTCGCGCTCGAGGTTGAGCACCGTCTCGCGCTCCGCCTGACCCATGCTGCTGCACGAGTTCGCCGCGTCGGTGAAGACGATCGCGGCGACCTGCCTCGTCCCGTCCAGCGATACAAATGCCGCTTGCTTGTCCATGGCGCCGCTCCTTTCGGGAACCGCCCCGTCGGCGGCCGGCGCCAGCCCCTCGGGGCGCGCCGGGACCGACTGGCCCGTCCACCCTGACTCTCGCAGAACACGGCCGGCGCGGACAGCGGCGGCGCTGAAGATTCGGGCTGTTGCCGCATCCCGCTCGGGCTCGGCGCCCCCCGCTGCGTCTATCATCTTCTGCATGATCGTTCCGCGCCACATCACGACGGCCGAGCAACTCGAACGGGCCGGGGACATCGGCCGGTGCGAACTGCGGCGCGGAGAATTGGTGATGATGAGTCCGGGCGGCGGGCGGCATGGTCGAATCGCCATGACAATCGGGCGAGTGCTGAGTGCCTTTGTCGCCGAGAGTCGGCTCGGCGCGACCTATGCCGCACAGACGGGGTTCCTGATCGAGCGCCACCCGGACACGGTCCGAGCGCCGGATGTTGCATTTGTCCGACGCGAGCGGCGACACATCGAGGCGGATGAAGGATTCGTTTCCGGCCCGCCTGATCTCGCCGTCGAAGTGATTTCCCCCGGCGATTCGGCAAGCGAAGTCCTCGACAAGGTGCAGCAGTGGCTCAACAGCGGCTGCGAGAGCGTCTGGGTGGTCGATCCGGAAAAGCGGACCATCACCGTGTACCGCAAGGATGCGCCGATGCGCGTCTGGCGCGCGGGGGAGGCGCTCGATGATGAAACGCTCCTGCCGGGATTCGCGCTGCCGGTGTCGGATGTGTTCGCCGATTGACACCGGCGCACGCGGTCGGGATTCAAGATCGAGGTTGCATCCGCGCAGACGAGTATCATTTGAAGCATGATCGTTCCGAACCACATCACGACGGCTGAACAACTCCTGCAAGCCGGCGACATCGGCCGGTGCGAACTGTTGCGCGGAGAACTGGTGATGATGAGCCCGGCCGGGTCTGAGCACGGCGATATCGTGAACAACATTGCCTACTTTCTGACCCAACATGTCAGGGGGCACAACCTGGGCAAGGTGAAGACCGGCGAGCCCGGGTTCATCGTCGAGCGAAATCCGGACACGGTGCGGGCGCCGGAAGTCGCATTCGTCCGGGCCGATCGGCTCCATCTCGATCCCGGCCCGCCGTTCTTCCCCGGACATCCGGACCTCGCGATTGAGGTCGTTTCGCCGAGCGATGCAGCGACCGAAGTGCTGAGCAAGGTTCACATGTGGCTCGACGCCGGCTGCGAAAGCGTCTGGGTCGTCGATCCGAAGGAACAAGCGATCAGCATCTACCGCAGGGACGGCACGCACCGCGTCCGGCGCGCCGGCGAGACGCTCGATGATGAGCCGCTGCTGCCGGGATTCGCGCTGCCCATCGACGAGGTCTTTGCCGACTGAGAGCCAACCTCGACCGGCACTCGCATTCAGGCGGGCGCGACCCAGCGCATCCACCGGCCGTGGTGATGCGCTTCGGCCAGGAGCGTGCGCTGCGGCGCCTGGCCGCGCCGGTGCAGCGTCAGGTGCAGCATCGGCCCCAGATCATCGCTCAGCCATTCGAGCGAGACGTGCGCGAAGTCGCGCTGCCGGCCGAGTTCGCCGAGCAGCGCATCGAAGCGTTCGCGCCACGCGCTGTCCATCTGGTAGATCGCGTGGCAGTGGAGAATGCACGGCGCCGCATCGCCGCCGACCGCCGCGAACGCTTCGGGCAGCAGGTCCATCGCATCCCCCTTAAGAAGGCGCGGCGGCGACTGCCGGGCGATGTCGCGCGCTGCGCGAAAGAGCGTCAGGCGCTCGACCATGTCGGGCCAGATGAGCGATTCGAGCCAGCGCATCGCATCATCATCCATCACGTCCACGGGCGAAAGGTCGATGCCGACACGCCCGGCGATCACGGGCATCGCGGCCGGCAGCGGCGCGTCGATGTCGCCGCGCAACTCCGTCTCGATCCGCGCCGGTGAATCGGGGCCGACCTCGACGCCGTTGCTGTAGCGGTAGTGGTAGCGATCGAAGAAGAGGTTGAGCCCGCTGCTGGCGCCGACTTCGATGAGATGCAGCGGGGCGCTGAATGAAGCGGAGGCGCAGGCGAGCGCCGGCAGCAGCACGCCGCAGCGGCCGACTTCGTTCGTCTGCACGAGTCGCGTCGTCACGAGGCGACGAATCTCCACTTCATGCGTGATGCAGAAATCGCGGAAGACGGGATATGCTTCGCGCGCCGGCCGTCGGCCGCCAACGGTCTGGTAGAACTCGCGCAGCGGATGGTCCGCGCCGCACAGCAGCGGGTAATGCACCGCTCCAAAGAGGAGATTGGCGGGCGGATGCTGCGGATGCCCGCCGCGCGCCAGATCGCGGACCGCCTCATCCTCCGCCACGCGTGCCGAGAGCGCCGCATAGAGCGGGCAATATTCGGCGCACACGGTGGCGAAGAAGGCAAATTCGCGCTGGAGCGGATCAACGCCGGCCATCACACTTCAATGATCGCGATCAAGCGGAAACTTCTTGCAGAACTCCGCGATCTCGCCGCGGACCTTTTCGCACGTCGCCGCGTCGCCCGCGCTGCCCAGCACGCGGTCGATCCACTCTGCCACCTGCGACATCTCGGCTTCCTTCAGGCCGCGCGTGGTCAGCGCCGGCGTGCCGAGGCGCAGGCCGCTGGTGATGCGCGGCGGTCGCGGGTCGTTGGGGATGCCGTTCTTGTTGGTGATGATCCCCGCCGATTCGAGCCACTTCTCGGCATCCGCGCCGGTGAGGTTCGCATCGCGCCGGCGCAGATCGACGAGCATGAGGTGGTTGTCGGTTCCGCCCGAGCAGAGGCGGTAGCGGCGCTCGGCCAGCACGGCTGCAAGGGCCCTGGCGTTCTTCACCACCTGCGCGCAGTACATCTTGAAAGAGGGCTGGAGCGCCTCGCCGAAGGCGACGGCCTTGCTGGCGATGATGTGCATGAGCGGCCCGCCCTGCACGCCGGGGAAGAGGGCCTTGTCGATCCTCTTGGCCATCTCCTCGTCGTTGGTCATGATGAGTCCGCCGCGCGGGCCGCGCAGGGTCTTGTGCGTCGTCGTCGTCACGATGTGCGCGTGCGGGAAGGGCGAAGGGTGGGCGCCGGTCGCGCACAATCCGGCGATGTGCGCGATGTCGGCCATCAGGATCGCGCCGCACGCATCCGCCACGGCGCGGAACTTCGCAAAATCAATCGTCCGCGGATAGGCCGAATAGCCGCAGAGGATCATCTTCGGCTTGTGCTCGAGGCAGACGTTGCGCATGGCGTCGTAGTCGATGTGCTCGAAGCGCGGATTGGATTCGTCGTAGACGAGCGGGTAGTGGACGGGCTTGAAGTAGCGGCCGGAGAAGTTGATCTTCATGCCGTGGCTGAGGTGCCCTCCGTCCTTGAGGACGAGGGAGGCGAAGGTGTCGCCGACCTCCATCATGGCCATGAAGACGGCCATGTTCGCCTGCGCCCCGCTGTGGGGCTGGACGTTGGCGAAGGCGCAGCCGAAGAGTTGCTTGGCGCGCTCGCGCGCGAGGTTCTCGATCTGATCGTGAAATTCGCACCCGCCGTAGTAGCGTGCGCCGGGATAGCCCTCGGCGTACTTGTTGGTGAGGCAGGTGCCCATCGCGTGCATCACGCTGGTCGAGACGTGGTTCTCGGAGGCGATGAGTTCGAGGGTCGTCTCCTGCCGCTTTGCTTCGGCGCGGATGATGTCCGCCGCCTGCGGGTCATGGGCGGCGAGTCGGGTGAGAAAGGTGGTGGAAAGGTCGTCCACGGCGGCTCCTTGAGTGGCGTTTCGCGCTGCACTCATCGTAGTCATTGGTCGTCTGGGCCGCTTGCGTCTTCGCTTCGATTCAATGCTATAGTCGCAGCGGAGGCGCGATCACCGCATGGCATCGAAGGAAACTCCCAAGCAGGCGGCGGACAAGGCGATCGAGATCGTCGAACCCATCGGCGCGCGCGTGCTGATCCGCAAGGATGAAGACCGCAAGCAGACCAAGTCAGGCATCCACCTGCCCGACAAGATCGAGATTCCCACTCTCACGGGTCGCATCGTCGCCGTGAGCGCCCAGGTCGAGCACGATGAGGACTATCCGATCCGCCAGTACGACCGCGTGCTCTTCAATCCCAAGGATGCGATCCCGGTGGATTTTGAGGGTGACAACCGCCTCTTCGTCGTTCCCATCGAGAACGTCGTCGCGGTTTTCCGGAAGGGATGAGCGGTGAAGCGCGGCTCGACTGGAGCGCGACCATCGATGAACGACGACTGGCGTCCGATCACGCCCATTGCCTCGCCCTTTCGTGTTTCGATCACCCCGCCGGGGTCGAAGAGTCTGACGAATCGCTTTCTGCTCCTCGCGGCGCTGGCGCAGGGGAGGTCGGTGCTGCGCCGGCCGCTGCGGGCGGATGACACGGTCGTCATGGTCGAGGCGCTGCGCGCGCTGGGGGTGGCGATCGAGGCGATCGAGCGCGACGGGCAGTTGGAGTCGCTCATCATCGACGGCAGCGCCGGCGCCTTGCGCGGCGGATGCACGCTCGACCTGCACAACGCCGGCACGGCGGTCCGCTTCCTCACCGCGGCATCCACACTCGCCGACGACGTGGTCATCATCGACGGCAACGCGCGGATGCGCGAGCGGCCGATCGCCCAACTCGTCGATCTCCTGCGCTCGCTCGGCGCGACGATCGAGTTTGTACATCACGACGGCCGGCTGCCGCTGCGCATCCATCCGGCGGAGTGGCGCGGCGGCGAAATCGAGGTCGGCCCGACGCTCTCAAGCCAGTTCATCTCCGCGCTGCTCATGATCGCGCCGCTCATGCGCGAGAGCCTCACGCTCCGCACCGCCGGGCCGCTCACCTCGCCCGGCTATGTCGCGCTCACGCTCAACGGCATGCACGCCTTCGGCGCGACGATCGACGCCGCACCCAACCTCAACCCGATCGTCGTGCGCCCGGGCCGGTACCGCGGCGTCGAGATGGCGATCGAGCCGGATGCGTCCAGCGCCACGTACTTCCTCGCCGCCGCCGCATTGAGTCCCGGTTCAGTCTGCACGATCGAGGGGCTGGGCCACGGTTCGCTCCAGCCCGATGTGCGCTTCGCCGACGCCCTGCACGAGATGGGGGCGGGGCTGACCTACGGCCGCGACTTCATCACCATCCTCGGCCCGGCTGAGCCGCTGCGCGGGATTGATCTCGACTGCGCTGCGATGCCCGATGCGGCGATGACGCTCGCCGTGGTCGCCGCGTTCGCTCAGAGCGAGACCGTGCTGCGCGGTCTCTCGACGCTGCGGCACAAAGAGACGGACCGCCTCGCCGCGCTCAGGGCGGAACTGACCAGACTCGGCGCAACTGTCGAGATCGAGGATGATGAACTGCTCATCATCGAACCCGCGGCCGATGCGCGGCAGCGGAGCGATGATGTGCTCATCGAGACCTACGACGATCACCGCATGGCGATGGCGTTTTCGATCGCGGGGCTGGTGCGGGCGGGAGTGAGCATCGCGAACCCGTCGTGCGTGGACAAGACCTTCCCGGGGTACTGGGCGGAGTTGGCGCGGATCCGCCCGGAGACTCCCTGATGCGCGTGCGGCCGGGGGGCGTGGCAGGGCGGGATTATCGGCGTGCTCGTTGGTTCGCCGCCTGTCCGGAGGGCGCGTCTCAAGACGCGACTCGAACCGGCCGAAGGGAGGAGCAAGGCCGCGCATGCTCCCCTCACCCCTTCAGTTTCCTGCCGACGCCCTGCACTCAACGGCTCGAATCGCCCTGAGCGATTTCGCGAGCGCGGCTGGAGCCGAGGCTCTGGCAGACGCTTCGCACGGCGACGGCGGCCTGGACGGATCGCGCGACCCGATCGATCGCTTTCCGGCGTGGCTCGCCGGGGGCATCGTCGTGGGGGTGAGCGGCGTCTTCTGGGTCGGGCTGGTAACGATCGTGGCCCGGCTCTTGTGACCTTCGGACCGGCCCTCTCCCACACTGATATCATGGCGACGCGGCGGCGGACGCCGCTGTCCGTCCGTTCAGACCGGAGGAGCGCATGATCCGACGGGCCCGGCGTCGTTTTCGGCCTCTCGTGCTGGCCGCCCTGGCCGCGGCGACGGCGCTGACCGCCGCCTGCGCGCGCCGTCCCTCCGAGCGCACGGTCGTCGTTTACACCAGCGCCGACCAGGAGTACGCGGAGCAGGTTCTGGCCGAGTTCCGGCGGCGCCACCCCGACGTTCTCGTCGTGCCCCGCTTTGACACTGAGGCGACCAAGACCACCGGCCTCGTCGAGCGCCTCCGCGCGGAGCGAGGCGACCCGCAGTGCGACGTCTTCTGGTCGAGCGAGGTGTTTCTGACGCAGAAACTCGCCGATGAGGGTCTCCTCCAGCCCTGGACGAGCGAGGTCGTCGAGGACTGGCCGGAGGCGCACCGCGACAGGGAGAGGCGATGGTATGGATTCTCCGCGCGCGCCCGGGTCGTCGCCTATTCACCGTCGCGCGTCTCCGACCCGCCGGCGCGCTGGCTCGATCTCGCGGACCCGCGCTTCCGGGGGCGCCTCGTCATGGCCGATCCGAATTACGGCACGACGCGCGGCCACGTCGCGCTCTGGTTCGCCCTGTGGGGAGAGGAGCGGGCCACCCGCTTCCTGCGCGACCTCCGCTCCAACGGCCTGCGGATCGTCCGCAGCAATTCCCAGGCGGTGCGCGAGGTGGCGGACGGCCTGGCCGACCTCGCCCTCACCGACACCGACGACGTCTGGGCCGCGCAGCGCAACGGATACGACGTCAATCTGGTCTATCCGCGCCAC
The DNA here is from genome assembly GCA_039794345.1 of Phycisphaerae bacterium. GTDB lineage: Bacteria > Planctomycetota > Phycisphaerae > Phycisphaerales > UBA5793 > UBA5793. The sequence goes on along the minus strand of JBDIVQ010000073.1, from coordinate 4,680 downwards.
GGAGAGGGGCCGGGCGAAGGGACGCTGCTCATCCCCAACACCGTAAGCCTGGTCGCGGGCCGGCCCCGATCGACCGACGCCATCCGCTTCGCCGAGTTCCTTCTGAGCGACTGGTGCCAGGCGCTGCTCCTGCGCAGCGACTCGCACAACGTGCCGATCCTGCCCGGCGGCGCGTCGTTGAGCGTTCCCGTCAATCCTGAGTACGTCATTCCCGACCCCCTCGTCGCGGACGTCGGAGAAGTGTCGGCGGCGATGGAGTCCGCGCTGCGGGCGGCCAACGAGATCCTGCTGGGCCGGTGAGTCGCGGGCGAAGCGCGGACGGAGCCGGACGGGTCTGTGGAGAAGCGAATCCTCGCCTCGTACCGTCATGCGCATGGCGCTGCGCCTCTACAACACGTTGACCCGCTCGATCGAGCCGTTCCGCCCCGCCCACCCGCCGCGCGTGACGTTCTATTCCTGCGGCCCGACGGTCTACGACTTCGCGCACATCGGCAACTTCCGGTCGTTCCTCGCGGCGGACGTGCTGCGGCGGTACCTCGAGTTCAGCGGCTGCACCGTGCGCCACGTCATGAACATGACCGACGTCGGCCACATGGTCGATGATGAGGCGGCGGATGGCGGCGGGCCGGACAAACTCGAGGTGGCGCGGCAGCGGCTCCTTGAGTCCAAGAAGGCCGGCCAACTGCCGGCGGGGGTCGATCTCGATCCGAACGATCCCTGCTCCATCGGCTCTTACTACGCCGATGCGTTCCTGAACGATGCGCGCGTGCTGGGGCTGAAGGTGGCGAGCGAGGTGGAGCGCGACCCGAGCCTCATGCCGCGTCCGACGCAGTACATCGCGCAGATGATCGCGCTGATCGGGCGCCTCATCGAGCGCGGCCACGCGTACGTGGCGCGCGACGGTGTCGTCTACTTCGACGTGCAGACCTTCCCGGAGTACGGCCGGCTGTCCGGCAACACGCTCGAGCAACTGCGCAGCGGCGCCGGGGGGCGCATCGACGAGGCGAATCAGGCCGTCAAGAAGCATCCCGCAGACTTCATGCTCTGGAAGCCCGACCCGGCGCACCTGATGCGCTGGCCGAGCCCGTGGGGCGAGGGGTATCCCGGCTGGCACATCGAGTGCTCCGCCATGGCGCTGGAACTGCTCGCGAGCGGCGACGAGGCGTCGATCGACCTGCACAGCGGGGGCGAGGACAACATCTTCCCTCACCACGAGTGCGAGATCGCGCAGAGTTGCGGGGCAACCGGCCGGCGTTTCTTTGCGCGGCACTGGTTTCACCCGCGCCATCTCTTCGTCGAAGGCGAGAAGATGAGCAAAAGCAAGGGCACGTTCCTGACACTGCGCGACCTGCTGGCGGCGGGCCACGGGCCGGCCGCCATCCGCCTGGAACTCATCAAGACCCACTACCGCTCCAACGCCAACTTCACCCTCCAGGGACTGCGCGACACCGAGCGCATGACGGCGCGCTGGCGGGCGTTCGTGGAGCGCGGCGAGGCGGGCGACCCGGATCGGCCGGCCGACGAGACGGTGCTCCGCGAATTCGCCGAGGCGATGGACAACGACCTCAACATCGCCGGAGCGCTGGGTGCGGTGAACAAGTGGATCGGCGGCGTGGAGCGGCCCGGCCGCGCCGAGGCCGCGCTGATGCGCCGGCTGGACTCGGTGTTCGGCGTGCTCGAACGGCCGGAGCAGGCGGATGCGGCGCTGCTGGCGCGGCTGGGGGTGACGCCGCGTCGCGACGAAGTCGATGCGAACCGCGTCCGGAGCCTCATCGCCGAGCGGAACGCCGCGCGGACCGCGCGCGACTTCAAGCGGGCCGACGCCATCCGCGATGAACTCGCCGAAATGGGCGTCGAGATCAAGGACGGCCCGCAGGGAACGACGTGGTCGGTCCGGCGGCCCTGAGTCAGCAGACACCCCCCCATCAGCGAGGTGACGACATGAAACCACAGAAGCGCCTCTACGAGATCGATCACCCGGCGCTCCGCGGGCTGCCCGGCCTGGGCGTGCTCTGCCTCACCGCCGCTCTGGTGGTGGCGCCGATCGGATGCAACAAGCAGGGCAAGGAGGCCCAGGCGCCGCAGGAGCCCGCGGAAGAAGAGGCCGCGCCGGAGCAGCCGCCCCCCGGACCGCGCGGCTCGCTCCTGCCCGACCCGCGCAACCAGGTGCCCGCGAGCGGCGAGATCCGCCAGTCGCTGGTCATTTACGCCGTCGGCGGCCGCAGCATGCTCGGCCATCTCGTTCACCACGAGCACCCGGGCACAGCGCCGATCCTCCTGCTCATGCACGACGAGCACGGGATCGATGACTGGCTGCGCGAGCGGGCCGACAGTTACGCGCGCCTGGGCTACCACGTGCTCTGCCCCGACCTTTCGGAACTGCTCAACGAGACGCTCGATCAGCCCGTGGTGGACAACGTCGTCGCCGCCGTTGCAGAGACCGAAGCGCGGCTGGGTCGCAAGCCCACCGGGCGACTCGCCGCCATCGGCTGGGGCAGCGGCGGCGCCCACGCCCTCACCATCGCGCGGCACCTCGACCTCGAAGCGCTCGTGATCTGCTACGGCTCGCTCGTCACCACGCCCAACGCGCTCGAAGCGGTCCGCGAGCCGGTGCTGGGAATCTTCGGCCGGCTCGACCAGGTCGTGCCCGAGTCGATGGTCACGGAGTTCCACGCGACGATGCAGAAGATGGGCGGGACGTTCAACGGCAACGTCTGGGCCGACGAGGGGCATGACTTCATGCGCCAACCCAACGACCCGACGAACGCGCTCGAGGCGAATCTCGAAATCGTCAACTGGCTGGACACCTATTTCGAACCTTAGATCTCTTTGCAGTGGAGCGCCGCGCGTCGGCGGCGCTGCCTGGCACGCCCGGCAACGCGTCAAGGCTCAATGTTCGGACGGGGAGGGAAGAGGTCCCTGGGGTCCTCTCCGCTCCGCCTGCACGCCTGCACACGGCACTCTTCACTCGTCGAGATGCCGGGCGGCTTCTCTTTAGAGCACTTCCACTTCACGTGGAGCGGGGTGGCACTGAACGCTCGTCGCTCTGGACGAGAGTTCAGTGCGATCGGGTAAGGACGCTCGACATCGAACTCCGCCCAAAGCGGAGGCGTTCGATGCCACCCGCAGCGACACATCTGATATGGAAGTGCGCTAGCGTCGCGGGCAGACTGCCCGGCTGCCGCCCATCGAAGCGCTTGGGGCGATGCGCGGGAAGGGCGTGGGCGCGGCGGCGATCGACTCACCCCGCAACGCCCGCCGCGCTAGCGTCAGGGCATGGAACCTGCGGACAAGAACTCAGTGTCCGAGCGACTCATCGCGCTGAGCGAAGCGGGAGAAGGCAGCGCCTGCGCGACCCTGCTCGAAGGGCTGGACGCCTCCGAAACCGTTCACACCGTCACGCGCCTTTCGGACGAGCAGCGGACGCGGCTGTTCGAACTGCTCGATCCCGAGTCGGCTGCAAAGGTCCTGATTCTCCTGCCCGAGCACCAGGTCGTCAGCGTGCTGGAAGACGTCGGTCCGATGGCGGCGGCGAAGATCATCGAGGGACTGCCCAGCGATGAGCGAGCCGACCTCGTCGGCCTGCTGGATCAGCGCGATGCGCTTTCCATCCTGGCGGAACTGGCCGAGCCGGAGGCGAGCGACATCCGCCGCCTCGTCGCCTATCCGCCCCACAGCGCCGGCGGACTGATGATCACGGAGTTCGTGCAGTATGCGGCCGGGGCGACCGTCGGCGACGTCATCGATGACCTGGGCCGCAACGCGGAGAAGTACTCCCACTTCAACATCCAGTACGCGTACGTCACCGATGAGACCGGGCGGCTCGTGGGGGTGCTGCGCCTGCGCAATCTCCTCCTGACGCCGCGCCAGCGGCGCATCGCGGATGTCATGTCGCGCGATCCGCTGGCGGTGCGCGACGAGACGGCGCTGGATGAACTCGCCGGGTTCTTTGAGGAGCACCGGTTCTTCGGCGCACCGGTGGTGGATGGGCAGGGACGGCTGGTGGGCGTGGTCGAGCGGTCGGCCGTGGACGCCGCCCTCGCCGCCCATCGCGAGAAGGACTTCCTGCGATCGCAGGGCATCGTCGGCGGAGAGGAGTTGCGCTCGATGCCTTTGCTGCTGCGCTCGCGGCGGCGGCTCTCGTGGCTGAGCGTGAACATCCTTCTCAACATTCTCGCGGCGGGTGTGATCGCCCTGCACCAGGACACGCTCGAAGCGGTCATCGCGCTGGCAGTCTTTCTGCCCATCATCTCCGACATGAGCGGCTGCTCAGGCAACCAGGCGGTCGCCGTGAGCATGCGCGAACTGACGCTGGGCGTGATCCGGCCGACCGAGGTCCGCCGCGCGCTCCTCGGAGAGGTCTTTCTCGGGCTGCTCAACGGGCTGGTGCTCGGCCTGCTCATCGGGCTCGTCGCCTTCGCCTGGCGGCGGAACGTCTACCTCAGCCTCGTCGTCGGCGGCGCCCTGACGCTCAACACCGTCGTGGCGGTCATCATCGGCGGATCGGTCCCCCTCGTGCTCAAGCGCCTGAACTTCGACCCCGCCCTCGCCTCCGGCCCGATCCTCACGACCATCACCGACATGTGCGGCTTCTTCTTCGTCCTCACCTTCGCCGCCGCGCTGCTCAGCCGGCTGACGTAGCGTTTGCCCGGCCCAGGTGAAGCGAAAGGCATGGCCCCA
>JBDIVQ010000072.1:0-19283 GCA_039794345.1 Phycisphaerae bacterium | reverse complement strand
GGCATCAGCGCGACGAATCGCAACTTCAAAGGCCGCATGGGCAGCCGCGAGGCGCAGGCGTATCTCGCCAGCCCGGCGGTCGTCGCGGCCTCGGCGGCAGCGGGGTACATCTGCGCGCCGCGGCGCTTCGACGAGGTCCAGCCGCGCTTCACGGTCACGGTGCATCCGACCTCGACCGGCGCGGAGGAAGAGACGCCGATCCTCGAAGGCTTTCCCGAGACGGCCACCGGCCGCATCCTCTGGCTGCCCATCGACAACCTCAACACCGACGGGATTTACTCGGGCAAACTGACCTATCGCGATGACGTGACGCCGCAGGAAATGGCCGCGGCTTCGATGGCCAACTACGACCCGGCCTTCGCCGCGATGGCGCGCCCGGGCGACATCATCGTGAGCGGGGCGAACTTCGGCACCGGCTCCTCGCGCGAGCAGGCGGCGACGTGTCTCAAGCACCTCGGCATCCGCTGCGTCATCGCCGCCTCCTTCAGCGAAACGTACAAGCGGAACGCCTTCAACAACGGCTTCCTCGTCTTCGAGTGCCCTGACTTCGTCGAGGCGCTCCGCGCAGCGCACGCGGGGACGAAGACCCTCACCATCGACGCGGGCGAAGTGACGATCGACTTCCGCCGCTCGCGCCTCACGCATGCCGGAAAGACGTTCTCGTTCATCTCCCCGAGCGAGACGGCGCAGGAACTCATCATCGCCGGCGGCGCGGAGAACGTCGTGAAGCGAAGGCTGGGCTCCCTCTCAACGCGGCACTGACCGACCATGCTCTTTGACGACCGGCCCGGCGGCGAGAATGCAGGCGAGGCGCAGCCCAGGCGGCGAGCGCGATGCGCCGCGGCGACGCAGAAGCGGCCGCACAGGCGCGGCGGCAACCAGCCCTTCGGGCCGGCGCCCGCGGCTGGGGAAGGCAGCGCGATGCGAAGCGCCGTGTCATACGATTCCCGGATGCGATCCCCCATTGAAGTCGATCCTCGAATCCGATCCGTGCTGCCCACGATGGACGCACCCTTCTTCCAGGCGGGTCTGGCGGGGTATTCCGACGCAGCGATGCGCATCATCGCGCGGCGGCACGGAGCGCCCTACTGCATCACCGAGGCGCTGCTCGATCGCATTCTCCTCGCGGGCGGCAGGGGGCTGGCCAAGGCCGATCTCGAGACCATTGCCGACAACGTGCCGGCGACGGCCGAGGATCATCCGCTGGCGGGGCAGATCATCGGGACCGAGCCGCAGGAGATGGCCGCGGCGGGCGCGCTGCTGGCGGGCATGGGCTACGACGTGATCGACGTCAACCTCGCCTGCCCGGTGCGCAAGATCGCGCGCAAGTGCCGCGGCGGGCACTTTCTCGCGCATCCCGAGGATGCGATCGAAGTGCTCAAGGCAGTGCGCGATGCGGTGCCGCATCACATTCCAACGACGGTGAAACTCCGCCGCGGCTCGGACGATTCCAACGAAGCGGCTGAGAACTTCGAGCGCATCTTCACCGCACTCTACGACCTCGGCTACTCTTGGGCGACGGTGCACGGGCGCACGGTCGAGCAGAAGTACGATGGCCCGAGCCGGTGGGCGTTCCTGCGCGACCTCACGGCGCGGCACCCCGACAAGATCATCTTCGGCTCGGGCGACATCTGGACGGCGAGCGACATCTTCCGCATGATCGAGGAGACGGGCGTGCACGCGGTGAGCGTGGCGCGCGGCTGCATCGGCAACCCGTGGATCTTCCGCCAGGCGCGGGAGATTCTTGAGAAGGCATCAAGGGATCAAGGCATCGAGGCATCGATGGAGGGTCAGGAGGCGCCGCGGGATAGTTGTTTAGCCGCGACCCGGAGGCTTTGCGCAGGGGAGCGAGCCCGCTCCGATATCCGCGCCACGGATGCCGCCCCCACTCCCCCCACCCTCGACGAACAGCGCGAGGTGCTCCTTGAGCACTTCGCCCTCTCCGTCGCCCTGCACGGCGAAAACGCCGCGGGCAAACTCATGCGCAAGTTCGGCATCAAGTTCGCCGCCCACCACCCGGAGTCGGAAGCGGTGAAGAACGAGTTCATCAAAGTGCACACCACGGCGGACTGGCGGGCGGTGATTGAGCGGTGGTATGCGTCGGAGCCCGCCCTGGCGTGAGAGCGGCGTGAGGCCACGGCTGCGATGGCATCGCGCGTGTGCACTCGACAAAGCGGATACATTGATCGAAATCATGAACTCGGCGGCTCCCGCTTGCGGCGGCTCGGCAGCGCCCGTACACTCGACTGTCGGCGGAAGGAGGGGCTGATGTCCCGAACGCGCAACCGTCCCGCAAGGCAACAAGCAGGAAGCGGCGCCCTCGCGTGCCTCGGCCTGGGCACGCTCGCTCTCCATCCGCCGGCTCACGCGCAGTTCCGCTTCGCGCCGCCTCATCGCTCGACGCTTCCCGGGGTCGAGGGGGCGGCCATCGCGCTGGCGGATCTCAACCGCGATGGGATGATGGACGCGGCCGTCGCGGGCTACTTCTACCCCGACGGCCCCAGCCGGCTCTACGCCTATTTCCACCTCGATCGCGGCATCGTCGAGCGCCGGCTCATCATCGAGCGCCCGACGCCGACGTTCATTCTCGCCGCGGGCGATCTTGACGGGGACGGGAAGGTCGATCTCGCATGGAACGACGCCGGCGGCATCGGGATGTGGTATAACAGCGGCGATGGTTATCGCGGGCAGTTTGTATTGGAGCCGGCGTCCCACTTTGGTCGGCGCTTCCGGCTCGCCGACCTGGACGGGGACGGCATGCTCGACATCGCCGTTCCGCTCGGGCCCTCGGGCTTCCCCGCGGCGCGGATCGAAGCGAGACTCTCTCGCGGCCGCGGACGGTTCGAGCCGCGACTCATCTACGAACATTCGCAGTCCGGATACGGAGCGAGGGACGTGGCTCTGGGCGACATCGACGGCGACGGCGACATCGACGCCGCCATCATCTTCACACATCAGGACTCCGGCTACACCTACGACTCGGAACTGGTTCACCTCGTCAACGACGGCACGGGCAACTTCTCGGTGCGGAACAGGTGGCCGCTGCCCTGGCGAGACGGCGTGGACACCTATCCGCAGGTAGTCACGCTGGGCGACCTGGACGGCGACGGGGATCTCGACTTTTTTATCGCCACCGGCGAGCACTATCACTCCGTGGAACTCTTCGCGTTCCGCCACGACGGCGACCGGATCACGCAGACGGCGATTCTCGGATCGGCCTACGGCTATCGCGTGCAGGTGCTCACTACGTCGGACCTCGATCTGGACGGCAACCTGGATGTGCTCTTCGCAGGGCACTCGGATCTCTACGTCTTTCGCAACCGCGGCAATGGGAGTTTCAACACCGGGCAGACGATCGAACTCGGCCGCGGCAAGGCCGTCAGCGTCGCAACCGCCGACCTCTATGGCAGCGGACAGTGGGACATCGCGGCGCTCGTGGGCACTCGCTTCCTTTCGATTGTCCGCAACGCGACATTCGAGCAAGGACCGCGGCTGTTTGTCGGTCCGCTCACGCAGGGCGAGCCGGTCTCGCTCGCGGTGCGCCATGCGCAGCCCGGCGAAACCGTGCATTTCCTACATTCGCTCGGCGGCGCCGGACACACGCACGGCCAGTCCCTCCTCGGCGGAATGGTCCTCGATCTGCGCGAGCCGATCACGCTCTTCGGGAGCGCCGTGGCGGACGCCGACGGAACGGCCGTGCTGCGGCGCATCGTCCCCCCCAACGCGCCGCTGAGCAACGTCGTGTTCCAGGCCGTCATTCGTCGCGGGCCGGGCGGAGAAGACTCCGTGAAGACGCCGTTTCGAACGGTCCGAATCGAGCCGAACTGACCGCGGCGACGGACGGCCGCCATCGCGAGCGCGCTGCGGATTTCCCGCAGAGGCGGTGTCGCCGAGATGCAGACTCCCCTAACCTCACGCGATCTTGCCGCGGCTGCACATTGTCATTCCGGTCTTCAACGAGGAGGCGTCGCTGCCGGTGTGCCTGCGCCGCGTCGCAGCCGCCGCCCTGCCTGCCGGGTGGGCGAAGCATCTCATCCTCGTCAACGACGCTTCGACGGACGGCACGGCGAGTCTGCTCAAAGGCCTCGTCACCGCAGAGAGCGCTGAGATCGCAGCGCCGAATCCTGAATCTGCGACCAAAGCCAATCCCCTGCCTCCCACCGCGCTCTCTGCGATCTCTGCGGTCAGGATTCTGCATCATGAGCGCAACCGCGGCAAGGGCGCGGCGATCCGCACCGGCTTTGCCGCCGCGCTCGAAGACGCCGCCGACGCCGACGCCATCCTCGTGCAGGACGCCGACCTGGAATACAACCCCGCGGACTATGAGCGGCTGCTTGAGCCGGTCATCCAGGGCCGCGCGCGGGTCGTCTTCGGCACCCGCTTCGGCCGGCACTACCGTCCCACCACCTTTGCCCTGCGCCTGCACGCTTTTGGCAACCGCCTGCTTACCGAAGTGAGCAACTGGCGCACGGGGCTGCGCGTGACGGACATGGAATGCGGCTACAAGGTCTTTGCCGCTGACGTGCTGCGGCGCATCCTGCCGATGCTCAGGGAGGATCGCTTCGGCATCGAGCCGGAGATCGCGGCGGCGGTGGCGGCGATCGGCGAGCGCGTCGAGGAGGTAGCCGTGTCCTACGACCCGCGAAGCGTCGGCCAGGGCAAGAAGATCAAGTGGTCAGATGGCTGGGGAGCGCTGCGGGTGATCCGCCGCGGCGTGCGCGGGGGGCGGCCCGGCCCCGGCCGCAATGGGGCAGGTGCGTGACAATGCCCGGCGAATCGCCCACTCCCGATGAACACGGCCGCGAAGACGCCAGTCCGTCGCTGCGCGAGGCCGTCCTGACGACGCGGCGGCCCGGCCGACTCGTGCTGCGCATCATCGGCTTCGTCATCGGCGTCGCGCTGCTTGCGTGGATCATCCAGCGGGCGCTGTCGCATCAGCAGTTCGCCGGCCTCGCCGATGCGCCGTGGTGGCAGTTCGTCCTCCTGGCGCTGTGCACACTCGTGAGCGTGCTGGCCAACGGCGCGATTTTCCGCTCGATCATCCGGCCGGTCGCGCCGATCGGCTTGTGGCCGATCCAGGCGGTGAACGCGGCGGTGAGCCTCGTCAATTACAGCCCGGTGCGCATCGGCGTGGCCCTGCGCTTCCTTCACCATCGGCGGGTGGACGGCCTGGCATACTCGGTGCTGCTCGCGTGGTACGCGTGCTTTGCGCTGCTCATGTTCCTCACGCTCGGATGTGTGCTCGGGGCGACGCTGCTCCGGCCCGCGGTTGATGGGTGGTGGGCGGCGGCGCTGCTCCTGCTGCTGATCTCCGGCACGGGGGCGCTGTGGTGGATCGGCTCGCACCGGCTGCTCGAAGCGCGCTGGCGCGGGGCGTCGCAGATGCTCGCCGACCCGTGGGCCATCGCCCAGGCCGTCGGCCTGCGCCTCATCGACATGCTGGCCTACGGCGGACGGCTCTGGCTCGCGCTGACCATCCTCGGCGCCCCGGTCACCGCCCGCGACGCCGTCTTCCTCACTCTCATCAGCATGCTCTCCTCGCTTTCGCCGGTGAGCAGCCTGGGCATCCGCGAGTTCGCCGTGGCATGGCTTGGTCCGATGCTGGCCGACGCCTCCCTCGCCGAGCGCATCGATGCGGCGGTGCTCATCGACCGCGCCGCCGAGGCGTTTATCGTCGTCCCCGCCGGCCTGCTCGGCCTGGCATGGATCGCAAGGGCCTGGCGGACCAAGAGGGCCTGAGGCCCGTAACCCGGGGGAGTCGGCGCGGGTTGCTCGCGTAGCGCAACTTCGACCTCCTGCGGGCGCAAGTGCTGCGTGCAAGCGGAGTCGCGGCCGCGTTTTGTCGCCACCGGGCTGGATGTTCGCGTGGCATGACGGTTGCGGAATGACGTCCGCAAGAGTCGTCACCGGCCACGGAGGGCCGCATTCATCCATCGGAGCGACGCCGGCATGGACGCCGGCGCTCATCCGCCGCAGCCCCCGAAGGAGGCACGTGATGTCCATCATCGGAATCGAGATCCAGAACACTCCGCTCAAGGGCACGATCGACGTCGAGACGATGCGCGACCGCCTGCAGAGCATGCGCGATCGCCTCCAGCAGGAGATTGACAACACCGGAGGCAACGAGCGGATGCAGGATCGCCTGGCCAAGATCGACAGTCAGATTGAGCGGCTCGACCGGCTCGAAGGGCGAAACCTCTCCGTCAGCGCCGAGCGCATGCAGCGAGAGATCGCCAACGGGATGAAGTACCTCGGCGAAGGGCTGGACTACCTGCAGCGCCAGGGCGAAGGCAACTCCGCCGAAGCCGGCAAACTCCAGCGCTGGTTCGACCACCTCGACTCGGTCTACCGCCACATCGACACGCACGGTTGATCCGCGCCGTTCCTCGCGCCGCGCGGAGGCGATTCAACTTGATCGGCCCGCCACCCGGTTGAACCAGAGTGCGCAGCCGTAGAGCACCCCGGCGCCGGCGCCGATGGCGACGGCGGCGACCAGGACGATGATCGCCGTGAACTCACCGGCACTGACGCTCTCGTCCCAGAACTCCAGGCGGAACGAAGAAGCGTCGCGGTTGGACCACGAGTCGAGGTGTTCGCAGACCACGGCCGTCCAGTAGAAGGGGTTGAGGAGCATGGTGACGCCCAGGGCCCGTTCGGTGCCGCTGCTCCACCCGCCCAGTTCGGAGGTGATGCCGACGACCGCGGGGAGTACGCCCCACATGGCGATGGCCAGGCCGAGGTTCCCGGCCATGGCGACGAGGTTGCGCCGGCACAGCAGGCTCAGCGCCGTGCCGGTGCATGCCAGCAGCGCCGAGAACGCGACGGAAATCAACGCGACGAGCGCCGCCGCGAGGGCGAGCGAACCGTGCCGCGTCGAGTAGTAGATCATTTCGAGCAGAAGGACGGCCAGGGGGATGAACGTGAGTTTGATCGAACCCGCCGCTTTGCTCCACAGAATCGTCAGCGGCTGGAGCGGCACGCAGAGCAGCACGTCCCACGACTGAGCCTGCTTCTCCGACGAGATGACCGTCGGGCTCACGACGCAGGCGATCACCAGTTGCGCCAGCACGGCCAGAAGGATGAGGGGGACGAGCATCTCGGTGTCGAGACGCACTTCTCCCTCGATGTTGTACCACACGAGCAGCACAAGAGCGAGCAGCGCGATGAAAGCCGCGGCGATCGGCCGGCGCAGAAAGGCGAAGCGCATCTCGCGCCAGAGGATCGCGTTGTTCCAGACCCTCGGGACGGGCAGGTCGGCGCGCGCCGTGCGAGCCGACGACGCCGGCGCCGATTCAGCCGCGGCCGAAGCACCGCGCGGCGATCCGGCGGGAAGGCTCGCCTCGCGCCGGCGGGGACGCAGCCAGCGCATCAGCCAGCGAGAAACCCGCTCTTCCGCGGCCCCAAGCCGCTTGTTCGCCGCCCGCCGAAGCAGCGGAATTGAGATGATCACGAGCAGCGCCGACAGGGCGACGTTGATCGCATTGACGCTGATCCACGCGTAGGCCGTCGCCCAGGAGAAGGGAGTCCCTCCGCTCGCCTCCATCGTCTCGAGCATCATCGTCAGGACGGGGTTCGTGTGGAGCATCAGGAAGGGATACGCCTCCCAGTCGAGCGATTGCAGCGCGGCCGGCCACACGGGCACGAACGAACCGAGGATGCCCACCGCCGTCATGGCCAGAGCCACGAGGAGCAGCGGCAGGCCGAACCACCACACACCGAGCCAGAAGTAGGCCAGGGCGACCGCCCGCCAGCCCCGCGCTTCCCAGCACGACAGGAGCATCCCGACCGAGGCGCCCAGCAGAGCCGACGTGACGCCGAGCACCTCGATGCGCACCAGTTGCTCGAAGGTGAAGCCCCCGTAGGTCCGCATCGCCAGCAGCAGAGGGAAGCCCAGCGCGACGAGCAGGAGCACATAGACAAAGCGGCTGAGCATCTTCCCGATGACGATCTGCCCCGCCGAAAGCGGCGTGATGAGCAGCACGTCCAGCGACCGGTCTTCGACTTCATCGCTGATGCACGACCCGGTGAGCATCGGCGCCACGAGCACGAGCGCGATGAGTTGAATCCAGCCGAGCGTCAGCGAAAGCCCCTGGCCGGTCTGGCTCTGCCGCTGGAGCATTTCGGCCGCGGACCGGGTGATCGACCCCTGCGCCATCACCCACCAGGCGAAGAGCAGCGACAGGACGAGCAGAAGCAGGTAGGACGCGCGGAGCCAGTAGGTCCGCCGACGGCGCGAGGAGACAGTCAGTTCCTTGATGAGGATGGGGCTGGCGACCAGGCCGACCGTGCCGCGGGCGAGCGCAAACGGCAGCGTCGCGACCCGGCGCCGCCGTGATGGGCCGGTCGGCGCTGGAGCCGGAGCGGTTCCGCCGGCGGGCGGCTCGACTTCCCTCGCGGGGCCGCTCAACTCACTTCCCCCTTCGTGAGCGTCAGGAAGACATCCTCGAGTTTGACGGTGCGCGGCTGCATGGCTTCGAGGCCGATGCCCGCCGCCACCAATGCCGCAGGCACGGCCCGCGACGCCTCGCGCTCCCCTTCGATCATGATGATGACGCGGTGGTCTTCGACCTCGACGGAGGTAACGACGTCGAGGGTGCGCAGAACCGCGGCGGCGCGCTCGACGTCGTCCACGCGCAGTTCGATGCCCTGATGCAGGCCGCTGCGCCGGATCGCCTCGTCGATCGTGCCGCTGAAGAGCAGCCGCCCCTTCTCGATGATCCCGATCGTGTTGCACATCTCGTGCAGTTCGGAGAGGATGTGCGAACTGACCATGATCGTCTTGCCCATGCGGCGCAGTTCGAGCAGCAGGCTGCGGATCTCGATGCGCGCGCGGGGGTCGAGGCCCGAGGCCGGCTCGTCGAGCAGCAGAACGTCGGGGTCGTGGATGAGCACGCGCGCGATGCCCAGGCGCTGCTGCATGCCGCGCGAGAGGCTGTCCACCATCGCGTCCCGCTTGCCGGTGAGGTCGGTCAGCTCGAGTACGTCGCCGACGATCCTGCGCCGGTCGCGGCGCGGCATGGAGTACGCCGAAGCGAAGAAGTCGAGGTACTCCCAGACCCGCAGGTCGGCGTAGACGCCCAGGAAGTCCGGCATGTAGCCGAGCAGGCGTCGGATCTTCATCCCGTGCGTCGCGCAGGGCAGGCCGCAGACGCTGGCGAAGCCGGCGTCGGGCTTGAGCAGGCACGCCAGGATCTTCATCGTCGTGCTCTTGCCGGCGCCGTTCGGGCCGATGAAGCCGAACACGTCGCCGCGATCGAGTTTCAGCGAGAGGCTGTCCAGCGCGGTGAGCGAACCGAAGCGTTTCGTGACGTGGCGGAGTTCGATCATGACCCGCCCCCGCCCGCCGACGCGGCCGGCCCCGCCGGAACGATCAGACGCAGGAGCGTCCGCTGCGTCCACTGCGCCTCCACGGGCAACTCATCGCGCCGCAGTTGCACGTCCGGCGGCCGCTCCAACTCCAGAAGCACCACGCCGACGTCCGGGCCGATCGCGTCGAGGCGCGACTCGACATGCCGATGGCCGGGAATCTGAAAGGCGAAGTCGTGCGACCACCACCGCGGGAACTGATCGCCGTACGAGTACGGCGAACCGGATAACTCCGGCCGGCGGCGAAACTCGATCACCTCTTCATCGCCGGAAGCACGCGGCAGCGTGCGATCAATGATGGACGAAAGATCCTCCGCCTCGCGCACCGGCGGAGCGTACCACCGCCCGTTCCACCAGGCGCCGATGACGATGCCCCGCGTGCCCGGCGGCGCCTGGAGGTTGATGGCGACCTCGTCGGCGCCGCCCTGCTTCCTCAGGTCTCCCGAGATGGCCGCAACGGCGACCGGGCCGCGGTCTTCAACCCACCGCACATTCTGGGTCGGAACAGGCAGGGAGCGGATCAGCGCCCCCGCCGAGGAGTGGTGGATGGCGACGGTCGCCGCCGGTCGCTGATCCCCGTAGTACCAGAATGGGTGCGTCCAGCAGGCGGGGGCGGCAAAGGAGCCGTCGGGCAGGCCGCCGATCGCGTAGCGCCCGCCCCGATTTGAGGCGATCGCGGTGAAGGAAGCGGCGAAGCCGCGGTCGGCGCCGGACCACGCGTCGATGAGAGAGAGCCGCCGGGCTCGTGCCGCACCGTAACTCACCGCGTTCTGGGCTGCGTAGATCGCCGCGCACGCCAGGGCGATGAGCGCGGGCGTGGTGATCCAGGTGAGCGGCTCGCGCCCGAGTCGGCGAAGAACGAAGTAGTCCACCGGACCGACGAGCGCCACGAGCAGCAGCAGGGCGACGGCGATCGCCGCGAAAAGGCCGCGACCCGTCTCGAACTCCGCGCTCAGATCGTCGAGGATCGAATTGACGGCCTCCGAGGCCAGGTGGGCTTCGATGTCTTCCGGCCGTCCATACCAGTACTCCGGCTTGACGACGTAATGGGGTGCGACGGCGGTGTGCAGGGCGGGAACGTGCGCGAGGCTGTGCCACCACGCCAGACCGCGCGCGTCGCCGCCCGCCGCGCCCGCGAGCGTGGCGGGATCAAGGCCCAGGAGGGTGATCGTCCCGAGGCCGTAGCGGCCGCAGACGATGTCGCCCTCGGCGGCGCTGCTCCAGCCGCCCTCGGCCGCATGCGGGTCGAACCGCTCATGCGACCACCGCGAGCGCCAGAACGACTCGGCGCGTTCGGAGTCGATGTGCAGCGTGCGACGGTAGAGGTAGCGCCCCTCCACGTCCTGAAGCGCCTTGCCGAGCGGTTCGATGTTGGGGTCGTACCACTCCATCGGCTCGACAAGCGTGAGCGTGCCCGAACTCAGGGCGGCGCCGTCCACCTTTGGGCGCGGCGGCGCGTCGAACGCCTGCGCCAGCGCCGCGCGAAGCGTCGCGGACACTCCCGCATCAAAGGGGCCGCCGGTGTACTCGCCGATCTCCACGGGCAGATCCGCTCCCGCGAAGACCTGGCGGATCGTCTCGACCTGGTCGGTCACGGAGATGGCGAGGTGGCCGCCGCGCCGTACCCAGTCCAGGAGCGAGCGCACCTGCTCGGCATCGAGGCGCTCGGCGCCGAGGTCGCCGAGGAGGACGAGGGTGACGGCGTCATAGCCCGGCCACTCGCGCGGCAGGTCGGCGACGGGCCATTCCGACACGCGGATTGGACTCGCGGAGGACTGGATGAAGACCCAGCCGCTGCGTGGAAGCGAGGAGCGGCCGGCCGCCAGCACGATCGCCTGCCTGGACTCGATCGACCACCAGCCGGCGACGCCCGTGCTCTGCGCTTCGAGTCGGGCCAGGCGCCGGCCGCGCGCCTCGCGCAACTCGATTTCGATCCTGGCGACGTCCGACGGCGCCCGCGCGTAGAAAACAGCGCGGGCGGGACGTCCGGGCTGAATCGTCACGTCGCGCGAGAGGCGCACGAGGTGGAATTGATCCTGAGCGAGGCTGACTTCGAGGCGCGCCGGGCGCGCTTCGCCGGCGAGGGCCTCGCCGGGGGACGCCGACCACTGCACCTCGACGCGGATCGGGAAGTAGTATCCCGGGCGCACGGCGCCGCCGTGCCCGACCTCAACGAGGAGATACGGCTCGGGCGCCGCCGCGGCGCGCAGCGCCGCCGCCAGCACTGCGGCCAGGCAGATCGCCAGGTGCGCGTACCGGCGCGGCCGGGCGCGCAGCGCCCCCGGCGGCCGCCGGCACGCGCCGCGCCGCCGCCCGTCGGTCTCGCTGCTCGCTTCGCGGGCGCTCATTCTCCGCTCGCTCCTCAAACGTATGCCTTGCGGTTGTAGACGATCCACTCAACGCAGAGCAGGGCCAGCGCGGCGAGGAGCATCCACGGCCAGAGCTGACGCTTGCGCATTCCCGATTCGGCATCGATGGTGTCTACCGCGTCGCGGCCGAAGCGCACTGACGGCGCCGTGGCGATGTCGCCTTCCACCTCGTCGAAGAAGTTGACGGCCACGGGGCGCGCCTCCTCCTCGCTCGCTCCCGGCGCCCGATAGCGGAACGTGTACAGCCCGGCGAGTTCGGCAACGTAACTCGTGAGCGCAGGATCGAGCGGGGTGAGGGGGACGGTGACGCCATCCGGCCGGGTGATGCGGATGTCCGTCGCCCCCGCGGGCAATCGCGCCACGATCGCCTGTCCGGGGCGGAGCGCCTCGTCCGTCAGCGCCTCGCCGAGCCGGCCGAGATAATCCAGCGCGTTCTGAATGAACTTGATAAGGTTCACGTCAAAGGGCCAGTTGGACGCGACGGGGCGGAACTGCACCGCCACCACCGACACGCCGCGCTGCACCGCTTCGGCCACGATCGGGCCGGCCGAACCCTCCACCAGCACGCTCGCCTCGCGCGGCACGACGAGCGGCGCCGTCGGCGACATGAAGAGCGTGTGGTAGTTCATGAACTGGTTGAGGGGATGGTCTTCCTTCCACGAGAGCGCGGCGTTGTTCGACTTGCCTTCGCCCAGCGAAAAACCCGGCAGCGGAGGCGCCACGCCGAACGTGAGGTAGCGGCCCGGACCGAGTTGCGCCACCTCCACCCCGTCAATGATGATGAGGTCGTACTTCTCCGTCTCCCCCGTCGCCGCCAGCGTCGCGAAGTGCTGCGGCGAGATGCTCTCGATGCGCTGGAGGAACGGAACGCCGGCCATGGCGCTCTCGATGATCCACCCGTCGCTGGGCGCGACGAGGCCGACGACCAGTTGCTTGGCGGGGGGAATCACCGTGTAGGCGACGTCGTCCACGTCCAGATCATCCTCGGCGTGCAGGAGGATGCCCACCGTCAGCCCGCGCGGATCGCTGAGCGCGAAGGTCACGGAGTTGGCGCCCGGCCGCAGTGAGGGAAGCGAAGGTGCATCGACCGGCGCCGGCGCGGCGGCGCCCTCCGCCTCCTCGCCCGATCCCTCCGCGCGCGGATCGCGCGGCGCTGCCGCGTCAATCGTCAGCGTGCGCGTGCTCACGAGCACGTCGCCGACGGAGAAGTCAACATCCACGGTGCGCCTCTGCGTCGAGTAGTTTGCGACGCGGACGTAGATCTCGAGGTTGTCGGCGTCGTCGAGGGCGCGCCGCGCGCCCAGGGCGGCGATGCCGACGTTCCACGTCCCCTCGCTCTTGCCGATCGGCCGGTAGATGACCGGCTCGTTCGTGCGGGCCACCTGCTCGGAAAGATCGCGGATGCGCCCGTCGGAGAAGAGCAGGAGCGTGGCGGGAGGGCCGACGTCGCGCCCCTGACCCTCCGGGTCGGTGTTGATGGTGTAGGCGCGGGCCAGTTCGAGCGCTTCGCCGATCGCCGTGCCGCCGTGCGTCGGCGTGATGCGCTCGATGTCCTGGATGAGTTGGGCCTTGCTGGAGGTGAAACTGGTGTAGACCTGGGCCTCGTCGCCGAAGCCGATGACCATGACCTCTTCGGTGTCCACGGCGCTGCCGAGAATGCCGCCGGACTTCATGCCGTTGACATACTCGATCGCCTGTTTCTTTGCTTCATCGAGGCGCGTGCGGCCGCCGCCGACGTCCGTCGCGGACATGCTGGCGCTGCGGTCGATGAGGATGACGGTCCGCGCGCTGCGCTTGATCTCGCCGACGTACTCGGGCTGCGCGATCGCCAGCAGGATGAAGAGGAGCACGAGCAGTTGCAGCAGCAGAAGCCAGCTGAGGCGGAGGCGCTGGAAGAGCGCGTTGGCCTGAAGGTCCTGCACCGACTGCCGCCACAGGAGCGTCGAGGGGATGTAGTGCTCGCGCCGACGGAGTTTGAGAAAGTAGAGGAGAATGAGCAGCGGCAGGAGGAACGCGGCGACCACGCCCGCCAGCCAGGGAGTCGCCCACGTCATTTGAGCAGCCCCCGCTTGCGAAGGTAGTCCATGATGAGCGTGTCCATGCTCATGTCGGTCCGCAGGACCATGTGCACCATCGAGCGGCGGATGCAGTGGTCGCGCAACTGGCCGCACCAGGCGTTGAGATTCTCCTTGTAGCGCTTGAGCAGCGCCGCCGAGACGGAGACTTCGGCGGTGTTGCCATCCTCCATGTCGCGCAACTTGAGGTCGCCGCTGAGCGCGTTGGTCGCGCCGGGGTCGATCTCCTGCGGGCTGAGCGTCTGGAGCACAAAGGTGTCAAACCCGCCGCCGACGAGATAGCGCAGCCCCTTTTCGTACCCGCCCTTGTACAGGAAGTCGGAGAGAATGACCATGACGCCGCGCCCCTGCCGGCTCAGCGCGACGCTCTTCATCGCCGATTCGAAATCCGTCGTTCCCTCGGGGCGCAGGTCGAGAATCCACTGCCCCATCTGCTGGGTCTTGCGGCGGCCGCGCAGGTTGCTCAGGCGGTGGCGCACCCCTTCGCCGAAGGAGACGAGCGTCACCCGGTTGTAGTTGACCAGGCCGATGTAACCCAGGGCCATGGCGAGCCGCTGGCAGAAGGTGAGTTTGTCCGGCTCGCCGTAGTCCATCGACATCGACGAGTCGATCGCGATGAAGAACGACAGGTCTTCCTCCTCGAGGAACATCTTCAGGAAGAGCTGATCGAGTCGGGCGTAGACGTTCCAGTCGATGTAGCGCAGGTCGTCGCCGGGGACGTAGTTGCGGAAGTCCGCAAACTCGACGCTCTGGCCTCGCTTCTTGCTCCGCCGCTCGCCCTGCAACTTGCCGGCGAAGATCTTGCGCGAAACCACGTCGAGCTGATCGAGGCGCGACATAAGCCGCGAGTCGATGAGGTCATCGATCCGCTGCGGGCGCTTGCGCCGGCTCACGGGCATGGCGGCGGAAACCTGGGTCATTCGGTCGGGTGTCCCTTCATCGTTTCATCTCCAGCGCGCTCCCCTGCGCAGAGCCTCCGGGTCGCGGCTAAACCCTAGTGCCTAGTGCCTAGTGCCTAGTGCCTCTTCCCTTCACCCTTGTGCGAAAACCGCCTCTTCCTCTTTCGCCTCGACCTCGCAGGGCACGACCCGCACGAGTTCGTTGATCACGTCGTCGCTGCTCACATCCTCCGCCTCGGCCTCGAAGTTGACGATGACGCGGTGCCGCAGGGCCGGCAGGGCCATCTGCTGCACGTCGCGGAAGGATACGGCGTAGCGGCCATCGACCACCGCCCGGACCTTGGCGCCGAGGATCAGCGCCTGCGCGCCGCGCGGACTCACGCCGACGCGCACGTACCGGTTCGTCACCGCCGGGGCGCCGGCCGTCCCGGGATGCGTCGCCAGCACGAGGCGGATCGCGTAGTCCTGCACGTGCGGCGCCGCCACCACTCCGCGAATCAGGTGCTGGGCCTGGAGGATTCGCTCGGCGTCGATGACGGGCCTGACTTCGGGCATGCCTCCCGCCGTCGTGCGCTCGAGGATCTTCGTCATCTCCTGCCGCGTCGTGTAGGGCACGACGAGTTTGAAGAGAAACCGGTCGAGTTGCGCCTCGGGCAGCACGTACGTCCCCTCCTGCTCGATCGGGTTCTGCGTGGCGAGGACGATGAAGGGCTCGTTGAGTTTGTAGGTCTTGCCGGCGACGGTGACGCGCCGCTCCTGCATCGCTTCGAGCAGGGCCGACTGCGTCTTGGGCGTCGCTCGATTGACTTCGTCGGCGAGGACGATCTGCGCGAAGATCGGCCCCGCGCGGAACTCGAGGCTCCGCCGTCCCGTCGTGCGATTCTCCATCACGATGTTCGTACCCACGATGTCGGCGGGCATCAAGTCCGGAGTGAACTGAATGCGGCTGAAGGGAAGCAGCAGCGCCTGCGACAAGGTGCGTACCAGCAGCGTTTTGCCCAGACCGGGCACGCCTTCAAGCAGAATGTGCCCGTTGGCGAAAAGCCCCACGAGTGTGAGATCGACGATCTCCTCCTGCCCGACGATCACCTTGCCGATCTCGCGCTTGAGGTCGCCGAGCACTCCTCGAAGCGACTCGCAGCGCTTGACGACTTCGGAGGCGGTGTTCTGAAGGAGGCGCAGTTCCGGGAGTTGGAGCGCATCAGCCATCGCGCGTTTCTCCCGGGGGCTTGTCCTTGCCCTTTTCGCGGGCGCGGCGCTTGGCTTCGAGGAGGCGCGAGGTGTAGGAGCCATCCTCGGCCTCCTCGACCTTTTTCTCCGGGGCCGGCCGCGCCGGGGCCGCCTTCTTCAACGAGCCTTCCGTCGAGGGAGCATCGAGATCGACCAGGTCAATGGCTGCGGCCCGCGCCTTCTCATCGGCTTCAAAGCGCGCTTCGGCTTGAGCGGCCTGCTGCTTGCGGCTCGTGACGCGCTGTTGAACTTCGGTGCGCGTCTGCTTGAGGCGATCAAGGCTCTGGCCGGCGGTGGACTCGCCTCCGTGCAGCAGCGCGGAGAGGCGCCGCCGCAGCGCGATCGGGTCGATCGCCAGCCGCCGCGCCGCCACGTCCAGCAGGAACAGCCCTGCGGAGATGATGGCCATGAGCGGCCAGATGTCCGAGAGGCTCGTCGGCGTCTCCAGGCCTTCCCGGTTGAAAAGGTCCGCCTGCTTCGGGTCGCTCGGCAGGTCGCGCCCGTGCGTGATCGTCGCGACGTTGACCATGAGCGGCGCGTTGTCGCGCAGGTTGCTGAACTCGGGGCTGTAGGGAACGGACACGCCGGACTGGATGCTGCTGCGCTCCCCTTCCGGGCTTTCGTAGATCATGTTCGCGACCCACGAGCCTTCGCGATCGACGGTGTACTCCCCGCGCCACTTGCCGGGCCCGGTCTGCTGGAGATTGACGACCTGCTCCTTGAGGTCGGGAGAGATCACCACGCCGGAGATCGAGCCGAAGTTCGCGAAGGCGTTGTCCGCGCCGAGGACGTTGACTTCGACGACGGCCTTGTTGCCCTCGATGCGCGTGGACTGCTGGATGTTGGTCGGGGCCGCGGGGCGCATCGACCAGCGGACGATCTGCTCCCAGAAGGCCTGGAAGTCGCCCCAGTCCACCCAGGCCTGTCCCCAGCGGCTCGTGGCGTCGCTCGTGAACGCGACGCTCTTGCCCAGCCCGTACTGCCACTGCGCCATGATCGGGTCGCGGTCGCCGTAGTTGCTGACGATCTCGGGGTCGTAGCCCGGGCGCGGGGCGGTGAGCACGTAACCCCGCATCGGAGGCAGCGCCGGCCAGCGGCCGGCGAAGGGACCCGGCCGGCCGGTGGGCTGATGGATCGCCTGATAGGTCTCCCCCTCGACGATGAGCGAGCGGCGGACGATCATCGCCTCCTTGATGAAGATCTTGGGCATCTGGTTGGGGCGCTGGGGGTTGTAGGCGGTGCCCCCCGTCTGCCGCGCCACGTTGGCCATGCTCTGCACGTCCTGCGGGTTGCCGTGACCGCCGGCGATGACGGTGGAGACCGTGACCTTCGACGCGATGAACTGGTTGAGCAGCGCCTGCGAGGGCGGGCTGGGATCGCCGTCCGAGATGATGATCACGTGCTTCTGACCCGCGGTTGATTTCTGGAGCGCGGCGAGGGCCATCTGCATCGACGGGGCGAAGTCGGGCATGTCGCCCATCGTCATCTTCCGGATCGCGTTGATGGGGGCGGACTTGTCTCCCGCAGGGCCGAGGGGATAGACCCAGTTGCATCCCGCATTGGGCCCCTGCATGTTGTTCCAGTCGAAGTCGATCACGCCGACTTCATCGAGGCGGCTGAGGGCTTCGACGGCGGCGATGGCGCACTGCTGGCCCCAGTAGTTGCCCTGCGGAATCTCGCTGCTGTGCATGATGCACACGAGCGCGCCCTTGGGCATCTGGCTCTTTTCCGGAGGATCGAGCCGCACCGGCAGGGCCTTGGAAACCTCACTGTTGATCCATCCGCCGGCGCCGAAACTGTCCGGCCCGCCGATCATGATCAGCCCGCCCCCGATGTCGTGCACGTAGCGCCGCAGCGCATCATCGACTCCGGCGCCGAACGCGTGGTTCGGCACGTTCGCCAGAATGACCGAGTCGTACCCCGAGAGAAAAAGCAAATCGTTCGTCACCTCGTTGGGCATGGCCGTGTCCACGTCGATCGAGGCGTCCGCCATGGCCTGTCGCAGCGAGGCGGTCTCCTCCGACCGCTCGTGAATGATGAGCACGCGCCCCTCGCCGCCCACCACGACCACGGCGTCGGCGCGGTTGTTCGTCGAGATCGGATCATCTTCGGGGTCGTCCGGCTCGAAGACCGCCCGGAAACGCTGCGGGCCCTTCTGCGCCAGCGTCAGCGTCACGGAACGGACATTGACGCCTTCCTCCAGCGTCACGGGCACGCTCATGCTCCCTGCATCCTCCGGATTGAGGTCGATGAGCGTGTCGTTCTGATACAGCGAAATGCGGCCGGAGGTCGGCTGGCGCGAGCGCAGCGCGAAGCGGAGCGAGATCGGCTGGCCCTCGCGCGCCATCGACGGGGCCATGATCCGGTCGAACATCACCTCGCGCGGATAGTCGTAGGTGAGTTTGAGCACGTCGATGGGGATGCTGTTGGCGCGCGCGATGTCGGCGACGGCCATGACGCTCCCCGTCGTCTCGTTGCCGTCGCTCACGAGCACGAAGCGCACCGCCGAATCGCGCGGCGCGATCGCCAGGCCCAGGCGCACCGCGTGCGCCAGGTTCGTTGCGTTGCGCTCTTCAATCGTCGTCTTCGTGTCCAGCAGCGTCCCGCGATCGACCGCCTGCACGACGCGCGCCTCGGCCCCGATGTTGATGACTCCGAGGCGGTCGAACGTCTGCCGGCCTTCCGGATCATCCGTCGCCTCACGGAGGTAACGCAACGCCTCCGACTCGATCTGGTGGGAAATCGAATGGCTCCGGTCGATCATCAGGATGACCGTGAGGCTCTCGCTGCGCTCGACCCACTTCGGCTCGGCGAGCGTGAAGGCGATGAGCAGGATGACGAGGGAGCGGAGCGCGCAGATGATGCCGCGCCGCAGCCGCGACATCCCCGTCAGGTAGCGCCAGCCGATCCACGCGAGAGGAACGCTCATCAAGGCGAGGAGCAGCGCAGCGGGATTGTCGAAATGAACCGGCAAGTCCGGCATCCTCGCTCAGGCGGGCTGTGGACCGCCCTCAGCGGACGGTCGCAGCATTATACCGATAAGTGCGGCGGGCATGCCGAGCAGCGGGGATTAATCGGGCGCGAACACCCCACGATTCGCTCGAAGACTCGCTCATCGTGGGCGTGTGCCGGTTCCCGATTCGCTCGAAGACTCGCTCATCGTGGGCGTGTGCCGGTTCCTAATTCGCTCGAAGACTCGCTCATCGTGGGCGTGTGCGATCAGGTCGCCAGCGCCGGAGCCGGGATGGGCAGGTCGTACTCGCGCGCCGCCTTCTTGGCGCCCCTGGGCAGGCCGATGGTCTGGGCGCTGATCTTGTCCTGGAGGCGCATGAGGCCCTCGATGA
>JBDIVQ010000071.1:0-19292 GCA_039794345.1 Phycisphaerae bacterium | reverse complement strand
AGGCAGTTGGCAATAGGCACCTGGCAATAGGGACTGGGCAATAGAGACGGGCATCGAGGAATCTGGTTAGCCGCGACGCGGAGGCTTTGCGGAGCGGAGCGCGCCGAGCGGCAACTGGCGTTCGTCGCAAAGAGGCCTCAAGGCAGACATCGCGAAGCCGCGAGCGGCTGCGGACCACTCCCCCACTCCCCTCAATCCTCCGTCTCGAGCACACTCATAAACGCGCTCTGCGGAATCTCGACGTTGCCGATCATCTTCATCCGCTTCTTGCCTTCCTTCTGCTTCTCCAGCAACTTGCGCTTGCGCGTCACGTCGCCGCCGTAGCACTTGGCGGTGACGTTCTTGCGCACGGCCTTGATCGTCTCGCGGGCGATGATCTTGCCGCCGATCGCGGCCTGGAGGGGAATCTCGAACTGGTGGCGGTCGATCTGTTTCTTGAGTTTCACCAGAAGCGATCGGCCGCGCTGCTCGGCCTTGTCGCGGTGGCAGATGACGCTGAGCGCATCGACCGGCTTGCCGTTCACGAGAATCTGCAGCTTGACGAGCCGGTCGGCGCGGTAGCCGATCAGTTCGTAATCCATCGTCCCGTAGCCGCGCGTGATGGACTTGAGGCGGTCGTAGAAGTCGTAGATGATCTCGGCGAGCGGCAGTTCGTAGTCGAGGATGTTGCGCGTCTCGGAGAGGTACTTCTGGTCCTTGTAGACGCCGCGGCGCGTCTCGCACAGGCGCATGATGTCGCCGATGAACTCCGTCGGGCAGATGATCTCGACGCGGACGATCGGCTCGCGGATCTCGACGACGTTGCTCAGGTCGGGGAGGTCGGCGGGGTTGTTGATGGGCAGGGTCGTGCCGTCGCGCAGGCCGATTTCGTAACTGACCGTCGGCGGGGTCTGAACGATGTCCACGCCGCCTTCGCGTTCGAGGCGCTCCTGGATGATGTCCATGTGGAGCATGCCGAGGAAGCCGCAGCGAAAGCCGAAGCCCAGCGCATCGGAGTGGTGTGGCTCGTAGGTGAAGGAGGCGTCGTTGAGGTGCAGGCGCGTGATGGCCTGGCGGAGGGCTTCGAACTCCGCCCCCTTCTCCCCGCTGCTGCTCGGGTAGAACTCGCAGAAGACCATGCGCAGCGGCTCCTGGTAGCCGGGCAGCGGCTCGGCGGCGGGATCGGCGTCGCGCGTCACGGTGTCGCCGATACGCACGTCCACGAGGGTCTTGATGGAGGCGATGAAGTAGCCGACCTCGCCGGTGTTGAGATGATCGACCTTGGTGGGCTTGGGGGTGTAGCGGCCGAGTTCGGTGATGTTCCACACGCGGCCGCTGAACATCATGCGGATGCGGTCGCCGGTCTTGAGTTGCCCGTCAAAGACGCGGACGTAGACGATGACGCCACGGTAGTCGTCATAGACGGAGTCGAAGATGAGCGCGCGGGTCTGCTTCATGACCGGCTCGCGCGGCGGGGGCAGGCGGTCGCAGATGGCGGCGAGGAGGAGGTCGATCCCTTGGCCGGTCTTAGCCGAGCAGTTGATGCACTCCTCGGCTCTCAGCCCGAGCACCTGCTCGATCTCCATGGCCGTCTCGACGGGCTGGGCGCCGGGGAGGTCGATCTTGTTGACGGTGGGGATGAGTTCGACGTTGTTGTGGACGGCGAGGTAGGCGTTGGCGACGGTCTGCGCCTGCACGCCCTGCGTGGCGTCCACGACGAGCAGGGCCCCCTCGCAGGCGGTCAGGGCGCGGCTGACCTCGTAGTGAAAGTCCACGTGGCCGGGAGTGTCGATGAAGTTGAGCTGGTAGGTCTCGCCCTTGTATGCATGGAAGACGGTGACGGCCGAGGCTTTGATGGTGATGCCGCGCTCGCGCTCGATATCCATGTCATCGAGGAGTTGGGCGCGGGCGTCGCGGTCGGCGACGGCAAAGGTGGCCTGGAGGAGGCGATCGGCCAGGGTGGACTTGCCGTGGTCGATGTGGGCAATGATGGAGAAGTTGCGGATGGGCATCGAGCGGGAATGATAAGGCGCGGCGCGAGGGCGATCCTGCCTTCGGAGGAGGACGCGACGCCTCAGGGCGATGAGCCGGCATTTCCGGCGGCCGCGGCTCAGCCGCGGCGGCGATTGCGTCGCGCGGGCGGGGAATCGGGCTGGTCCTCTTCACCCTCGGCGGGGGCGACCTGCTCGAACTCCGCCGGCGGCTGTCCCGTCTCCGCAATCGTCTTGTAGAGCGAGTAGAACGGCTCGCGAGGGCGTCCTTGCGCATCCCACAGGTTGGCCCACTCATAGGTGTCCTTGAGGGGGGTGTCGGCGAAGGCGGCGTATGCGGCGATCAACACCTTTTCGTCGGCCATGGCGCGATAGATGTCCGCCATGGCCGCCTGGGCGCCGACGAGATCCGTTCGGCGGGCGGGAAACCGTGCCGGACTCCACTCGAGGACGACGACGGGCATGTCGCGCCGCCCCGCGGCCTCCAGCGCGCGTCGGAGTTGGGCCAGTTGACGTCGCGCATCGTCGCCGCCGGAGCAGTGGAGATGAATGTCAACGGCGTCGGCGTGATCAACCGACCATTGAATCGCGCGGCGAAGACCTTCGCGGCGAAGGTCTCCCGAATTGTCCGGACCGGACGCACTCTCAAGAGGATCGAGTGCGGTGAGCGAGGGTCCGATGATCCGGACGTGGGAAGCGTCCTTTCGAAGGCGCTCGACGGCGCGCGTGGCGAAGCCATACAGCCCGTCCGCCTGCTCGGGAAGTATGGTGCCTGGTCCGCCGACGGCCTCGTTGAAGAACTGAATCCACAGGCGCCCCCGCATGCGGGAGGCTTCCGGGCTGTTGAGCACCTCGACGAGCGTGTCCAGCGCAGCGCGCTCCTCCCCCGCATCGGGCGCCACATCGAACTTGATCGGCCTCTTTGTGTCATTCGGATCGGGCCAACGGATCGTGATGACCAGTCCGAGGGAACGAGTCTCGTATCGCGCGATGAATCGCCGCATCTTCTCGGCAGAGAAGTCACGACGGAGGTCGAGGATCATTCGCAGGCCGCGCGCCGAAACCGCCACCAGGCGATCGGGATTGCCGAGGCCGTGCATCCAGAGTTCCGGCGGCACCGCCGCCTCGGGGAATGTGACCTGCGTGTCGGCGGGGGGCGTCGGATCCGGATGCCGGCGCGCGCCAACGGGAACGCACGCGGCGCCAGTGAGGGCGGCGAACCACACAAGGCCCGTGATGATGAAGTGCCGCGACATGACGATCCTTGGAGGCCTTTGACCAGGACGATTCGCGCCTCGCCGGATCCCAGGCGCGGAACACGTCAATGATATGAGGTCGGCGCGGCGGGCACCATGAGGCCTTCACTCGGATGACGCGGCTGAAGCAGTGTACAGCGTTGCCATTGCACAAGCCGTGCTGACGTGGGAGAAGCAGCGCTCAAGCCGGGCTCGCCCGGCGTCGCCGAGGCGCTGAGCCTCGGCCGGCTGAGAGATGACCCGGGCGAGCGCCTGGGCGAGCGCGTCGCAGCCTTCGTTTTCGACGAGCAGACCTTCGCGACCGTTTTCGATCAGGTACGGGATGCCGCCGACGCGCGTGGCGACGATCGCGCGGCGCGCCGCCATCGCTTCGAAGACGAGCATCGGGCAACACTCGCTCCTGCTGCTGATCGCCACGGCGAGGCAGCGGCGAAGGTAGGGCGAGACATCGCTGATCCACCCCACAAACCGCACTCGGTCTTCGATTTTCAGTTCGTGCGCGAGGTCGCGCAGGTCCGCTTCGCGCGGCCCGGACCCCGCGATGACCAGCCGGGCCTCGGGACGGATGACCAGGACCTGCCTCCAGGCGCGGAGCAGCATGGCGAAATTCTTGACGGGCACAAGTCGCCCCATCGCGAGGACCATCGGTGCTTCGCCGAGCCACTCGCGCAGCGGGGCGGGCAGTTCCGACGAGTCGGAGCGGATCGCATCGGGATCGAACCCGTTGGGGAGCGTGACGAGGGCGGGATGGCCGGGGTGAATCCCCGGGAGGAGCCCTGCGAGGTGGGGACTCACGATGACGACTCTCGCGGTCCGCGGAAGCGCCCATGCCATGGCCCATCGCCAGGCGGCGATTTTCCATGCGGGGAGCGCGCCGCGCATCTCCTCGAACATGTCGGCATGCACGGTGCGCACCACACGGGCGCCGAGCGGCCCGGCCGCGCGCATCGCCATGAGATGACTCGCGGGATTGTGCGCATGAATGATGCGCGGGCGCATCGGCGTCAGCGATCGCCACAGGCGGGTGAAGCGACCAAGCCGACTCACGGTGAGCACGCGCGTCTCGTAGCCGGCGGTGTTGAGCATGTCCGTAGCGGTGGAGCGACTGAGCGACGCGAAGTTCATCGTCCAGCCGGCAGCCTCGAGCAGTCGAGCCCACTGGCTGATGGCCGTGATGATCCCGCCGCCTTCCGTGCCCAGCAGGAGGTGCACAACGCTGCCTTCAAAGCTGGGGGGCGGGATGTTCGCGGCGCCCGGCTCCAGGAGCGGCGAGGGGGAGGATGCAGATTCGGCGGCGGCGGCGTTCACTGGTGCCAGACAAGTTGAAGGGGAGGCAGGCCTGCGGCCGCCGCTTCGCCCGCGAGGCGCTCGACGACCTCACGCTCTGTCCTGCCCCGCGCCACGGAGAGCACGAGGCGGTCAATGACGCCCGCGAGCATTGAGACGCTCCACCGCGGCCCGACGCTGGGAAGCGACCAGACGATGCGCTGATAGCGCTCGCGCAGCGCCGCGCTCAACTCGCGGAGCATGCCTCCGTCAGCGAGGCGCGGCAGCGAGAAGCGCCCGAGGCCGGCGAGGGCATCGAGATTGGGCATCGTGTTGGTCATCGGCTGGGGCATGGGAAGGTGCTGGCCGCATTCAATGGCGGTCAGCACATCCGCGATCCTGGGAACCGTCTGCCGCAGATACCGGCCGGTCTCGCACGCCCGCCCCCCCACTTCGATGAGGACCGTCGAGTATTCCCAGCGCGCCCAGAGTCCGGCGAGCGCCACGGCGGTGTAGGACTGTCGATTCCCGCGGCGCGGCGCCGACGTCACGCCGATCGCCAGCGATTCGCCCTGATGATCCCCGCGTATCTGAGTTGCCACGCGCGCCAGCCGGGCGACCGTCATGGTCGACTCCTCCGCGATGCACACTTCGCGCAGACAGGATCGAAGCCGGCCCAGCGCCAGGGGCGGGGCGGCTTCATCCAGACGCCGAAAGAGCCATCGCGGCCGGGAGGCGGCGAGCGCGTGCGCTTCCGAGGCGCGTTGAGAGGGCGCGGCGGAGGTACGGCTCACGATGGCGCGCGAGTCATTCATACCGTGTTCAACTCCTCCGCCCGCCGGGGAGGTGGAGCAACGCGCGCTGAACGGGCCCGGGAAGTTCGCCGGCCAGTTCGACCGGAAGGGACCGCCCGAGCGACTCAATCTGCCAGGGCGCGACGAGCCGGGATCGCATCAGCGCACGAAGCGTCGGCAGGAGAAACATCGCCAGCACCGCCACGGCCAGCGTCCACGCGACATGGCGAGCTGCGTTCGGCGCGTCCGGCGTGTTCGGGTCGGCGACGCGAGGCGGGCCGACGAGCGTGAGGTGGGAGAAGGGAATCACACTGGAGAGGCGCGACTCGAGGAGCGCCGCCTCCGCATCGAAGCGGCCGAGCGACGCCGCGGCAGCCTCCCTTTCGCTCACGAGTTCCTCCATTCGCTGCGCGGTCTGCATGGCTTCGGTCAATTCGGCCAGGAGCCGCGATTCGGTCTCGGCGAGGCCGAGTTCGCGGCCCGCGAGTGTGACGAGTTGCCGGTTGTTCTGCGCCTGGCGCTCGAGCAGTCCGACGTATTCGAGACTTGGCTCCTGCACCTTCTCGCGGATGACGAGGATCTCTTCATTGTTGAGGTCGCGCTTCTTGCTCTCGATCTCCAGGCGGAGGCGAACCATGTCCTCGTGCTTGGGCGTCTTGACGGCGAGGTCGGCGGCGTAGCGGGCTTCGAGCGTGCTGATTTCGTTCTTGAGTTCCTGAATGCGCCGATTCTGCTCGACGACGACGCGGGTCGTCTGCTCGACTGCCGCGCCCGCAAGTTGGCGAGCGATGTCCACGCGGTTCGCCTCGGCCTCCTCGAGATCGGTTTCGAGTTCCGCGCGCTTGGCCCGGGTGTCGATGAGACGGGCCTGCAGGTCGTTGGCGCTCACGTCGGGATCGTGCCGGCCGATTTCGAGCCGATACTGCGTCACGGCGTCGGAGGCCAGGCGGAGGCGTTCGGCGGCCTCCTCCCGCGCGGGATTGAGTTCCTCCAGTCGCGCCATGGTTCGAGAGCGGTCCTCGCGCCGCAGCATGTCGCGCACCGCGTCGAGAAGCAGTTGCGGCGCCGCTTCGGCGAAACGAGGCGATGCGGCCCGCACGCTGATGCGCACGACCTGGGCTTCCGAGGCCCGGCCCTCCGGTCGCACCGTGAGCACCTCAGCCGGACGCGCCGGGGAGGACTCCGTTGTGCCCAGCGCCGCCGCCAATCTCTGCGGCACCGCGCGGAGCGCCGACCACCCGTCGATGGCCGCCTGCCGCAACGCCCCCGGCGCTCCCGTTCCGGGGTCTTCCCCGGCGAGCGAACGGACCGATGACTCCACCTCCCTCACGATCGGCGCGGAGACGAGCAGGTCGCGCAACTCCGCCGGCGTGACTTCAACGCGCAGAGATGCCGGGACCGGATCAGTCGCGTGCGCGGCGAGGCGATACTCCGCGGTAACGACCCATGTCGGCGGGGTCGCCCAAAGGTGGGAAAGTCCGACGGCGATGCAAAGAGCGGGCGCCCCGAGCGCCAGCAGCGGCTGGGAGCACACCGAGGCCAGAACGTAGGAGGCCGCGCGCCGGAATCGGCCGGCGCGCGGGTGGATCTGCTGCGGCGAGGGGGCGGCGGCGAATGCCGGAGGAAGCGCACGAGTTGCCCGGTCGTGATCAGTCATGAGCGGCCGCCTGCGGGCCTCCGCGGATTCGGTCCTTCTCCGCCGAACGGCAGGCGGAGCCGACACATCATAGGAAGGCGTGCCGCGAGTTGGGGACGAGCCCGCCGGGATTCCGTGCGTGCGGGGATGCTCACAGCCGGAGACATCGGATCAGGAGGCGACCCACTCGCTGCGAACTTCGGCCCGCAGGTCGGTGAGACTGTAGCCGAATCCTCTGAGTCGCGATTCAAGCAGACGCTCCGCTTTGCGGATGCTGCGGCCGTTGAAGAACTCGCGCTTCCAGGCCTCCCACTGTCGGAAGTAGGACTCGTTGACGTCGGGTTTGACTTCGCGGCTCACTTCAACGGGCTCCAAACCCACGAATCTGAAAATCTCCGCGAGGGTTGACTCCGGACGGGTTACAAGATGCTCGTAGTGGATGACCTTGGCTCGACGGAGGTGCGGCAGATCCTGCCGCATGATTTCGTGGCACACGATCCAATGTTCGACGAGTCGGGCGAGGGAAGTGCGCCGCTTCCACTTTTTGGTCGCTCCGGCGACGGCCACGGGATGCCGGAGAATGAAGACGAAGCAGGCGTCGGGGAACATCGCCTGGAGGAAGCGTGCCTTGATGAGATTCGGCGGCGACTTTTCGACGAGGTGGGAGCGCGTCGTGTCCCAGTGCCGCGACCATTCCTGCCAGAGGCGCTGACGATTGGCGTCGGTGACGAGAGGGGAAGTCTCGGTGAGGTGCATTTCGGCCGCGAAGCCGAACTTCCCGGGCCCGCCATAGGCGCTGGCGCGGGGGAAGACGGTCTGGAGGTGCTGCCCCTCGTCCTCGGGCACGCCGGTGTCGTGGAACCCGGACGTGGCGGAGTGATCGGCGAGGCACCGTGCCAGGAGGGAGGTGCCGCTGCGATGCAGGCCGCCGATGAAGATGAGGGAATGCTGGCTGGAGTTCATGGCGCCGCAGTGAGAGACGGCCAGGACGGGGGACTCTTTGCGGCGCCGCGGCGCCGAAGGCGGAGGCTAGGCGCTCCCCGGTGGGCCCGCCGGCGCGAACGCCGCCGCCGGACCGTGGGCGCGCATCTGCACCAGCGTGGGCAGCATGCGGTCATCGGCGGGAATCTCTCCCGCCCGGCGCTCGCGGCGGTAGACATGATACGCCGCGCCGCACAGGCCGAAGACAATGAAGTAGAGTTCGTTCTCGAGAACATTGGACGTGCCGGCGAAGAAGAAGAACCCGAACGTGGTCGAGGCGACAGCGGTCGCCTCAAACTTGAGCCGGCGATCCGTCGTCGCGAGGGCGGCGCAGAAGGCGCTGACGGCGGCGGCGACGTACAGACCGACGTACACGAGCACGCCCTGCAAGCCATTCTCGGCGAGCAACTGCATGAACGCGTTGTGGACGCGCAGGTAGGTTCCCGGCGCGTTGGGCTCGCGGTAGATGTTGTAGTAGATGCCCCACCCATTTGTGCCGACGCCCAGGAAAGGACGATCGAGGAACATGTTCAGCGCCATCTGCCACATGGCGACGCGATACTCGATGGTGCGGGTGGCGGTGCCGGGGCTGGCGACGCGCTGGGCGGCGACGTCGAGATTCGACGCGGCAAGGATCGTCAGCGCGACAAAGGCGAAAACCGCCACCAGCGCGAGTTTCGCAAAGCGGTGGCGAACCGGCCCGGTGAGGAAGACGATCAGCGCCGCCACGGCAAAGCCGAGCGTCCCGCCGCGCGAGCCGGTTCCGACGATGTTGAAGGCGATGACGAGCAGAGCGACGGCCAGAAGAGCCTTCTTCCACCACTCGCGGTAGTAGAGCAGCAGGCCGAACGCCAGCGTGCCCGGCAGCGTCTGCGCCAGGGCATGAAACGTCGAGCCGCCCGATGGACCGACGATACGCAGCGCGCCTTCGAAGGATCCGAGGACGTTCACCTGCGCTTCCGGGTCGGACTTGCCGAGGCGCTCGAGCATCGACTTGCCCGTCGCGACCTCACTGAGCGTGGCGAAGGCCACCAGCGTCCCGCTGATCACGATGCACAACACGCAGCGGTGAAAGACCTCGCGATCGGCGACGGCGAGGATGAGAATCGCCATGAGCGCCACGACATTGGCGCGCCGGTTGACGAACTCCATGCCGATCTCCGGATGCGGCATGAACGGCATGCCCATCACGGACACGAGCAGGTAGAGCACCCCAAGGAGGATGAGCGGGTCGCCGAGTTTGCGCGACCATCCCTTGACCTGATCAGCGAGGATCGCCGCAGTCAGAAAGACGATCGTCAGCGCAATGGCGATCTTGGTTCCGCTGATTCGCCCGCCCTCGCCGAATGTCTGCATGCGGTCCCAGAGGACCAGCAGCATGATGAGGTAGATGCCCATGCGGAAGTCGAGGCCGAGCACGATGATCGATCCGATCGTGCCGATGATCGCGGCGGTGAGGACGATCGGGAAGACCGGGCTCGAGGAGCGGCCGATGAGCACGCCGAGGACGAACATGAGCCCGAAGATGGGCACGAACAGCAGGGCGAAGAACGCCCACTGCCGCCAGTTCTGTCCCGGTGTGGTTGTCGTCAGCATGGCAGGATCGGTCCAGATGCGGTCGCGGAGGCTCAGGGCCGGCGCCTCGACCCCGGCCGAGGCTCGTTCGCCGCGCGAGCGGCCGACGCCGCGGCGCCGGCGGCGCTAGTCAAACCAGATCACGTCAATCGGTCGCATGCCGGCACGCAGCGCCTGCTCGCCGATCTCGCGCACCGGACCGCCGCGCGACGAACCGCGGACCAGCGCGAGCACGAGCCGGTCGCAACACCCGTTGAGTGAAAGGAAGGGGAACCCCGTGGCGAGTTTCGGCGCGGCGATGACGATCCGATCGTGGTTCTTCTTCAGAACGTCAATGAGAGTGGCGAGACGGCCGGTGGAGATGAGGCCGAGCACATCCGCCTTGCCTGCCGCGATCGCGCCGGTGCGAGGAAGGCTGCCGTGCAGCCGTGCAATCTCGGTGAGCGGGCGTCCGGAGGCGGCGGCATCGCACGCCGCGGCCAGATCAGGCGAAGACCCCGTCAGCGCACCGGTGAGGGCCCCGGGTCCGCTGCCCAGGTCGATGAGGACCGTGGAGCGGCCCCACCGCCCCCAGAGCGCGGCGAGCGCCACGGCGGTCTGACCGGCCTTCTCATCCGCTTCGACGGCGCTGACCGCGACCGCCAGAGCCTCGTCGCGGCCGGACGAGTCGCAGGATGCCGCGAGTTCGCCGATGGCCATGGCGATGCGGGCGTTCGCCGGCGCCGACAGGAGTTGCGTGAGGAAGGAGCCCACGGCATGGGAC
This sequence comes from Phycisphaerae bacterium, assembly GCA_039794345.1. Lineage (GTDB taxonomy): Bacteria > Planctomycetota > Phycisphaerae > Phycisphaerales > UBA5793 > UBA5793. The sequence goes on along the minus strand of JBDIVQ010000071.1, from coordinate 9,051 downwards.
GCGTTGAGCGAGGCATTTGCACCGGTCGAACCGGCGGCGGAGGAGGTCGGGATGGCGGCGGCTTGAGTGGTCATGTCGGGTGCTCGCACACAGGTCTGTGGTTCGACTGGCGGCGGGCGGTGGCGCCCGCGGCCGCGGATTCGTGGGACGACCGGTTCAGGCGCCGGCGAACAACCTGGCGGGTCCGCCGCGCGGCACCGCCGCGACGACGCGCATCCCCGGGATGGCGGAAACCTGCCGGGAGGTCAGCAGCGTCTGGTTCAGATAGTCGTAGGCGATAGGGAGAACGAGGGCGGCAAAGACGCCGATGGCCAGCGCGAGGATGGCGGCGAGCAGCATGTTCGGATAGTCGCTCTTGCGCTCGTTGAGAACCTGCGTGTCGGTGCGCGAGACGACGCCGGTGAAGAGCCGAGGCCCGGCGAGGAGGTTCTGCAACTGACGCGCCTGAGTCGTCAACTGCTTGAGCTGCTCCTCATCGGCGATGGACTCTCGCTGCAGACGATTGAGTTCGATGTCGGCGGCGACGGCCTGGTGCTGCATGGTCGTCATGGCGGCGATGGCGTCGTCGAGGGCGGCGAAACGCGTTCGCAGCGCTTCGAGTTGCAGCGTCGCGTCAAGCCAGCGCTCGAAAATCGCCTGGTGCTGGGGATTCAACTGCTGGCGGACGCTGGTGGACTGCTGGGGAACGCGGTTCTCCTCGGCCCGGGCGTCTTCAAGGCTCTTGAGAAACGTGCCGAGCCGGACCTCGAGCGCCTTCACTGCCGGGGAGTTTGGCCCCTGACTGAGCGACTTGGCGGCGATATCGGCGCGAAGATCGGCGATGTCCTTCTCCAGGCGCGCCGAGAGCGATTGCTCCGTCGCCTTGATCGTCTCCGCGTCTCCCATGAGCGAGACGAGTTCTTTGACCTCGGACATCTTGGCCGTCAGGGTCGCCAACTCCGCCTCCAGAGACTCTGCCCGCGCGCGAAACGTGCTTTTCTCGCTCTGGAGCGACTGAGCCGTGTCCTGCGCCTGCCGTGCGTACGTTTCCGGGTCGAAGAACTCGAATCGCATGCGCGCTTCCTGAAGCGCCGCATCGTTCTGACTGACCTTCTCCCGGGCATCCGCGATGAGTTCATTGAGAACCCCGACCTGCTGGAGGACGCCGGCGCGAAGGGCGGCGTCGGTGCGCTCCTGAAGCAGATCCATGATCGTGTCGCCCACCTTCCTGGTGATCGCGGGGGAGTCCCCATAGACGTAAATCGGGATGACCGTTGAACCTTCCGTGGGGGTGATGCTCAGCCAGGTCGAGGTGAGCTCATCCATGCCCTTGGAGACGTAGTCCACCTTGAACTGGCCGCGCAGGAACTGCAGCGACGCCACCTTCGCGATGACCTTCTTGATCCGGGTGCGGAGGTCCGGCGGGCGGACGGCCCGCGCCTCGAGGTGCTTGTCAAGTTCGGAGCGAACCACGACCTCGCGCAGAAAGCTGAGCGACCGCGTCTGCTCGATGAGGTTCTTGACGAGTTGGGCGGCGGTGAGGGGGGCGGCCTGCGACACCGCGCCGCTTTCAATGCTCGTCTGCGGCATGGGGGTCGGATGAATCTCCATCGTCGCCTGCCCCTCCCACGTCGGCGTGACGAGCCAGGTTCCGAAGAGCACGAGCCCCATGGCGACGAAGAAAAGGATGATGACCGCCATCCAGTGCCTCGTCCAGGAGCGCACGAAGTTGTCGATCATCATGGAGCGGACCTCGGGCAGAGGCCAACCCTGGGCGTCAAAGCCGATGGGTGCCGATTCTCGTTGCTGAGGAGCGTTCATGTTGGGGTCTCGTGTTGAGGCGAAAGGGCGTTTGGTGATTGCGAGTCCGACTTCCGCGCGGCAGATGAACACCGGGACCAGGCAGCCCGGTCTCTGATCCGCTACGCCTTGAGCGGCGCGAGCGATCGAGGCCCGCTAGCATACCAGCGATTGGCATCGGCGTAAAGAGCCCCCCGCCATAAACATGGCGCCACGCCGGATGCGGAGGGGATTGCCGGCGGCCGCCGACCTCACAGAGCGCTCCTTCCGCAGCGATCGCGGGTGTGCGGGCCGGGCGGGTTTTCGGACACCTGGCGCCAGGCCGGCGTGGTCCGAAAAACCCTGATCGGGGAAAATCGGCGGGGACTACTCGCTGCGGTGCCGTCTTTCCGCGGCGATCGGCGTCGCAAACGGTCCATCGCCCGCACCGGCCATGGGCTTTTGCTTGCATCCCGCCGGAGTGCCCTTATACTGCTTCCGGAGGACGGCGTTGGCTGATCAGCACAGTGGTTGGCGGCGGTCGGGACTCCGTGGGGCGGAGAGAGTGCGGGACTCACTCTTCGATTGGAACCGAAGGGAGAGCGTCCGGCCAGAGCAGGAAGCGACCGCGGCGCCAGGAGCGAGCCTCGGGCTCATGGAGCACGGATTTACGGTGAGTGTCAGGAGGCGGTGGGATCGATCCCGCGGCATGCCTCCCAGAGCAGGACATCGCGGGGAGAGAGTCATGATCCGGAAGGGTCAGGGAGAGACATGAAGATGAAAGCGAGTCAAATCACGCTTGGACTGGCGACGATGATCGCCCTTTCGGTCACGACGCCATCCACGGGCCAGCCTCTGCAGCTCGTCACCCGGTACGCCAATGGGGTTCAAACGGACGAACAGTCGCGCGAGCCTTCGGTCAGCGCCGATGGTCGGCTGGTGTGCTTCGAATCGCGCGATTCGCTCGTGCCCGAAGACACCAACAACTACTGGGACATCTACGTCAAGGACATGGTGACCGGAGAGATCAAGTTGTGCAGCCGGAGCACGGCGGGCATCGCCGGCAATGGCTTCAGCACCATGGCGATCATCTCCGGCGACGGCTCGATCGTGTGCTTCATGAGCACGGCCACAAACCTTGTGGCGAACGACGCCAACGATCAGTGGGACTATTTCGTTCACGACCTGGCCACGCGCGAGACGACTCGCATCAGCGTTCGGTCGGACGGCGGAGAGGCAAACGGCGGGGCGAACTGCGAGTGCCGCGTCTACAAGTTCCCCGCCGTGTCGCACGACGGGAATCTCATCGCCTTCCAAAGCAACGCGAGCAACCTGTCGGAGGGGGATGACAACGAGGCGTTCGACATCTTCCAGCACAATCGCCTGACCGGCGAAACCAAGCGCATCACGTACAGTTACGACGGCGGCGCGCCGAACGGCAACTCGTTCGTGCGCAACTGCTCGCCCGACGGGCGCTTCATCGCCTTCTACAGCCTCGCATCGGACCTCGTGCCCGACGACACGAACGACGTCCGCGACATCTTCCTGCACGACACGCTGGAAGGAACGACGGAACGCGTCAGCATCACCTGGGACGGCGGCGAGACAAACGACATCAGTGAGGCGCCCGACGTCTCAGCCGACGGGCGCTACGTCGCGTTCGCTTCGCTGGCGAGCAACGTGGTACCTGACGACACCAACGGCGTCTGGGACGTCTTCATTCGCGACCGGGTGATGCAGACGACCGAGCGCATCAGCGTCCGTAGCGACGGCGCCCAGGGGAACGGCTACAGCCGGCATCCGTCCATTTCGGACGACGGCCGCTGGATCACCTTCCACTCCCTGGCGACCAACTTCGTCCGCGGCGATCTGAACGGCTGGCGCGACGTGCTCATGCACGACCGTCTTACGCGCGAAACGGTGTACGTCAGCGGCGGCATCGGCGGCATCGGCGACCAACCCAGTCTGGACGGCTTCATCTCCGGGAACGGCAAGTGGGTCGTCTTCGACAGCGTCGCCACGAATCTCGTCGAAAACGACCTGAACCGCAATCGCGACGTCTTTCGGCTCGAGCGGTTCGGGACGAATCTCACGCTGACCGGTCCGTCGCCGGGCGAGGTGGACCGAATCAACCGCTTCGCCGTTGACGGCCTGCTGCCCGGCGCCGGGGTCATCCTCTACTACGACTTCCGCACGGGGAGTTCGCGCGTGGATGAGTGCAACATGATCCGGCTCGATCTCGCCGATCCGAAACTTGTGGGCGGTGCGTACGCCGAGGCGGACGGCCAGGCCGTCATCCGCCGCTTCATTCAATCAGGCGCCTCAGGCCGCACGATCCGGTTCCAGGCGTATTGCCCGACGAACTGCTCCAAGAGCAACGTGCTCGTGTATCGGTTTGATTGAGGCGGCGCGAGTGCATCTGGCGCCAAACGCGCCGAAAAGAGAGGCCCGCGACTGGTCGGTCGCGGGCCTCTGCTTGCCTGACGGCCCGTCTGCGGCTCACTTTCCGGCGTTGCCGATGCTCACCAAAGCGTCCCAAACGGGTTGATTGGGTTTCTGGTCCTCTCCGATGACGCTGGCCCAGCTGGTCTTGCCGCGCATCTCCTCGGGCATGTTGAGCAACGGCCAGTAGGTATAGGCCGCGACCTGGACTTTGTGGCGCTTCATGGTGTCCCAGAGCGTGTGGATATACCGCTTCATGCCCTCCGGGTCATTTCGATTCGGATAGCCTGAGCAACTCCACTCCAGGGAAACCAGTCCAATGTGCTGCCCACCTTCGGCATCAAGAATGGCGCGCATGTTCGACAGCGCGGTGTCGGCCCACTTATCGTCCACTTCGATGCCGTTGAGGTGAACATCCGTGACGTCAGCGTTCTTGACCGTCCACTTGATCCACTTCTCAATCATCTCCGACTTCACGCGGTTCGTCGCGTTGCCGGGCTCGTTTCCATACTGGTGGAGTTGCTGGCCGCTGAGCGCCGGCCCGCAGATTCTGGCCTCCGGGTTCGTGCTGCGGATGATGGGCACGAGACGGTCGGCGAAGGCCATCATCTGGTCCTGATGCTCCGGGGCATAGCGGCCCGGCCCGCCTCCGATCTCGTTGTAGATCTCGACGTAGAGCCGGCTTCCGATGCGCTTCGCGGCGTCCGAGCCGAGAATGTCCCGGAGCTGGCTCAGTGCGCGCGAGGATTCCTGCGATGTGGGCGGGACGTCGAAGTTCTCACGACCGCGCGGACGGTCTCCCTCGAATTGCTTGTTCTTCCAACGCAGGCAGATCGCCAGACCCAGGTCGCGCTCCGCGAGCGACTTCATGAACCCGATCGACTTCTGCGTGTTGATCGTGCGCAGATCAACGATGATGCGCACGCCTCGCGCATTGAACGGCTTGGTGAGGTCGGGCGTCGAGACGCCGAACAGCCACAACTCGGTCTCTTCCGACGAATTCGGCGGAGGGTCCTTGCGGATGATCCGCTCCGACGTGCGGTCCGAGCGGTCGGGCCTCTTCTTCACCCGCTCAGAATCGCCTTTGCCCGGCTGCGTGCAGCCGATAACTGCGATGGTCGCCGCCAGCAGAAACATCAGACACAGACGCCCGATGGAGGTCGCGCGTGAGATCGTCATGGGATTGTCGCTCCTGTGTGAATGTCGTCACGAAATCGGCTGTGCACCGCTGTGTGGATCATAGATCGACCAGCCGCGCGAGCGCATCCAACCTCCGCCGACTTGGCCGCCTCCTCCCCCCCAAGGGAGGGACAGGCCCCCTCACCCCTCCTCCGCCGGAGCGGCGAGGGTGACCTCAATCTTGATCATCTCGCCGTTTCGCTTCACCCCCAGCGTGATCTTGTCGCCGGGCTGGTGCTTGGCCAGTTCGGTCATGAGGGCCCGGATATCGGTGACCGGCGCGCCGTTCCAGGAGAGGATGAGATCGCCCGCCTTGAGTCCGGCCGCGGCCGCGGACGTTCCTTCCGTCACCCCATCGAGGAGCACGCCCGTGGTTTCGGCGTTGTAGTTCGGCTGGATGCCCAGGCGCACGCGCGAGCGGGCCATCGGCCGGGCCGGCTCCTCCGCGTCCGCGTCCCCTTCGCCGGGCGGCTGGTCGAGCATGTCGAGGCGGAATCCGCCCCCCGTCCGCTGAAACTCCAGTTTCTCCGGCATCGTGGCGAACTGCATCGCCAGTTCGTGCGCCAGGCGGACGATCTTCACCGCGCCGACGGGATTGATGAGCGACGCGACATCCGTCGGCCGGTGGTACTGCTCATGCAGACCCGTGAAGAAGAAGAGCACGGGAATGCCGACGGCGTTGAAACTCGCGTGATCGCTCGGCCCGCTGCCGCTCTCCTGGCTGACGACGCGCAGCCCGCTGGCGTCAAAGAAGGTCTTCGTGATCTCCGCCAGACCCGCGGCGCTGCCGATGCCGCTCACCTCCACGCTGTTGTTTCGCAGCCGCCCCACCATGTCGAGATTGAGCATGATGTTGACCTGGTCGGCGGTGAGCGTGGGCTTGCGCGTGTAGTGGCGCGAGCCATTGAGCCCGGACTCCTCGGCGGAGAAGGTCATGAAGAGAATCGAGCGGACGCTGGCATCGGCGGGGAGTTCGGCATAGGCGGCGCTGAGGCGCTGGGCCAGGACGAGGACGGCCGAGGTGCCCGAGCCGTTGTCGTCGGCGCCGGGGTGAATCCTCCCGACGGCGGCGCGCCCGGAGAGGCTGCCGAAGTAGCCGTAACCGACGTGGTCATAGTGCGCGCCGATGATGATCCACTGGTCCTTGAGGTCGCCGTGGCCGAGCAGCACGCCGCCGACGTTGTCGGTCGGGTTCTGGGTGCGCCGCAGTTCGACTTTGATGGTCGCGGTTGTCTGGTCGCCGTAGTGCGTGGCCTTGAAGTCGTCGGCGTCGGCGGCCTGCTTGTGGTCGCTGAGGCTCCGCGCGCCGATGCGAGACAGGAGCCGGTCCGCCGCGGGGATCGAAAGGTGGACAACGGGCACGCCGACGCGGCGCCAGGAGGACTCCGAGGCGGCGAGGAGGTCATGCGTGCGGCCGTCGCGCGTGCCGGGCGGGTTGATGAGGATGATGCCGACGGCGCCGCGCCGCGCGGTTTCGAGCAGTTTCGTCTGGAGGTTCGCGTGTTCGCTCCATCCGTCCTTTCCGCCGTTCCACCTGCTGCGGCCGGCCGCGTCGCTGGGCTCCCAGTTGAGCAGCAGCGCGATGCGGCCGGTGAGATCGATGTCGCCGAAGTGGTCCTGTCCATCCGGGCCGGCGGCGATGCCGTAGCCGACGAAGGAGAGCGGTCCGCTCACCTCCCCATCGCCGACGCCCAGGGCGGTGAACTCCCGCCCCGGCTCAAGATCGGCGCGGGCGGCGTTGACGTCGGCGAAGGAGAGTTGCTGAGTGATCGCCTCCATGCCGCCGGGCATGTCGAAGGGCTGACGGTAACTGACCCAGTGCGAGCCGTCGCCGACGGCATTGCCCTCGGAGTCGTACTCGGGGAAGGCGGGCTGGAGGCCGAAGTGCCGGAACCAGAACTCGATGTACTCCGCGGCTACGCGGTTGCCGTGCGTGCCCGGCGCCCGGCCCTCGAAGAAGGGATTGGCGAGGGTGGTGATGTGGGCGATGTAGGCGCGGACGTCGGGATCGAGCGAGTTGAGGATCGCCGGCATATCCACGTCGCCGTGGGCGTCGATCCAGCCCTGCATCGCGGAAGCGTCGGCCGCGGGCGTCGCCGTCTCGGGTTGCGCCGACGCGCGCGGCGCGGCGGCGGCGAACATGGCGACCAGGAGAGTGACGAGGGCGCCGCGAAGGTGACGCCACGTATGCCGGCGACGATCAGGTGCATGGTGCATGAAGCGAAAGTCCTTCGAAAGAGGAGTGAAGAGCGGCCGCGAAGCGGAGCGAGGATGATACGAGACCTTCCCGTCGAAAACGATGGAGTGCCCTGACGCCTACAGCCGGAGAGGCGCCTCGTTGCATCGGTCCGCCGATGGGGAGGGGTGCGCGGGCCAGAACCCGATTCTGCTGTCGGGGAAGGACCCGAGGGGCCGGACCTCAGTCGGGCTCTGCTATGATACGGCCGGCTGAGGCGCCGCGATCGGTGGGATCCCCCTCTGCCGCTCGACTTTCTCCTCCCAGGACCCCGCTTTTCCCATGCCGCCGACCATCGCCTCGACACGCCCCCTCTCCGTTGAACCACCCATGACCAAGCCACATGAGCCTCAGACGCCTGCTGGATCATGCGATGCCGCGCTCGCGCCGACGGATGTCTTCGCCGACCGGCACATCGGCCCCAGCGGCGACGAGATCGACGCTATGCTGAGAAGCCTCGGCTTCGATTCGCTTGATGCGCTCAGCGGCGCGATCGTCCCCGAGACAATCCAGTTGCAGCGGGCGCTGAACATCGAGAAAGCGCGGAGCGAGTTCGACCTCCTCGCCGAACTCCGCACCGTCGCCGATCAGAACGAAGTCAACCGCTCCTTCATCGGGATGGGGTACCACGGTTGCATCACGCCGCCGGTCATCCTCCGCAACATCATGGAGAATCCCGGGTGGTACACGCAGTACACCCCCTACCAGGCGGAGATTTCGCAGGGGCGCCTCGAAGCGCTGCTCAACTTCCAGACGATGATCGCGGACCTGACCGGCCTGCCGCTCGCGGGTGCTTCGCTGCTCGATGAGGCGACGGCCGCGGCGGAAGCGATGGCGATGTGCTTCGCCGTGGCGGGCGGGAGCAGCGGCGACCGCCGCGCCTTCTTCGTCGCCGATCACTGCCATCCGCAGACTATCGCCGTCGTGAAGACGCGCGCGAGGTCGATGGGTGTGCAACTCGTCGTCGGCAATCCCGGCGCGATCGACTTCACCGGCAGACAGCACGGCCTTGAGTCGGCGGGTTTCTGCGGCGTGCTGGTGCAGTATCCGACGACGGATGGGCGCATCGAAGATCACTCGACACTCGCCGAGGCAACCCACGCGGCCGGGGCGCTGCTCGTCGTCGCGGCCGATCCGCTGGCGCTGACGCTGCTCAAGGCGCCGGGGGAGTTCGGGGCGGACATTGCCGTGGGAAGCACGCAGCGATTCGGCGTGCCGATGGGCGGCGGCGGGCCGCACGCGGCGTATATCGCCACGCGCGAGCAGTATGTGCGCCGCCTGCCCGGGCGGATCATCGGCGTCTCGCGCGACGCCACCGGCCGCCCGGCGCTGCGCATGGCCATCCAGACCCGCGAACAGCACATCAAGCGCGAGAAGGCGACGAGCAACATCTGCACCGCGCAGGCATTGCTCGCCATCATGGCGGGGATGTACGC
>JBDIVQ010000070.1:0-19541 GCA_039794345.1 Phycisphaerae bacterium | reverse complement strand
GGCTCGAATCGAAATATGGTGCTGCGGCTCACCAGCGCCGAGTTGACGGCGAAGTAGGGATTCTCCGTCGTCGCGCCGATGAGGATGATCGTCCCCCGCTCCACGTCGGCGAGGAGCACATCCTGCTGCGCGCGGTTGAAGCGGTGAATCTCATCGAGAAAGAAAACGGTCCGGGCGCCGGAAAGTTCGATGGCCCGGCTCGCCTCTTCGATGACGCGGCGGACATCCTTGACGCCCACCATCGCCGCGTTGGCGCGCTCGAAGCGGCTGCGCGTCGTCCGCGCCAGCACCTCGGCGAGGGTCGTCTTGCCCGTCCCCGGCGGACCGCTGAGCAGCAGCGACGTCAGACGATCCGCGTCGAGCATCCGCCGCAGCAACTTGCCCGGCCCGAGAAAATGCTCCTGCCCGACAAACTCATCGAGCGTGCGCGGCCGCATCCGTACCGCGAGCGGCTCCACCCTGCGATGCGCCTCGGCCCGCTTCTCTTCCCACAGGTCGGACATGGGTGATTGTACGAGGGCGGTCCATGGGCGCGCGGAAAGGTTGATCGCCGGCGACGGCAGCCACAGATTGTCTGACGCTGCTCATCGCCGCCAGCCGCCGGCGCGCAGGGCGCGGCGGAGCGCGTCGAGGGGCGAGTCCGTCGTCATCGCGCTCTGAAACGCCATGCCGCGGTTCGTGAAGTCGCGCCGCAGCGTCGCGAGGTGCTCGCGCATCAGCCGGGTGTAGTCGCTCGCGATGGTCGGGGCGTGGGAGCGCACGCTCAGGCCGGTCTCGTCGTCGATGAAACGACCCCCGCCGAGGCCGCGCAGGTCGATCTCTTCGGGCGTGAGGATCTGGATCGCCATCACTTCGCAGCCCTGGTGCCTGAGGGGGAAGAGGCTGCGCTGCAACTCGGCCGGCTCGATGAGGAAGTCGCTCAGCAGCACGACGAGTCGCCGGCGCGAGATCAGATGCTGCGCCATCGGGATGCACTCGACCAGACCGGTCTGCCCCTTGGGAGGCGCCGCCTCGATCGCGTGAATGAGCCGGTGCAGGTGCTCGATCGTCCCGCCCGGCGGCAGGGCGCCGACGAGCGTCTCGCCGGCCAGCGCCAGCGCGGCGCGATCCCCCTGGCGAATGGTGATCATCGCCAGCGCCGCCGCGAGCATCGAGGCATAGCGATGCTTGCTCAGGCGCCCGATCGATCCGGCGAAGCCCATCGACGCGGAGCAATCGAGGATGATCTGCACCGTCAGGTCGGCGAACTGGCGGTGGCGGCGGACGTAGAGCCGATCGGTCCGGCCGTAGAGTTTCCAGTCCACGCGGCGGACGTCGTCGCCCGCGACGTACATGCGGTAGTCGAAGAACTCCGTCGAGCCGCCGCGCTGCGGCGTCGCGTGCCGCCCCTGCGTCAAGCCCTCGACGAGCGTCCGGGCAATCACGTTCAGGTCGCGCAGGCGGTCGATCGTCTCGATGAACCTCGCGACCTCATCGCGGTCGCGCTCGGCGCGGCGCTGGCGGGATTCGAGAAACGCGGCCGTCATCCGATCGCCTCTGACTTGATGGCATAGTCAATGCCGCGCGCGCGCAACTCCGCCACCACGTCTTCAAAGAGCCCCGGCTCGCGGCCGATGAACTCCGGCGGATTCACCCCCGGCCGCTTGAAGCGCCCTTCGACGATGCGCCGCGCCATGATCGTGTTCGGCAGGGCCGTGGTGCGCGACATGGACGTGCAGCCGCTCGCGCGATCGAACGAATCATTGAGATCCAGAGTGTGACGAAATCGCTTGCGGTTTCGCGCGCCCTCGACGATGATGCGCATCACCGTCAGATCCTCTTCGCCCGGCTGGTAGGTCCACTTCGGAAAGAGCAGGGCCGTGGTTACGTCGATCGGCCGCACCCTCATGCGCTGCGGCCCGACTTCGATGGCGTCATGGCTGAAGAGTCCGAGGTGGCGCAGCACGCGCATCAGTTCGATGTGCCCGGGGTAGCGCAGCGTCTTCTCCACCATGCGGTCGGCCTTGATCGTCGTCGCCAGGCTGCGCAGGCCGTCGGTGTTGAAGGCTTCGAGCGTCCCCAGACCGGGAAAGTCCAGGAGTTCCGGCTCGCTCAGCGCCTCGCGCACCACCATCCGGCCGTGCTCGACGATGCGGCTGGGGCGCGTGTACTCCTCAATCACGTCCGCCGGTGAGAAACCCGCCTTGTATTGAAAGGGCCAAGTGCGCTCGCGGGGCAGGCCGCCGACGTAGATCGCGACGGACTCGACGACGTCGAGTTGCGACTGCGCCCAGCCGACGAACATGTTGGACATTCCCGGCGCGACGCCGCAATCAACCACGGCTGTGACGCCGCGCTCCCGTGCGAGGTCATCAAGGTCGAGCGCATCTTCAGGCATGAAGGAGATGTCGCAGTAGTTCCTGCCCGCCTCGATCACGGCCCGGAGCGTCTGAAAGCCGATGGTGCTCGACAGCGCGCCGAGGACGATGTCGCAATCGCGGACGAGGCGCTGCACCGCCGCCGCGTCTGACAGGTCGGCCTCAATCGTCTTCGCGCCGGGCGCGCGCTGCGCAAGGCGGGCCAGCACTTCATCGCGATGATCGGCGACGGTGACCTGGAAGCGATCATCGCCGGCGAGGTCCATCGCCATCACCCCGCCCACCATGCCGCCGCCGAGGATGATCGCGTTTGTCATGGGTGTGGTACTTTCGTCCTTGCCTGCCTGACTCGAGAACCGGAGGCGAACCCCCAAGACTCAAAGTCCCAAAAGAAATCCAGTTGCATCGGACATGGGGCCCTGGAGCCTTGCGGGATAGCGCCGGTTGCAATTCGCTCCACGTCACTCTCGATCGCGCTCGGCGGGCGTCTTCTCATCCTCTTGCTCAGTGTTGAGGATAGTCAGCAGTTTCGGGCGCAGCGGCTGGGCGACGTCGCAGACAATGGCGGCGACGATGACGCAGGTGAAGAGCGGAGCGCTGATCCAGCCGGCGAGGAAGAAGACGCCGCCGAGCGCGGCCTGGAGGGGGCCGACGTCGATGAGGGGGATTGTCGCCGTCCACGCCTCGCGCCACGGCCAGCCGAGCCAGCGCAGCGCGCTCGCCAGCCCCAGCCAGCGGGCGTCGCCTCCGACGATGATCGCGAGGATGAGCGGGCCGATGATGGCCGAGGTGAGCAGATCGACATTGACCAGCAGCAGGGCCGTCAGCGCCGCGGGCAGCACGATCAGCCGCAGCGCGTAGCGCCATTTCGTCGGGAGGAATCGCGCCGCCAGACCGAGGACGATTGCGGCGGGCAGCATGCTGCTGCTCGTCCCGAGCAAGCGCGCGGCGCCGGCGTACTCGGTGGCGACCACCGCCGCCACGGCACCATTGAAACAGATGAACCACACGACAAACGCCACGTCGATGAGCCGGTCGCGCACCTGGGCCGAGACGATGACCACCGCGGCCGAGGTCGCTTCGCCGGCGCGCAGCGGCAGAACTACCGTCGTGCCCAGCGCGGCAAAGGAGAGGCCCATCGCAATGGCGCTGAGGCGCGAGCCGTCAAAGACAAACACGACCGCCAGCCCGACGATCGCGCAGGTGACCAGCAGCATCCACATGGCCGCAAAGAGGCTCTCGCCCCACGCGCCCCGGCGCGGGGCGCGGGGTATGGCGGCGACGACGAGCGCCAGCGCCAAAGTGCCGCACAGCCACAGCCGCGATCCCTGGTGCGCCTCCAGCGCCTGCGCGTGCGCCTCCAGCGCTGCGGCCATCTCGTCGCGCTGCGCGGCGCGCATTTCATCGACGGCTGCCTGCGAAACATCAACCGCTTCGAGGGCCTTGAGCGCTGAACCGTGAAGGCCGCGAAGATTGTCGACCGCCTCGCGCTGCTCGACTCCGCCCACGAAAAACCGCTCGTGCCGGTCCGGCGCCATGCGCCCGAAGAGCGTCGATCCCGCCAGTGCGCCGGCCACCAGTCCGCCCGCGACGGCCGCACGCGCCAGACCCGCCCAGCGCAGCAGCAAAGCCGACAGCACCGCGAGAATCGCGACCGCCGCCAGCGCTGCCATCGGCTCGAACGCGGACATGACGGATCAGGTCTCACGCTTGTCGCGCGTGATCTCGGCATAAGCGTTGTGGTTGTGGATCGACTCGAAGTTCTCGCTGCGCACGCGGTACCAGAGAATGCGCTCGTCGCGGTTGAGAGCCGTGGCCGCGTCGCGGACGATGTCCTCGACGAACTTGGGTGATTCGTAGGCCGCCTCGGTGACGAACTTCTCATCGGGGCGCTTGAGGATCGAATACAACTCGCCGCTCGCGGACTTCTCGAGGATGTTGACGACATCTTCGATCCACACCTCGCCCTTGAATCGCACCTCGGCGGTGATCTCGCAGCGCTGGTTGTGCGCGCCGTACTTGCTGATCTCCTTGGAGCACGGACACAGGCTCGCCGCCGGCGCCGCCACCTTCATTACGAAGTCGTCGAATCCGTTGCTCGCGCACTCGAAGGTCACGCGATAGTCCATCAGCCCCGGCGCTTTCGAGACCGGCGCAAACTTCTCGATGAAGTAGGTGAACTCGACGCGCACGTGGGCCTCTTTCGCGTCGAGGCGCTCGCGGAGATCCTGGCACATCGAGATGATCTGCTCGGGTCGGATGCAGTCGCGGTGCTCGTTGAGGGCCTCGAGGAAGCGGCTCATGTGCGTCCCCTTGCGGTCGTGCGGCAGGGAGACGTACATGTCGATGGTGGCGACGGTGGTCTGCGGCTTGCCGCAGGGGGTGCGCAGGGTGATGGGGTAGACGACGTTCTTGACGCCGACCTTGTCGATGGGCAGGCGGCGTGAGTCCGCAAGGCTCTGGACGTCGGCCATGGGCGATTCGAGGGTGGCCACCGCGGGCGTACCTCGGGCGGTTGGTGCGTTCATGCAAGACTCCTGTTGTGCCGCGTCCCACGCTGACGATGCAAGGCCGACGGCGCAGCCTCAGGCGATGCTAGTACAAATGGGCCGAAGCGTCCATGAATTCGCCCGCAGCCCGCCCGTTGCGGGCGTTTCTAAGGCTTTGGCCGGGGGCGAAAAACGCATTACGCCGGCGCGACTTCGCCTGTGGCCGGATGATGCTCGGCTCCGAAACTCCGTGCCAGGCCGACGCCGATCGCGGTTCCGAACGTCCCTGCCGCGATCGCGTCGAGGGGCGTGAGTCGCCCGAGCGCCCAGAAATTCCCCGCCGCGAGACGCGCCACCGCATCGCTCGAACCCAGCACCGCCGTGCTGACCGCCGCGACCACCCCCACCGCCGCCGGCACGACAAAGAGAATCGACGCGTTGCAACTCGGCCAGATCAGCCGCGTCACCATCGTCGCCATCGCGCACCCGGCCGTGAAGCCGAAGACCGTCTGCCCCTTGTCTTCGGTGCGCAGAAAGACCCACCCCAGCGCCACGCCCAGCATGATGTTGCATAACAGGGCTTTGATGCTCGACGGGCTGAAACGGTTCTCCTGAAGGGGATACTGATTCGGACTCAGCCGCACGTGCAGGGCCATCATCATCGCGACGGGCACGGACCAGAAGAGCGTCTCGATCGCGAAGAACCAGTAGGCCCGGCCGAACGCCCCGCCGAGGTCGTCGATGTGTCGGAGGATCGAGTCGATCGGCGTGCCCCTTCGAGCCACGATCACCCAGCACAGGCCGTACATGAGCATCCCCGTGTAGCGGTTCGTCACCCGGCCTACGACGAGGGAGATCAGGGCAAAGGCGACCGCGGCGCCGATCGAGACGCCGATGGCGAAAAGAAACGGCTCCGCCAGCGTCAGCGGCGAACCGATGCGGCCGTCGCTCGTGCGCAGGCCGTAAAGCGCCCACGTCGCCACCGGCCAGGCGAGGATTCCGCCCGCGACGACAGCGACCCACTGCTTGAGGACGTTGAACATGGCAGGGAGTCTAACGCCCCGGACCCGCCGATCCAAGTAGGGATTCGGAGCTCGATGCGCGCAATGAGGCACTGTCACAGACCCTGAGCGAAGCCGAAGGGCAAACCACCGAGGGCTGCTCAGTTCACCAACACCACGTTCGTCGTCCCGCACGATTCGAGATCGAGCCCTTGAACGTACACTCGCCCGCACGCGCCGGCGGGGACATTGGCCGGCAGCGAAGCCGTGCCGGCCCCGTCGGCGCGAACGACACTGGCGAGTTGCGTCGTGGCGTCGAGCCCCAGCCGGGTTCCGGCGCAGGGATTGCCGTCGGGCACGCGCAGCCTGCCCGGTCCGCGGGCATAGAGGAAGGCCACGCGCCCGTCAGCCGTCGCGCCTTCCAGCACGAAGTCAGTACGCCCAGGACATCTGCCGACCATGCGCAGGGTCGGGCCGCAATTGAGATCGAAGACATAAGCAGCACCGGAGTAGATGCCGAGGTCGCTTTTCCCAAGTGCCCCGACGATGCCGGCGTTGCCGTCGATGGAAACGGAGTGGCCGAAATAGTCCTCCCTCGCGGCATCAGAGGCGAAGAGTTTGGCCCCCTCGGTCCAGACGCCCCCGACCTTCTTGAAGATGTACGCGGAGCCGGAGAGATTACCGCGGTCGTCGTCCTGGTGTGCCCCCACGACGGCGGTGTCGCCAATGATGGAGACGGAGCGCCCGAATTCGTCGAACCCCGCGCCGTCGGAGGCGCGGAGTTTGGCCGCCTCGATCCACACGCCGCCCACCTTCTGGAAGACGTACGCTGAGCCGGAGTCAGCTCCGCGGTCGTTGTCGCCGATGGCCCCCACGATGGCGACTTCGCCGTTGAGCGACACGGAACTGCCGAACAGGTCGTAGTACTCGCCGTCGGAAGCGAGGAGCTTGGCGGTCTGTGACCACACGCCGCCAACCTTCGCAAAGATGAAAGCCGAGCCGGAGTCGGAGCCGCGGTCGGCGTCGCCTGCGGCCGCCACTATCGCGGAATGGCCGTTCAGGAAGACGGATCCACCGAACCAGTCGTAGAACTGGCCATCGGAGTCGAGGAGTTTGGCAATCTGCGTCCACACGCCGCCAACTTTCTCGAAGATGTATGCCGAGCCGGAGTCGGCACCGCGATCATCGTCCCTGGATGCCCCCACAATGGCGGCGTCGCCGCTGAGAGAGACGGAAACGCCGAAAAAGTCGCCCGCCGCGCCGTCGGAGGCGAGAAGTTTGGCGGTTTGGATCCACGCTCCGCCGACCCTCTCAAAGACGTACGCCGCGCCGACGGCTGAGCCGCGGTCATCGCCGTGTGCGCCCACGAGAGCGGTTTCGCCGCAGATCGAGACGGAGACGCCGAACCGGTCCCCCGCCGCGCCATCGGAGGCGAGAAGCTTGGCCCGCTCGGTCCACACGCCGCCAATCTTCTCGAAGATGTATGCCGCGCCGGCATTGAGGGCGCGGTCATCGTCGCCGTATGCCCCGACAACGGCGGTGAGGCCGCTGAGGCAGACAGACTTGCCGAAACCGTCGCTCGCCGCGCCGTCGGAGGCAAGGAGTTTGGCGATCTCTGCCGGATCGCACTGCGCACGTGCGACGGGCTGAAACACAGCGCTGCCCAGCACCACCATGCCGATCGCTGAGAGATACATGTGATTGCAACTCATATCAGAACCTCCCCTACCGAGTAGTTCATCGGCGCCAAGTTCGTTCACACGCAAGGGTCAAGGCGTGCTTTGGCGGCAACCCGCCGGTTCGTCGCCAAGACTGAACTGCGGCGTGGCATCCCGTCACAAGCCCGCCTTTGGCGGCCGGTCAGGCACGCATCCTCATATCATACCGGATAGCAAGCGGATTCCACAACGCTGCGTTGAGATCTGTGCCGTTTCAGAACAGATTGGCTGCGGAGATGGTGGGCCGAAGTTTCATCGAAGCCTGCTCGCGGGAAACCTCCGTGGAGGGTAGTTGAGATTCGTCGCATGCGCGCTGGCTCGGCGCCAGTTCCGGGCAGTGATTAATGGGTTGCACCTGCCCCAGCGGGGCTCACTCGCTGCGCGGAGTCGCAAACCGGCTACCTCAGAGCAGGTATGGTTTCGATGGCGCCGTGGTTTGGAGGGAGGCTTTGCGACAGGAAGGCCACGCGACGGCGCCGCCGACCGACCATACTGGTTCGTGCGTCAGCAGCGCGACGGCGTGGCCCGCGCTCGCGAAGCCTCGCTTCGACCAGAGCACCCTGCAGCCTTGACACACGTTCTCAGAACTTCAACTCCCCGCCGAAGAACAGCCCCGCGAGGCGGCCGTCGTAGCGGTAGGGCTGCGCGGCGTCCTCGGCGTCAAAATCAAAGTCGATCTGACGGTAGCCGAGCACCAGCGCGAAGTGATCGACCACTGTGTAGTGAATGCCGAAGGCCAGATCAACCGTCGAGAGATCGGCTTCACTCGATCCGCCGAGGCCGTAGGTGATGATGAAATCCACGTCCCAGCGGTTCCGCCCGGCGAAGTCGGGTCCGACGCCGATGCCCAGGCGCAGGCCGCCGCCGATGGTCGCGGCCCACTCGTCGAAGACGGGCGTCGGCCCGCCCGTGATGGCGAGGCGATGATCGATGTTCAGCCCGCGCACGCCGCCGAGCAGGTGCGCGCGGATGTCAACGTGATGCCCGGAGGCGTTGCCGCCGGGGACGAAGTGCTCGTAGAGGTTGCCGAAAAAGTCGTAGCCCGCGCTCGCCGCAGCGCTCGTGAGGCCGAGGTCGCTCGTCAATGCCGTGCCCGCGGCGAAGGCGGCGCCATGCACGCGAAAGCCCGTCGGCGCGAGCGTCGCCGCTTCGGTCGCGAAGTCGAACGCGCTCAACTGCACGAACCAGCGGTCGTCGATGAAGAGAGCCACGTCGCCGGCGAAAGCCGCCTCGTTGTCTTCGAGGTCGAGGAAACTCTCGACGCTCAGGTTTCCTGCCGCGGCAGGGGAGCCGAACCGGGCCTCTCCGCTCAGAGCCGCGTACCACGCCCCCGCCGTCGCGCGGACGCGGACGCGCGCCTCGTCGGCGAGCGCCTCGAGCGACCGCTCCGCCCCGGACTCCTGCCCGCCCTCCTGGCGCGCCGACGCCGCCGAAGCGCAGGCCACCATTCCAGAGAGCATAAGGGCAGCGTGCAGGACGGTTCGGACGGGCATGTGCGGCTCCGGTGAAGAGGAAGCAGACCGACAAGAGTAGAGTCAACCGCCGCCGCCGACCATGATCGGCAGCGTTGAGCGGAGGACTTCATGGACGCCCGGGATGGCGACGAATCCTGTTCATCCGGCGGTTCGCTCGAGCTCGCGCCCGGCCTGAGAGTGCACGAATCGGAGGTGCGCTTCTCCGCGAGCCGCTCCGGCGGTCCCGGCGGACAGAACGTCAACAAGGTGAGCACGCGCATGGAACTGCGCCTGGCGGTGAGCGTGCTCGGCGCGCCCGGCCGCCTCTCCGGGCGCGCGCTGGACCGCTTGCGCATCCTCGCCGGGGGGCGGATCACGAAGGAGGATGAACTCGTTCTCACCTCGGGCCAGTACCGGTCGCAGGCGCGCAACCGCCAGGCGTGTCTCGACGTGCTCCGGGCGTTGATTGTCGAGGCGCGCATCGCGCCGCGGCCGCGGCGGCCGACGAAACCCGGCCGCGCCGCCGTGCAGCGCCGCCTGCGCGAGAAGAAAGCGCGCAGCGAGGCCAAGCAGCGCCGCCGACGGCCGACGCGCGACGACTGACAGGGCGATCGCGATTTCGCTCTTCCCGCGCAGGCGGGAATCCACTCTCCCTCGCCCGGCTCTGCGGGGGAGGGCCGGGGTGGGGGCTTTGCATCAATGCACCGCAGGGTCTGCGCCCCGGGAACGCGCGGAACAGACTCTCCACGGCCATGACGACGAGAGCGAGATCGCCCAGCGACGACTGACGCCCCGACGAACCGCGCGCAGCGAATCGGCTACGATCCAGCACCCATGCCCGACGACTCCTGCAAGGCCGCCTGCCACGTGAGCAACCTCGCCGACACCGAGGCGGCCGTGGCGGAGGCGGCGGCGCATGTGGCGGCGCGCATGGGCGGGCGGACCGATCTCGCCATCGTCTTCGCCAGCGGCCACCACGTCCCGCGCATCGACCTCATTACTTCCTCCATCTACGACCTCCTCGCGCCGGCCGCCCTCATCGGCTGCACGGGCGTGAGCGTCGTGGGCAACGACCACGAGTTCGAGAATCAGCCCGGCCTCGTCATCCTCGCGCTGGCCCTGCCCGGCGTCGAACTGCACACCTTCAGCGACAGCGACATCGACTGGCCGCGCTCCAAGGACGATCCCGCTCGTCTGCGGACGGCGCTGCAGGCGGACCGGCCGGACCTCCGCGGCGTGCTGCTGCTGGCCGACCCCTTCACGCCCCTCATGGGGCTCCTTCCCGCCCTGTCCGAAGCACTCAGCCGCTCGCCCGACGAAGCGGCCGCCCCGATGTTCGGCGGCATCGCCTCCGCCGGCCGGCAGGCGGGCGACAACCGCCTCCTGCGCAACGACGAGATCCGCAACGGCGGGCTCATCGGCCTGAGTTTCCTCGGCGCCACGCGCATCGAGACGCTTGTCAGCCAGGGTTGCCGGCCCATCGGCCGACCACTCGTCATTACCGGCGCCCGCCGCAACGTCATCGAGTCGCTCGGCGGCAAGCCCGCCATGGCCGCGTTTCAGGAACTCGCCGTCGAACTCTCCGACCACGAGCGCCGCCTGATCCAGGACAAGGGGCTCTTCGTCGGCCGCGTGGTGAGCGAGTACCGCGAGCACTTCGGCCGGGGCGACTTCCTCGTGCGCAACGTCATCGGCGTGGATCAGGACCACGGCCTGCTCGCGGTGAGCGACCTCGTCCGCGTCGGCCAGACCGTGCAGTTTCACGTTCGCGACGCGCAGACGGCCCACGAAGACCTCGAAATGCTCCTCGCGGCCCAGCAGTTCGACGACCCGGCGCTCGCGGGGCTGCTCTTCACCTGCAACGGGCGGGGCTCGCACCTGTTCTCGGAGGCGGACCACGACGCGGCAACGATCCGCCGCGCCATGCCCGGCCTCCCGCTCGCGGGCTTCTCCGCCGCCGGCGAGATCGGCCCCGTGGGCAATTCCACCTTCCTTCACGGCCACACCGCCAGCATCGCTCTGATCCGCGGCGCTTGAGCACCGACAAGGTCGGCAGCCGGCTGTCAAGTTGTGGGATCGTCGGCGCGTAATCCGCGATATTTGGATTAATTTCGGTTGACTCCCACGGGGGGGGGGAGGTAAACTCCTCGTACAAGTGGTTCTCCTGAGCATCGCCTGCTTCGCGTGTCGCGTTACTGCGCCAAGTCAGTTCACGAGCAGAAAGGTGGAACCATGGCTGATTCAAGAACATCACGGTACGGAGGATGTGTCGGTGAGGAATCCCGTCGCGGCAAGGCTGCACCGGCCACCCTGGCCGCCCTGACTGCGATCGTTGCGGTTTGGGTCGCCGAAGCATCCACCGCCCAGCTGCCGAATCGGGAATGCTGGATCATTCCTGGAAGCCGCTGCAACACTCCCGTCGGGGACTGCATCAACAAGGCGCCGGGCACCTGGTGCAACCGCTGCAACATCCCCGCCTGGATCTCGCAGACATGTGTCTGGCATCCGAGCGAGGAGTGCGCCCCGGACTCGAGCCAGTCAATCTATTGCGGCGACAAACTCAGGGGCGTCTGCGATGAGATGGGGTGGTGCATCGGCAACACCTGGGTGGGCGAGTGCGTGCTCTTCCCATGCGGCGCGCCGACCTGATGCCTCTCGCGGTTCTCTTCCTGGGAGCAGGACGGTGTGAAACCAGATAAACTCGCATCATTCGCCGGAGTCCCCTTTTTCGCCTGCGTTATCTTGCTTGGCATGCGCGCGTCCGAGGCTCAGTTCACGCAGCGGACGCCTCCTGACCGCGCCGGCCTTGCTGAAGCGCTGCGTCAATCCGAATCTCTGCGGTCCATCTACAGCGTCGAGTCGTCCATCACCTATCACTATGAGGTGTCCGGGGTCATCGACGCACGCAAAGTGCGACGGCGCCTCTCGGACGGGACCGGACGGTTTCGCCAGGAGATGCTCTTCTCACTGGATCATGGGAAGGACACGGACATTGTTCACGTGGCGTGCTGGGATGGGACGCAATCCAGCGGTCATCAGCATCGGCTCGAAAACAGCACACACGTGGTCAGCTTCTCTTTCGATCGGGACAACGTTGATCATTTGGATGAGATCGACACGGTACTAGGTCTTCGCAATCATTATCCGTGGTCCGACGCGTTCCCGCCAATCCCACCGAGCGCGGCGATCGCCAATCCGGAAACCCCCATTCACATTGATCTCGTCAACGACAGCGGCGCTGATCTCGTTCGCGTCCGCATCGAGGGTCCATGGGGCGGCGTGGGCAACACCTACATCTACGACTTCGATCCGCAGCGACAGTGGCTCATGGTCGGCACCGAGATCCGCGTCTACCAGACAAAGGAGCAGCGCGAGACCGATGACTCCCGCTACATCATGGGATACGAGGTGGCGAAGGCGGAGCAGATCGAGGGAGTCTGGATGCCACGGGAGATCAGGATGCTCACGCGGATGGCCGAACCGAGCGGCGAGACTCTGAAGTGGACCGAGTATCCGGCGACGATGCGCCTGGAGGCCATCGACCTGAATCCTGAGATCAGCGATGACCTGTTTACCATCTCGCTCGACGGCCTTCCCGACGGTACGGACGTGGCCGACGCCCGCCTGGGCATTTCGTATAAACTCGGCCGGAACCTGATCTACGCCGATGGTGTCTTGCACGAGGTGGCCGAACCAATCCGCCACGAGATCAGTGCACACGAGATGGAATCTCTCCTGGCCGCTTCCACGCCGTTGATCGAGCCGGCCCTGGCTCAAGTCGATCTCAAACCGCTTCGAAGCGACGCGCTGCGCTGGGCCGGCCGGGCCGCCATCGCGCTCACCGCCGGCCTGGTTCTTGCAGCGGGCGTCATCGTGTTTCGCCGTCGCGCCCGGAGCGGAGGTTGAGCATGACCGATCACACTCGCGACCTGGCGTTCTCTGACAGCACGCAGCACGCGAACCGGGGTCTGTGCCTCAAGGTGATGACCGTCGTGGCGGTCGCCGTCGCGGGGTCCGCAGCCTGGATGATCCTGGGAGGTGCTCAACCGACTCTCCCAGGCTTCCGAGACCCGCAACGCGCCGCGGAGCCGCTGGTGTTCGGCCAACTCCCGATCTACGTTTCACACCGCTTCGAGTTCCGCAACGATGCCGGCTCGAACATCACCATCGAGAAGATTGAAACGGACTGCTCATGCACAGTGTACGAGTCGAGTGTGGACCCCATCGAACCAGGAGAGTCCGGCTTCTTTCGTCTGGAAATGGGCATGTATCAGAGCGGGTCGAAGTCCACACAGGCGCTGGTCACCTGGTCAACCGGCGATCAAACCATATTCGTGCTCGACGGGCAAGCGAGAGCGACGGTCGAACTCCGATCGTCAACCCGTCGCGTGGACCTCAGACCCGGAGGATCGGCCGAGATTGACGTATCGCTCACGGCGCTTTCGAATGAGCCTCCCAGCCTGTTTGTGGATCGAGCGGGTCCCGGTATCACCGTGGAGCCGGAGAACTGGCGCTTGATCACTGAAGGTCGGATCGAGGCCGGTGTCAGCCGTCGTTACGAGGCTCGACCGACGGTTTCGGCCTCCTCCGAGGCAACTGGCGCGTCGTACGTCATTGTTGAAGTGCCCGGCGCGCCGCCGCTGATCGTGACCGTACATGTGGGTCCCGGCGAATCTCCGGCGGGATAGATTCCTTCGGGCCGCAGATCGGAGCAGGCGTGAGAGGATTGAGTAGGAGCGGGCACCGTCCTTCAGAATCGCGCTTCGGGTTCACGTTGCTGGAACTGCTTGTCGTGATGAGCGTCGTTTCGCTCCTCACGGCGTTGCTGCTTCCCGCGCTGCATCGGGCGAGGGAACAGAGCCGCGACATCAAGTGCCGGAGCAATCTGCGCCAGGTCGCCTTCGGCGTCGCGGGGTACTCCGTTGACTGGTTCGACGTGGTTCCTCGTGAGGGAATCGCGCCGTGGTACGATCGGCTGTCCGGGTACGAGTATATTCCCTGGATTGAGGC
This sequence comes from Phycisphaerae bacterium, assembly GCA_039794345.1. Lineage (GTDB taxonomy): Bacteria > Planctomycetota > Phycisphaerae > Phycisphaerales > UBA5793 > UBA5793. Next base: position 5,512 of record JBDIVQ010000070.1, on the reverse strand, counting down.
CGTTCGGAGATACCTGGTCAACGGACCGCCGGATCAACTCGCGTCGCCGGTGTATCTCGACCCCGCGCATCCGAATCCGAACCACCAGGTTCATTACGTGATCAACGGCATTCACATTCCGGTGGATGCCGGCGGCTATCAGCTTGACCGGGCGGACCGCCGGCCCGCCGGCCCTGTCGCTCGAATCCGCTTTCCCGATCGGATGATGTACCTGACGGAGTTCACCGACGACCGCGACAACAGCATCGCCAAGAGCGTTCAGTCATGGAACCTGAAACAGTCGGCCGGCGTGTACGACGTGTGGAATCAGCATCATCTTCTCGGCAAGGATGTCGAGTCCGATCCCCTGGCCATATACGTTCGCAGGGTCGGCCCGTTCCGGCATGGACCTCGCAACAACGTCCTTTTCATTGACGCGCATGTGGATTCAGCGCCCGGAGATTCACTCTTCGACGCGTCAAAATGGGCGGACGGCTATTGAGCAGGCCGCGATCTCCCGCAGCGCGCGGCGCTCTCGACCAGGCGCCCTCGACGGACCCTCCGAGCGTCAGTTCTCACGCCCGAACAGGGCGCAGCGAACAGGAATCAGATCGCGGCGTTCGGTTCTCGTCAGGGCCGGGGCGCGGCGGTACCATTGCCCGCCATGCTTGCCCGCGTACAGAGTTTCGTACTCAGCGGACTCGATGACCATCCCTGCGAGGTTGAGGTCGATCTCGCCGAGTCGGGTCTGCCCAAGACGACCGTCGTCGGCCTGCCCGACGCCGCCGTCAAGGAATCGCTCGAACGCGTCCGCAGCGCCATCGTCAACGGCGGCTATGCGTTCCCCGACGGGCGGCTGCTCGTCAACCTCGCGCCGGCGGATCTGCGCAAGGAAGGGCCGATCTACGACCTGCCCATCGCCATCGGCGTCCTGATGGCCAACGGCTCGATCTCCCCGCCCCAGCGCGAATTGCGATTCGACTGGCGCAAGTACCTCTTCGCCGGCGAACTGGCGCTTGATGGCCGCGTGCGCCCGATCAACGGCGCTATCAGCATGGCGCTGCACGCCAAGCGCCGCCGTCTTGACGGCGTGATCCTTCCCCAGGCGAACGCGCGCGAGGCGGCCGCGGTTGATGGCGTGCAGGTGCTCGGGGTGTCCACGCTCGCGGCCGTCGTCTCGCTCCTCAACGGCACGGGGCCGACGATCGAGCCTGAGCCGCCGCTCAACATCGTCGATCTCATCACCCGCGCCAAGGCGGCAGTGGACTTCGCGGAGATCAAGGGGCAGGAAGCGGCCAAGCGCGCCGTCATCATCGCCGCCGCCGGCGGGCACAACCTGCTCATGCTCGGCCCGGCGGGCACCGGCAAGACGATGCTCGCCAAGGCTCTTCCGGGCATCATCCCGCCCCTCTCACCCGACGAAGCGCTCGAAGTGACGCGCATCTACAGCGCCTGCGGGCTGGTGGCCCGCGGCGACGGGATCATCACCCGCCGCCCCGTGCGCACGCCACATCACACCGCCAGCGGTCCGGCGATCATCGGCGGCGGGACCATTCCCAAGCCCGGCGAGGTGAGTCTCGCCCATCGCGGCGTGCTGTTTCTCGATGAACTTCCCGAGTTCAGCCGCGCCGTCCTCGAAACGCTGCGCCAGCCGCTCGAAGATCGCGTCGTGACAATCTCGCGGGCGCATTCGAGTCTTCAGTTTCCGGCGGACTTCATGCTGGTGGCGGCGCTCAACCCCACGCCGCGCGGCGACATGCCCAAAGGAGCGGAGGGTCAGCGCATCATGGAGCGCTACCTCTCGCGCCTCAGCGGGCCGCTCATCGACCGCATCGACATTCACGTTGAAGTGCCCTCGCTGCCCTATGCCAAGCTGCGCGCCAAGCCCGATGGCGAATCGAGCGAGGCGATCCGCGCGCGGGTGCAGGCGGCGCGCGATCGCCAGAGCAAGCGCCAGGGCGCGAGCCTGCTCAACAACGCGCTCAGCGGTAAGATGCTCGACAAGTACGCCGCCATCGATGACATGAGCGCCACGCTGCTGGCACAGGCAGTGAGCGAACTGGGCCTGAGCGCCCGGGCCTACGACAAGGTGCGCCGCGTCGCGCGCACCATCGCCGACCTCGACGGCAGCGAGCGCGTGGAGGCCCCGCACATCTCCGAGGCGGTGCAGTACCGGCTCCTCGATCGGATGCTGTGAGGTGAGAAGATCGAGCGTCCACCCGCGACCTCGACCGGCCCCACGCGCGAGCGCGGAGCGAGGCATTCGGCACTGAATACTCGGGCGAAAATGATCGCCTGCCTGGAGGAGAACCCTCCGTCGAACCCGAGCCGCGCGCCGCCCTAACATGACGCGGGGTTCCGAGGCCGCGGGAGGCGTCGATGACGAAGGAATCATCGTCTGAATCGCCGCGAGGCGCCCAGCCGCCGCGCTCCCGCCCGCCGCACCCCGCGCCGCTGCGCATTGCCATGTGGTCCGGCCCGCGCAACATTTCCACCGCCCTCATGCGCTCCTGGGGCAATCGCCCCGACACCTTCGTCAGCGATGAACCCTTCTACGCCTTCTATCTCAGGCGCACCGGCCTGCGGCATCCCGGCGCCGACGAGGTGATCGCCCGACACGAGACCGACTGGCGGGCGATCATCGCGCATCTGACCGGCCCCGTGCCCGAAGGCAAGGCGATCTGGTACCAGAAGCACATGACGCACCACATGCTCCCCGAGGTCGATCGCACCTGGTTCGATTCGGTGTCGCACTGCTTTCTCATCCGTGATCCGCGCGACATGCTGACTTCGCTTCAGAAGACGATCCCTTTCCCGACGCTCAGCGACACGGGCATGCCGCAGCAGGCGGAGATCTTCGAGGAGGTTCGGCGGCGGACGGGGCGCATCCCGCCCGTGATCGATGCGCGCGAGGTGCTCGAGAACCCGCGCGGCATGCTGAGCCTGCTGTGCGAGGCGCTGGACGTGCCCTTCCGCGAGGAGATGCTCCGCTGGCCCGCCGGATCCCGTGCGACCGATGGCGTGTGGGCCAGACACTGGTACGCCGCCGTCGAGAAATCCACCGAGTTCGAGACCTACCGCCCCAAAACCGAGCCCATGCCCAGCAGCGTCCACGGACTCTACAAGTCCTGCCTGGGCATCTACCAGCGCCTCATGAGTTTCCGATTGACGCTGAGCAGGTGATGCAGTCGGACAAATGCGAGGTGCATTGCCTCGTCTGCGAGACCGCTTGCGTCTTCGCATTGGCGCCGCTTGCGTCTCCTTTTCGTTCGTCGCGCCGCACGCGTCGCGCTCCCCTGCGCAGAGCCTCCGGGTCGCGGCTAAACTGCGCAGCGCCGCCTGCAAACCACCGGCCTTCCATTGATGCCTTGATCCCTTGATCCCTCTCTTCCCGCCATGCTCCAGACCTTCAACGAACTCAACCGCGCCATCGTCTACAGCGTCAACGGGCGCCTGATCCCGCGCGATGAGCCGGGGATCAGTCCCTTTGATTCAAGCGTGCAGGGCGGCGATGCGGTCTGGGAGGGGCTGCGCCTCTACAGCGGCCGAATCTTCCGGCTGCGCGAACACCTCGATCGCCTGCGCTCTTCCGCCCTCGCCCTCGCGTTCGACTCCATCCCTTCGCACGAGCACATCATTGAGGAGATCCGCCGCACCCTCGCCGCCAACCGCATGACCGACGGCGTGCACATCCGCCTCACGCTGACGCGCGGCGTGAAGATCACCAGCGGGATGGATCCGCGGCTGAATCAATCCGGCCCGACGCTCATCGTCCTCGCCGAGCACAAGCCGCCGGTCTACGCCCGCACCGGCCTCTCGCTCATCACCTCCTCGATCCGCCGTTTCGCGCCCGATGCGCTCGACCCCAGGATCCACCACTGCAATCTCATCCAGTCGATCCTCGCCAAGATCGAGGCGAACGCGGCGGGGGCGGACGATGCGATCATGCTCGATCCGCGCGGCTTCATCGCCGAGACGAACGCGACCCACCTCTTCCTCGTCGAGCGGAATGTGGTGCGCACCCCGCACACGCGCCACTGCCCCGAGGGCATCACCCGCGGGGCCGTGCTCGAACTCTGCGCCGCCCACGGCATCGCGCACGAGATCGCCGACCTCTCACTCACCGAGGCCTACCGCGCCGACGAGGTCTTCTGCACCGGCACAATGGGCGAACTCGCCGGCGTGACGAACATCGACGGCCGCACGATCGGCGAAGGATCGATCGGCCCCATGACTCGCCGCCTGACCGGACTCTTCACGGCCCTGACGGCGCGCGAAGGCGAGTGCGTCGTGTAGCGAGGACTTCCCGGACGCCCCTACGCTCTCAACCCAGACCCATGACCGACGCCGCGCACGCGACAACGTGGATCATCCTCGGCCCGCTCGACGCCATCCCCATCGGCCGCGCACGCTACGTCGAGGCCGCCGGACGCCCGCTGTGCGTCGTGCGCACCGGCGAAAACCAGGCCGTCGTCTTCGACGACGCCTGCCCCCACGCCGGCGGATCCCTCTCCGGCGGACACGTCGAGGACGGCTGCCTCGTCTGCCCCCTCCACCAGTGGCCCTTCCGCATCGCCGACGGCATCTGCGCCGACGCCGCGGCCATCCACGTGCGAAAGCACATCAGCCGCGTGCGCGACGGGCTGGTTGAACTCGCCCATCCGGGTCCGCGCTGAGCGCGACTCTACGGCTTCTTCGTGAACATGAACGTGTGCGTCTTGAAGTAGCCCACCGGCACGGGGTTGTCGGTGATCACGACGCGGATGTTCCCGTTGCTCGCCCGGAGCGAGACGGGATTGCCCCCGTCGCCGAGCGTCGCGACATACTGCGAAGGCCCGCGCTGACGGATCTTCGCCAGGCCCTTGTACCCGCGGAAGTCCGCCCGGCCGTTCACCGCCTCGACGTCAATGACGCCCGCCGAGTCTTCGCGCACACGGTACTCGATGCTGCCGTTGACGGCGTTGATGTCCACGGGCTGCACGATCGCCTTCTCCGTCCGCACGATCACGTCCCCGTTGTCCGCAACGACGGTGACCGCCCCGCGAATGTTGACGAGATCGACGTTTCCGTCGCGCGTGCGCACGCGCACCCCGTCCACGCGCGGCACGTTGATCCACAGACCCACCCACTGGTCATCGGGGTACGCGAAGCGCGTCGAAGTGCTGACGCGGAGAATGTGCCGGCCTTCCTGCGACTCCAGTTCGGACACCACGTCGATGAGATCGAGCGTCTGCTGATCCCCGTAGGGATAGACGACGTTGCCGCGCTCGTCGCGCACGTCGTTGAAGGCGCGCAGCCGGGCGCGGATCACCACGTTGGGAATGCTCGGATCAGCAACGATCCGCACCGGCCCGCGGAAGGAATCGACATCCACGGCGACGGGCTCGGTCATCGGCCCCTTGTCGAAAACAAGCCAGCGCTTCGCCCGGCTGCCGCACCCGCCCGGAACGACGACGGCCAGCATGAGCAGGAGCAGCGGGGCGAGGTTGGCAGGGCGGCGTCGCATGTGCTTCCTTATCGTCGCGGGCAACGG
>JBDIVQ010000069.1:0-19678 GCA_039794345.1 Phycisphaerae bacterium | reverse complement strand
GCCGGGGCGCACGACCGGGGTTGGTCGGGCGGCCTGCCTCGGGGTTTCATTCATCTCAGTAAGGAGCGGATTCGATGAACATCAGCAAGAAGAGGCTTTCACTCGCCGTGGCGCTCGGCCTCGTGGGCCTGAGCAGCGGAGCCATGGCGCAGAACTGGAGTGACAACTTTGACTCCTACAGCAACGGCCAGGTGCTCTTCGGCGTCGGCGGGTGGGACGGCTGGGACAACCAGATGGGTGTCGCCGGCAGCGCCACCAACGCCAAGGCCCGCAGCGCGCCGCATTCGATCCTCATCGAGCCCAACGATGACGCCATCCACCCCTTCACCGGACTCACCACCGGCAGCGGGACGATGACGGCCTGGATGTATCTGGAGCGGGGCAACCACGTCGCCGACACCTACTACATCTGCCAGAACGAGTACAACCACGGCGGCCCGTACCAGTGGTTCATCCAGGTGCAGTTCGACACGGCGACCGGCCAGGTGCTCGACGACTACCGCACCGAGAGCAACGTCATCAACATCGCCTACGACACCTGGGCTCAACTGCGCTTCGAGATCGACATCGACGCGGACACGCTGACGACCTACTACAACAACGTCGAACTCTCGACGGGTCAGTGCTTCATTCGGGGCGGGGCGATCGAGTTCAAGAACATCGACCTCTACTCGACCGGCGCGACGAACTACTTCGACGACCTGTCGGTGCTGGATCTCGGCGGCCCGCCGCCCTACACCTGCACGATCACCGGCACCTGCCCCGGCACCGTCCGCCTTGCGTGGGCCGGCGCTCAGCCCAACCGTCAGCAGGGCATCCTTTTCGCCCGCAACACGGGCAACTACACCATCGGTTCCGGCACCTGCGCGGGCACGCAGCTCGGCCTCGGCACCAACCAACTGCAACTCTACAACACCATCGGCACGGGCAGCGGCTCGGGCAGCGTCAACGCGAACGCCGGCCCCGGCGCGTGCGGCGGCTTCGTGCAGCTGATCCAGGTTCCGGGCTGCATCACCAGCAACGTCGCCCAGGTTCCGTAACCCGGTCGAGTCGCTGACAGACCTGTTTCGGGAGTGCGGCGGAAGCGCCGCATTCCCGTTTACCGCCGATCGACGCTCGCCGCGCCGATCCAACTCGTGGCAAAAGTGGCATGCGGGGCGCGAGTCTCTTAATCGTGGTCGATTGTGCACCGCGCCTCGGGGTTCTTTCAACTGAAAGGAGTGATTTCGATGAACGCTTTTTTAAGGAAGGGGCTTTCGTTCGCCGTCGGTCTTGGTCTCTGCGGAATCAGCGCGACGTCCATGGCGCAGGACTGGAGTGACAACTTCGACTCCTACAGCAACGGCCAGGTGCTCTTCGGCGTCGGCGGGTGGGACGGCTGGGACAACCAGATGGGTGTCGCCGGCAGCGCCACCAACGCCCAGGCCCGCAGCGCACCGCATTCGATCCTCATTGAGCCCAACGACGACGCCATCCATCCCTTCACCGGACTCACCCGCGGCAGGGGCACGATGATCGCCTGGATGCTTCTCGAGCGCGGCAACCACGTTGCCGACACCTACTTCATCTGCCAGAACGAGTACAACCACGGCGGCCCGTACCAGTGGTTCATCCAGGTGCAGTTCGACATCCAGTCCGGCCAGGTCCTCGACGACTTCCGCACCGAGACCAACGTCATCAACATCGCCTACGACACTTGGGCTCAACTGCGCTTCGAGATCGACATCGACGCGGACACGCTGACGACCTACTACAACAACGTCGAACTCTCAACGGGCCAGTGCTTTACCCAGGGCGGGGCGATCGAGTTCAAGAACATCGACCTCTACTCGACCGGCGCGACGAACTACTTCGACGACCTGTCGGTGCGCGGCCTCGGCGGCCCGCCGCCCTACACCTGCACGATCACCGGCACCTGCCCCGGCACCGTCCGCCTCGCGTGGGCCGGCGCTCAGCCCAACCGTCAGCAGGGCATCCTCTTTGCCCGCAACACGGGCAACTACACCATCGGTTCCGGCACCTGCGCGGGCACGCAGCTCGGCCTCGGCACCAACCAACTGCAACTCTACAACACCATCGGCACGGGCAGCGGCTCGGGCAGCGTCAACGCGAACGCGGGCCCCGGCGCGTGCGGCGGCTTCGTGCAGCTGATCCAGGTTCCGGGCTGCATCACCAGCAACGTCGCCCAGGTTCCGTAGCCGGATCGGCGTGCGACGACGAATTGAGACGGGAGCGCGGCGTTGCCGCGCTCCCGTTCGTTTTCTGATCCGCCTCCGCGGCGTTCATCCGCTCCGCCGCGCCGGGCAGCATCGGCCCTTCAGGTTACTTCGCCTCGACCTCATCAGGCGCTGCCGCCGCGTCTTCCTCGCGCACGAGGCGCAACCGCAGCCGGCGCAGCCTGGTCCTCTCGACCTCAAGCACCGTCACCTCGACGTTTTCGATGCGGAACGACTCACCCGACGCGGGAATACGTCCGAGGTTGGCGAAGACCCATCCCGCGACGGTGTCGAAGTCCTCTTCCTCGGGGAGATTGAGGCCGAGTTCGTCGTTGAGGTCGGTGACGCGGGCGCGTCCGTCTACTTCGGCGCTGCCGTCATCCCTGCGGACGACCTCCCCTTCCGGAGCCTCCTCGTCGTCGTGCTCATCGCGGATTTCTCCGACGATCTCCTCGACGATGTCTTCGATCGTGACCAGCCCCGCCGTGCCGCCGTACTCATCGAGCACGATGGCCATGTGAACCTGCTCATTGCGGAACTCGACGAGCAGGTCGCTGATGCGGCGCGACTCGGGAACGAGGATCGCCTGGCGCAGCAGGGGCCGCAGCCGGAACTCGCTGGAATCCTGCCCGACGAACGGAAGCAGATCCTTGGCGTAGAGGATGCCGACGATGTGATCGAGACTGTCGATGTAGACGGGAAACCGAGAGTGCCCGTCATCAATGACGCGCTGTTTGACGGCCTGGAGATCGTCGGTGAGTTCGAGGCCGTCGATGTCGATCCGGGGCGTCATGATTTCACCGACGGTGCAGGTGCGAAAGTCGACGATCGCCTCGATCATCTCCTTCTCCGCGCCGGTGAGGTGCCCCTCGCGTTCGCTCTCCTCGACCACCTGGCGGAGTTCCTCTTCGAGGTCATCGCGGGCCTCGGCCCCGACGAGGCGTCGCACGATCTCGTTGAGTCCGTTGAGCGGCGCGATCAGAGGAAGCATCGAGTAGTACATGACCGGCAGGAGACGCAGCGATCCGGCCACCACGGGCGCGGCCGCGTAGTCCGAGACCGCCCAGGCCAGTCCGATGTGGGCAATCCAGAGCCAGAGAAACACGATGAAGGACGCGATGATGATGGGCCAGAGCGGCTCCGGGGCCGGAAGCGCGACGCCCGCCAGCACGCTGGCGAGCAGGATCACCGCCGACGCCCGGCGCCAGATGGCCACGGCGATGATCACATCATCGACATGGTCAATGAGCCAGTCCACGCGACCCCGCGATCGGCCCGGTTCGAGACGGCCTTCCAGATCGCCGCGCGTGAAGTCCTCAAGGGAGAGTTGGAGGACGGAAAGGTAAGCCCCGCCCAGGGCGGAGAGGATCGTCAGCCATATCCACGGATCGGACACCGAAGTGCGGTCCTCGTTCACGATACACTGGCCTGCGGACCTCCGCTCCGCGTGATCGGAGGGGCCCGGCCGGCTGCCGACTGGGCCTGTACGCCTTTCAGCGACTTTGCCGGCGCTGCATCATAGTCGTCGCCGACCCGCGCCGCCGGGAGTGGAACACCGCCGCAAATCCCAGGGCGGAGAGGACCGCATCCTCGCGCCGGTGCATCCGCCGGGCCGACGAGGCGTCGTGGTCGTCCTCGCCAAGACAGTGCAGCAGGCCATGCACCGCGTAGCGCAGAACCTCGATTTCAACGCTCAGGCCGCGATCACGGGCCTCGCGAGCGGCCACGTCGATGCCGACGATGATCTCCACGTCTATTTCGCTCCTTAATTGGTGCTTTGAGCGAACGTCGGCGGAAAGATCGAAAGTCAGAACGTCCGTCGGGGCGTCGATGCCCTTGTACCGGCGGTGGAGGTCGGTCATTTCCCGGTCGTCGGCCAGGCGGATGGAAATCTCGCCAGACTCCACCCCCAACTGGCGGGCGGCCTCGCAGATGAGCGATCCGAGCCGACGACGACGGATTCCGGGGAAGCGCCGCGGGGCGGAGATCGCGACCTGAACTGGTGGCCGCGATCCCGCCATCCCCTTGCCTCCGGGGCCCGTGCGACCGCGGGCAGGGCGCAGGGGCTGCGCCGGGGGCGGGGTCTTCTCCGATTTCTGGCGGGAAGCGGCTTGCAAAGGGCTGCCCCGGTCGGGTATCCTCTTGATGCCGCAACGAGCGCGGCTGCGGGCGGTACGAGTTCCGGCGGAGCCGAATTGAAGGACGGGCATGGAGCGAGTCAACGAACAGCGCCTGATTGCCAGCGCCAAGGTGGGCGACGCCGAAGCCATCGCCGCGCTCATCCGGGCGCACCAGGAGTCGCTGTACGCGTTCATGCTGCGCATGTCGGGGCGCCCGGAGATGGCCGAGGACGTGGTGCAGGAGGCGTTCGTGCGGGTGCTCAAGAACCTCGACCGCTTCGACCCCCGCTACCGCTTCTCGACCTGGCTCTTCACGATCGCCAAACGGCTCTACGTGAACTGGATGCAGAAGTTCCAGCCGCTGGCCGAGAGCGACATCGTCGACGGGTGGCAGCACGCGGGCGGTTCGCCGGAGCATGACGCGGTCGTACTCGAAACGAAGGCGACGGCGCGGCGGGCGGTCGCGGCGGGGCTGGCGAGTCTCGGGGAGACGCAGCGGGAGATCGTCCTCCTCTTCCACCAGCAGGACTGGTCGATCTCCGAGATCGCGCTCTACCTGAGCATGCCCGAAGGAACGATCAAGAGTCATCTGCACCGCGCCAGGCGGAAGATGCGCGAAGTCATCGAAGAGGCGAGTCTGTACCGGGACGAGGCCGTCGAGAAGGAGACGGCGGCCGCGTCCCCCTCGCCTGCATTGGCCGAGGCCTCATGAAGCGACCTGAACGACCTCATCCCGACCCCCGCCGCCGCGGAGACGAACCGCAGCGCGACCCTGCCGTCGAGGCCTATCTCGACGCCCGGGGACGCGGCCGCAGCGCGCGGCGCATGCTCGACGAGGTCGCACGCGACGGCTCGACGCTCGATGAATTGGCGCGCGATCGCGAGTGGATCGACGCCGTCCGCGCCGCTCCCTCCGCCCCGGATCAGACGCGACGGATTCTCAATCGTCTCGGCGTTGCCACCGACGATTCGAGTCGCGCGAGGTGGCGAAACGTCCTGTTCACGAGGCGGCTGACGACGACGGCCGCGCTGCTCCTCGCGTTCGTGGTGGGGATGTGGGCGAGGTCCGCCTCAACGCCTCTGCCTTCCGGCCGAACGACTGAAGCAGCCCACCGCTTCGAGGAGGTCATCGAGTCCCTTCCCATCGCGATCGATCCGCTCGAGCGAGTGCGCGGCATGGTGTCGGACGTCGGCGCCACTCTTGCCGGCTCTGAGATACAGCAGGAGTCGGCTCGCTCTGCGGCGCCGGCGGAGGCTCCGCCCCCTCGCCGATCCCACCGGCGGCTTGATCGCGCCGCCGGATCGCCTGCTTCGCTCAATCCCGACGCCCTGTTCGAAATCGACGCCGGGCAGGAAGAACTGCACCTCATCCTTCGTCATCTGGGAGTGGTCTGAGCGGTGATTCGTCCGCGATCAGAGCGGTGGTTTGCGTCGCTGGCGGCGTTGTTGCTGGCGGCGGGTTCGTCGCAAGGCGCCACGGGCGAGGCGCTGCCCGATCCATTCGACGATGCCCGCTTCGTCCCCGCTTCGGTCACGCAGTACTACTGCTTCGTGGAAGCCGGAGAGGAACTCGGGGATCTGCTCAAGTCGTCGCTGGCGCCGGGATTGGCCGCGTTCTATGAGAAGGCCCGGAGCGGGCGGTCATGGCGCGAGTTCGCCCAGTCAACCGGGGTCGATCCCAAGACCCTCTTCGACATGCTGGCCAGCCAGCGGGTCACGCTCGTAACCGATGAGGCGGAGAAGCCGCGGGGCCGCGAGGAGCGGGAGGACTTCAGCCGCTGGGTGCTCATGGCCCGAGTGGAGGAGCCCGCGGCGCTCGATCTCCTGCGGCTGCTCAACGGCCGGGTCCGGGAGTTCGCCGGCGCAACGGCGATCTACGCCGCCGAGGGAGGATCGCTCCGCTTCGCCTACCGCGAGGGGCGCTTCTACGTGGCCGCGTCGGACGCGCAGCCGCTTCTGCAGGCGATGCTGGCACCCGTCATCGAACCCTGCCTGGCGGACGACGAGGAGTTCCGCGAGGCGAGGCGCGTCGGTCCCGGCGACTTCGGCATGTTCAGGCGAGGCCGCGGCGATGTTCACTGGGAGGCCGGCGCCGCCAAGATGCGTCGCACCGGAATGCACGTCAGCCTCGTCAAGCGCCACGAGCCGAGAACCAGCGAGGGTGAGAGGGCGGACGCGATCAGCCTCGGCCTGCTCGGGATGCTCGCCCAGGATGCCATCTACGTAAACATCGAGCGCACACCCGACCCCGCCCAACCACCCTGCGAGCGAACCGTGAGCACCGGAGTGCTGCCGCTCGTTCCAGTCGCCCGCGCCAAGCCGGAGATGCTCGAGCACCTCGGCCCGACGATGGTGACGCTCATCGAACCGGCCCTCGAGTCGGCCACCGGGGTTCCGGTGATGACCGTCGCAATCGAATTGCGCGACCCGCGGCTGGCGGTCGGGGAACTGGACGAGTTCATGGCCGATGCGACGGCGCGGCTCTCGAATCGTCGGCATCGGACTGCAGAAGAACCCGCGTCCGAGACGGCGGTGCTCAACGCCGGCGCCGCGCCGGAAGTGCTGCGAGTTGCGGAGTGCCGCGGCTCGGAAATGCCGTTGCGCCTGGTGGGGCTCGAGGGCGCCTGGCCCCGCCAGGTCGTGTGGTCGAGCCTCATCACGCCGGAGCGGGCCTGGTGGATCGCCTCCACTGACAAGGACAGCCAGAGCCGCCTCGTCGAGCGCCTGGAATCTTTCACGGAGACGTGTCGTCGCCCGTCGAACTCGTCGGCGCGCGGCGTGCTCATCGGCGATCGACTGGCCACGCTGATGCAGCAGTGGCCCGCCGTTCACGCTCAGACGCGTCATCCCTTCCTCGTCGAACTCTTCGCGTGGCGTGAATTGCTTCAGGGCGTGCGCGACATCAAGTGGCGAGTCGCCCGGCCGAGCGACGATCGCACGGAAACCTACGTTTCCGTCTCGTGGCGCCGCGAGGGCGAATGACCCGCGGCGAGCGGCCTTCGTGGCGCGTGCAACAGCGGAGCGGTCATCCATCGACGCGGCACGCGGCGGATTCGCCGTCCCGCGGTCGGCGGCGCGCGAACGCGTTGTAACGTCGGCGCCCCAAGTGACTCAGACCCGGCAGGTACAGGAACCAGCCGACGAACCAGCCCACCGGCGTGCGCAGCAGCGCGTGCCTCACGGCGTCAAAGCCGATGAGAACGCGGCCGTCGCGCGTCCGCAACGGCATTCCGGACTGAAAGACCTCTTCCGAGACGGGCCTCTGCTCGGGCGCGAGCGTCGTGTAGTCGATCGCTTCGAGGGAGTCGAACCAATCGAGTCGCTTGAGGCGTGCCGCCCCCGCGCGGCACCAGCCGCAACGTCCGTCATAAAAGACCTGAATGCGGCCGGCCTGCCGCGCCATGCTCGTGCATCCTTCTGCGGGGCGGCGGGATCAGCCGCCGCTGACGGGCGGGATGATGGCGACGACGTCGCCGCCGCGCACCGGAGTCGTGCGCTTCGCGTAGTGCTCGTTGACCGCCACGGCGGAACGGCGGATGACCTCCCCGTCGCCCGCGCAGCGGCGTGCGACGGCATCGATGATGTCCGCAGCGCTGCTTCCCGGCCCGATCTCGAGGTCGAGCCGTTCGGCCCCCGCGATCTCCGCCGCCGCCGCGAAGAGCAGGACCTTGACATTCGCCATCGCCACTCCTTTCCAGGGGCCGGGGCACGACCCGTCAGAACGATAGCCGCACCGTCGCCCCATTGATTGTCCCGCGCCGCGCGCGACAATCTGCCATGGGCCATTTCGCGCCAGATCACGGGCCGACGAGCGACGATGCGGTGGACCACCTCAGGCGCCACGCGATCGGCGTGCTGTGCGTGGACGGCGCCTTCCGCGAGGTGCGCTACGTCTGCGGCGCGGGCGGACTGCCGACTCTTTTCGTCCCGCGCGGCTGGCTCGAGGCCGAGACCTTCGTGCTCTTCGTCCCCGCCGACCAGCCCGATGCGCTTGAACTTCTGGCCGATCCGGAACCGATCGACGGCCAGAGCGCCGACGCGGACCGCTGGCGCACCTATCACGGTCGCAGCGATGATCCCCTGTGCGTGCGCCTGCGCATCGAGGCGGGGAAGTGGCGGGGACAAGTCTTCGACGGCGGTGAACTCATGCAGCCCAATCCCTGTGCCGAGTTCGAGCCGGCCGTCTGCCGCTGGATGAACCGGCATCATCGCGCCAGTCTCCTCGCGATCTGCCGGAGGTTCAACCGCGTCGAGATCGACGAGGCGCTGCTCGTGGGCCTGGATCGGAGCGGCTTTGACATCCGCGCCCGGGCGGGGATTATCCGCGTCGAGGCGCCCCGGCCGATCGCGGATGAGACGCAGGCGCGCGAGGTGCTCGAAGAGATGTGCCGCCGGGCGGAGGGAGTGTCGGAGTGAAAGTCGTCGTCACGCGAACACTGGCGGGCGGACTGGGGTTGCTCGAGTCTGAACCCGCGATCACCGACCTCTGGATTGCGCCGCCGGGAATCGGGCCGAGCCGCGCCGAACTGCTGGAGCGCGTTCGGGGCGCACATGCTGTTCTTTCGCAGTTCAACGAAGCCGTCAATGCCGAGCTCTTCGACGCGGCGGGGCCGAAGTTGCGCATCGTCGCCAACTACGCAGTCGGCTTCGACAACATGGAGGTGGCCGAGGCGACGAAGCGCGGCATCTGGCTGAGCAACACCCCCGACGCCGTCACGCCCCCCACCGCCGACATGGCCTGGGCCCTCATGCTCGCCGTCTCACGCCGATTCCACGAGGGCGAGCGCGAGGTGCGCAGCGGCGAGTTCAGCACGCGCACCGGCTATGACCCGACGCACTTGCTCGGCGGCGACTTCGAGGGACAGACCCTGCTCATCGTCGGCGCGGGGCGCATCGGCTACGCCACCGCCATGCGCTCGCTTGGCTGGAGCATGCACGTGCTCTACACGGCCCGCTCGCCCCACCCGGAGTTCGAGTCGGCTCCGTTCCGCGCCCGGCGCGTCGAACTGGACGACGGACTGCGGCAGGCGGACTACGTTTCGCTTCACACGCCGCTCACTCCGGAGACGCGCCATCTCATCGGCCGGCGCGAACTCGCCCTCATGAAGCCGACGGCGTATCTCATCAATACCTCCCGCGGGCCGGTCGTCGATGAGCGGGCTCTCGTCGAGGCGCTTCGCGCCGGAACCATCGCCGGCGCGGGGCTGGACGTGTACGAAGATGAGCCCCGGCTCGCGCCGGGCCTGGCGGTTCTGCCCAATGTGTGTCTGATGCCACACGTGGGAAGCGCATCGCGCGTGGCCCGGCCGGCGATGGCGCGCATGGCGCAGCGCAACATCATCGCCGCCCTCCGCGGCGAGCGCCCGCCCAACGCGATCAACGAAGTTCAGCGCGCGACATAGTGGATCGCTGCTGGAACGACCCGTCGCGCGACCATTGCGCAACCGCCGGCTGGGACCGACGGCTCTGGGCGCCTCGGGGTGCGCATCGCTCATTCGCGGACACGCCGCTACACTTGCATCGTGAAACGGGCCATCTTCCTCGATCGCGACAACACGATCATCCACAACGACGATGACCTCGGCAAGCCCGAAGAGGTCCGCCTCATCCGCGGCGCTGCCCACGCGATCGGGTCGCTGCGCCAGCTGGGCTACCGCATCATCGTCGTGAGCAACCAGGGAGGCGTGGCTCGCGGCCTCTACACCGAGCGCGACGTGGATGCGGTTCATGAGCGCATCGCGCAGATGGTCTACGACTCGGCCGGGGCGATCATCGACCGTTTCTACTACTGCCCCTTCCATCCGGAGGGGACGGTCAAGGAATACGCGCGCGAGCATCCGTGGCGCAAGCCGCAGCCGGGCATGCTCCTCGAGGCGGCCCGCAGCCTCGAACTCGACCTGCGCGAGTGCTGGATGGTCGGCGATCAGGAGCGAGACATCGAGGCCGGCCGCGCCGCCGGCTGCCAGACGATTCTCATCACGCGCAAGACGAGCGTGACGACGCGGGCGGACTTTCAGGCCGCCACGCTCGCCGAAGCGGCGGCGATCATCGCACAGAACCGCGTCCGCACGCGGCAGGCTCCTCCGGCGCCGCCGGTGGTGATCACCTCGCGCCGGCCCGGCGAGGAGACACCGGTCGCGTCGCCGGCGGCGGCGCATGTCGAAACGTCCGTCGAGGCGGCCCGCCGCGCCCAGACCCCGCCGCCCCCCTCGCCGCGCATCGAGCCGAAAGTGGAGATTGAGCCTCCCGATGAACCAACCACGGCCGTGGAGGCTCACGACGCCGACGAGGCATCCCCTGACGCAGCCCAGACGGTGCCGGAGGCGGACGCAGAGACTGAGGCGCCTTCGACCAGGCCGCACCGCGATCCGATGCGCCACATCCCCGTCCGCTTCCACAGCATCGACCCGCCGCGATCGGCGCGCGACGCCGGGGATCTCTCCTCCACGGATCGGCTCCTCAACGATCTGCTCGGCGAGATGCGCTCATGGCGTCAGTCGCAGCGCGAGTTCACGCCGGTCATGATGTTCGGCTCGCTGGCGGTGCTCGCCCTGCTCATCGTCGGGGTGCTGCTGGGGGTCTACCTCGACGCCGCCGCCGCGACGCCGTGGATCGGCGTCGCCATCCTCGCGCAACTGAGCGTCGTGGCCTTTCTGCTGCTGAACCTGCGGCGATGAGCAGCGCCTTCAAGGTCATCTCATTGAGCGTGCCGACTGGAATCGGGGGGGAGCCTCGAACCGCCCTCGGATCGATGCATGCGCGCACGCTGTGGGCGCGGCGATGCTCTCGCCAGTCGGCTCGCCCTCGCCTCTTCGCCGTGCTGCATGGCGCCGAGGGCGTGGAGAGGCTTCCGGTCCGGGCAGTGAGGTTCGGCGTGTCAATCGTGGCGGATTCGGACCAGGCGAATGCCCAGCGCGACGGGCATGAGCGTGTCGCACCACGCGGCGCCGTCGTAGCGGTAGCGAATCTGCACGCCGCGCACCATCCGCCCGGTCAGCATCGCATGCGCTTCGTCGAGGAGTTCCGCGCCGGCCACGTCGCGGGCGCGGCCCGAGCCGTCGCGGATGACGATGCCATCGATGCGCACGAGGCGGCGAAGGTCGTCGAAGAGGGCGGCGAGTTGCTCATCGGTGAGCACCGCTTCACTCATCGGGGGCAGCGGCGGGTCTTCACTTCCGTTCATCGTCATCCGTCTCGGATGTGGCGGCGCCGCCGGCCCCGTTCCCCGGCGCCAGCGGCCTCTGAGCAAGGGGCATGAGGAGGACCGCGTTCCCGGGGGCTGGACAGACGTACTGGCAGACACCGCAGCCGGTGCACGTCTCCTCAATGATCCGCGGCCGGCCGGCGCGGACTTCGATGGCGCCCGGCACGGGGCACTGCTCGGAGCAGACCGTGCAGGTCGTCCCCGTCCAGGGCAGGCAGGTCGTCTCGTCGATGCGCGCCACGCCCATCTTCATCGGCAGGTCGAGGCGCAGCACGCCGGGCTCACACGACGCGATGCAGGGAGCATCGGCGCACATCCAGCACGGCTGGCCGACCGGGTTGATCATCGGCGTGCCGGCGGCGCGGCGGAAGCGGACCGGGGCATGAATGATCGCATCGAACGGACACGCCTCCACGCAGGCGTTGCACTTCGTGCATCCCGCGAGGAATGCTTCTTCCTCCACGGCGCCAGGAGGGCGAAGGATGGGAAAGGACTTCGCATAGCGCGAACCCGGAATCGACCGGCCGGCGTCAGGCGGCTCGACGGAAGGCGCGGCCGTTTCAGCGAAAGGTTTGAAGCGGTCGGCTGCGGCGGAGCGCAGGCCGCCGAGCAGCGATCCGAGGACACGCCCGCGAAGCATGTCGCGCCGCGAGATGGGAGGATCATCACTCATGGTCGAACCGCGGACAGAAGATCGTCGCTCTCATCGAAGCCGCGCCACCACGGATCAAGAGACGCGGAAGGAGCGTGGCACTGAAGGCAGTTGACGCGCAGGGGATGCGCGGTGCGGATCGCCTCCGGCGCCGTCGGCCCGTGGCAGGCGAGACAGTTGTTGCGCATGAAGAGCGTGTGAGGAACGGTCGGAGGCGCCCCCTCCCAGGCGCGCGAACCGCCCAGCGGCGCCGCCAGGCCCACGAAGGAATTCTCCGGCATCAGGAGAGGTTCGAACTCGGTCGGCTCCTTCGGCACATGGCACTGCGTGCAACTCGGCAGGTGCGGGTGCGACATCATCGGCGCCCAGACGCCCTCGCCGATCCAGCGTCCTTCGGCGTGGCAGGCGACGCAACTGCTCGCGCTCATCTGGTCGATCGGATGGGGAACGGTCGGCGGTGCGCCGTCAAAGGCGCGCCGGGCGGCGCGGGCCGCGAGGACCGCGCGCCGACCTGCTTCGGTCCTGACCGGTTCGGCTTCCCAGTCGAGCGCGGGCTGGCGCATCTCGGCAAGCGAAGGCGGCCATCTGCGATTCGGGCCGTCGGTGCGCCGATCGAACTCGGCCCAGGACGTCGCGGGAATCGCGGTCGGATGAGGCCGGGCATGGACGACGGCCGGGGCCTCCGCCTCGCGGGCGGGCCTTCCCTGCCGCAGGCCGACCACCAGCCCGACGAGGGCCAGCGCCATCACTCCCAGGAGAAGAATGTGGATCACGCGCTGCGTCGGCGACTCGGTGCGAAAGGAGGGGCTCATCGCGTCTCCCCGTCGGGAGGAACGCGGCTCACCCGCACCGCGCACTTCTTGTAGTCGGGCTGGCGCGAGAAAGGATCATTCGCATCGAGGGTGACTTCATTGATGAGCCTGGTCTCATCGAAGAAGGGCACGAAGACCTGGCCGCGCGCCGGGCTGCCGCGCCCGTTGATCCACACGGGCAGGTCAAGGCGCCCGCGGCGGGACTCGATGCGGACCACGTCGCCCCGCTGCACGCCGAGGTCGCGCGCGTCGTCAGGGTGGAGTTCGACGTAGGCGCGCGGCATGGCGCGGTGAAGTTCGGGAATGCGCCCCGTCATGGTTCCCGTGTGCCAGTGCTCGAGCACGCGCCCGGTATCCAGCCAGAAGGGGTACTCGGCGTCGGGCATCTCCGGCGGGTCTTCGTAGGGGCGGAACCAGATCTGAGCGCGATCATCCTTGGTGACGGAGTGGTAGAACTGAATCTCCGCGCCGCCGGTAACGTAGGGATCGTCAAAGCCCGCGAAGCGGAACCGCGTCTCGCGCCACGTGCCGTCCGTCTGCTCCACGACGGGCCAGCGCAGGCCGCGCGCCCGGACGTACTCGTCGTAGGGCGCCAGGTCCTTGTTCTTGTAGCGGGTGAAACGGCGGTACTCCTCGAAGAGATGCCGATCGACGTTGACGTCGTAGTAGCGCTGCCATTGCCAGATGGGGACAACCGCTCCGCTCTCGTCGCGAATGGTGAAGATGAACTCGCCGTCGCGTCCCTTCATGCCTTCGTGCCCGAGGTCGTGGAGCCGATGCGCCACGGCGATGGTCTGCCAGCAGTCGTCGCGCGCGTCGCCGGGAGGCTCGACCATCTTGAACCAGTGCTGCGTGCGCCGCTCCGAGTTGCCGTACATCCCGTTCTTCTCGACCCACATGGCGCTGGGGAGGATGAGGTCGGCCAAGCGCGTCGTCGCCGTCGGATAGACCTCGGAGACGATGAGGAACTTGCCTTCGAGGTCCGCCTTGCGGTTGAACAGACGGTGCAGGTTCGGCAGCGTCTGGCCGGGATTGGTCACCTGCACCCAGAGGGTGTCGATGTCTCCGCCCGCGTCGGAGGGAGTGCAGAACTTCTCGAACATGAGCACCGTGTGGTAGCCGGGGGCCGCCTTGATCCGACCGGGGGGTACGTTCCAGAGGTCTTCGCAGTCGCGGCGGTGCGCCTCGTTGGCGACCAGTCGCCCGCCGGGCAGGAGGTGCGAGAGCGTGCCGACTTCGCGCACCGTTCCGCACGCCGAGGGCTGGCCGGTGAGCGACGTCGGCGCATCGCCCGGACGGCCGAAATGTCCGCTGAGCAGGTGGATCGAGTGGACGAGGCAGTTGATCGCCGTTCCGCGCGTGTGCTGGTTCATTCCCATGCACCAGAGCGAGGTGATGCGCCGGCTGCGGTCGCCGAAGAGGTCGCCGAGCATCCTGATCTTTTCCGCCGGCACGCCTGAGAGGCGCTCCACGTACTCGGGGGTGTACGTCTCAAGCGCAGCGCCGTACTCTTCAAACGTCATCGGCTTGCCGAACATGTTCGCCGGCTGCCCGGGGTCCAGCTGGCGGAAGTTGCAGTACTTCGCGACGAAGTCCCGGTCATAATTCCCGTTCTTCACGAGGAGATGAGCGATCCCGTTGGCGATGGCGAGGTCGGTCTGCGGCCTGAATTCGAGATACTCCTGGCAGTGGTCAGTCGTGCGGGTGCGCCGCGTGCCGATGTCGATGAGGAGAATCTCCTCGCCGCGGGCGCGGCGGTCGATGACGCGGGAGAAAAGCACGGGGTGCATCTCGGCGGGGTTGTTGCCCCACATGATCAGCACGTTGCACGCGTCGAGGTCGTCGTAGCAGCCCGCAGGCTCATCGACGCCGTAGCACGACAGAAAACCCGTAACAGCTGAGGACATGCACAGCCGCGGATTGCCGTCGATGTGGTTTGAGCCCAGCCCGGCCTTCATGAACTTGTTGGCGGCGCATCCCTCGCCGATCGTCCACTGCCCGCTGCCGTACATCGCGAAGCGATCCGGGGCGGCATGGATGCGCTGCGCCATGAGGTCGATCGCTTCGTCCCAGGAAATGGGCACATGCCCCTCGCCGCGCCGCAGCAGCGGCGTGGTGAGACGGTCGGCTCCGTAGAGGATCTTCCCGACGTGATAGCCCTTGACACAGAGCAGGCCGCGATTGACTTCCGCAAGCGGGTCGCCGGCGATGGCCACGACGCGACCGTCCCGGACGCCGACCTGGACGTGGCATCCTGTACCGCAGAAGCGGCAGGGCGCTTTGTCCCAGACGACCTCATCACCGCCGCCCTGCTCAAGAAGCGGAAGGGAGAAGGCCCCGGCCGATTCGCCCCGTGCGGCGACGACGGCCCCGGCTGCCGTCAGAGCGCTGCGGCGAAGGAACTCACGACGGTCCAGTGCGACGGCGTTCATGCGTGGCCACCTCCCGGTCGTCAAAGTGTACGAAAACGAGGTCGATGTGCTCCACGCCCGCCTGCGCCTCGAGCCAGCGCCACAGCGCGCGGTCCGACTCCTCGTCGGTCGTGTCCGTCGCGACGGCGAGGCGCCGCGCTTCACATCGGCCGAGCGAGACCTCCGGCCTCGCGCGAAGCGCTCCGAGAAGCGACTCGCGCACACGCGCGTCGGACGAGATGGTCAGCACCAGGCCGCTGACGGGCATGCGATCCTCCCGCCAATGCTATGGCCGTCGCGCGACTCCGCAACGCGGTCAGCACCCGCCGGAACCGAATTCGGACTTTTGCCGGTGCGGTGGAAAGCGCGCCGCAGACTGATAGATTTCCCCGCTTCCTTTCCTCGGCGCGGAACCGGCCCTGTTGTTCCTTCCATGAGCGATCTCCTCCAGCGCATCACGGTGCTCGTCTTCCTCGCCCTGCTCGCGATGGCCGGCGCGCTCTTCGTCGGCGCTTCGCCCTCGGCGCCGACGATTGACCCGGCGATCATCGACACGCGCGCCGCCGCATCGCCGCTCGAGGCGGCCTCCGCGCGGCCGGATCGCGCGGCCGCGCTGGCCGCCGCTCGCGCCGCGTTCGATCGACCGGTCACGACGCCGCGCATCGAAACGGATCTCCTCGATCCCCTCGGCCGGCCCGTCTCCGTCTCCTGCGCGTCGTGCCACGCCAACCTCGAGCCCGACCTGCAGACGAATCACGCTGCCGACCTGACCGACTTCCACGAGGGCCTCGTCTACGAACACGGCTCGCTCACCTGCCTCTCGTGCCACCACGCGCAGGATTACAACTCGCTCCGCCTGACCGACGGGCGGGCGATCGACTACGCCTCGGTGCTCCGCCTGTGCTCGCAGTGCCATGGCCCGCAGGCGCGCGACTACGAGCGCCATGCGCACGGCGGCATGATGGGCTTCTGGGACACGCGGCGCGGCGAGCGCGTGCGCAAGGCCTGCATCGACTGCCACGACCCGCACGCCCCGAGGATGCCCGCGATGGTGTCGACCTTCCGACCCCACGACCGCTTCCTCGCCGAGCCTGCGGAATCGGAGCACGGCGACAATGAATGACGCCCGGGACGAACGCCGCATTTCCCTGCCCGTGCTTGGCGGCGTCTCGCGCCGCACCGCGCTCAAGGGCGCCGGCGCGGCACTGGGCCTGGCCGCCTTCGGCGCCGCGATCTCCCCGCTCGCTCACTTCGCCGAGACCACCTCCCTCGACGAGTTCCTCCAGAAGCACTACAAGGAACTCAACGAAGACGACAAGCGCGCCATCTTCGCCCGCCTCGAAGCGGAAACGAAGCAGCGCTACGGCGCGGAAGTTCACCTGCGCGATCCGCAGCCCATCTCCGGCGTGCGCTTCGGCTATGCGATCAACCTCAGCCTCTGCAACGGCAACGGGCGCTGCGTCGAGGCGTGCCATCGCGAGAACAACCACGACCGCGATACGAACCAGTCCTACATCCGCGTCTTCGAAATGCCCAAGGGCACGACCGACCTGGCGCACGGCAACGCCTCCTATCAGCACGACGTGCCGCAGGAGGGCAAGTACTACCTGCCCGTGCAGTGCTTCCAGTGTGAGAATCCGCCGTGCGTCGATGTCTGCCCCGTCGAGGCGACCTGGCAGGAAGAAGACGGCATCGTCGTCGTCGATTACAACTGGTGCATCGGCTGCCGCTACTGCCAGGCCGCGTGCCCCTACCACGCCCGGCGCTTCAACTGGAAGGAGCCGGAAATCCCCGCCCAAGAGGTCAACCCCGATCAGGGCTACCTCTCGAACCGCATCCGACCCGCCGGCGTCGTCGAAAAGTGCCACTTCTGCCTCCATCGCACCCGCGAAGGGCGCATGCCCGCCTGCCTCGAAGCGTGTCCGACAGGAGCGCGCATCTTCGGCAACCTGCTCGATCCCGATTCCGACATCCGCTGGGTGCTCGCGAACAAACGCTGCTTCGTCCTGAAGGAAGAACTCGGAGCGCAGCCAACCCTCTTCTACTTCTTCGACTGACGCTGCCCCGTGGACGGAACACCATGACCGCCGCCGCGACCCATGCCGCCGACCGCACCGACTCGCCCGTGAGTCACTGGGTGAGCTACCGCCGCTTCATCTGGCGCTCGCTCGTGATGGCGACCGACGGGCCGCTGAAGTTCTACGCGTGGATGACGCTGCTCACCGCGGTCGCCCTCGTCGGCGCCAACGCCTGGGCCCACCAGGTCGCAGACGGCATGATCATCACCCACATGACCGACCACGTGAGTTGGGGCCTGTACATCGCCAACTTCACCTTCATCGTCGGCGTCGCCGCCGGCGGAGTCATGATGGTCATCCCCGCCTACCTCTATCGCGACAAGTCGATGCACGACGTCGTCATCCTCGGCGAACTCCTCGCCGTCGCCGCCATCGTCATGTGCCTCTTCTTCGTGACCGTCGATCTCGGCCGGCCCGATCGCTTCTGGCATCTCATTCCCCCCATGGGGCGATTCAACTTCCCCGTCTCCATGCTCACCTGGGACGTCATCGTCCTGTGGGGCTATCTCCTCCTCAATCTGCACATCTGCGGCTACCTGCTCTACGCCAAGTACCTCGGCCGGTCGCCGACCGCCCGCTGGTACCTGCCCTTCGTCTTCGTCTCCATCATCTGGGCGATCTCCATTCACACCGTCACGGCGTTTCTCTACCAGGGACTCGGCGGCCGCCCCTTCTGGAACTCCGCCCTGCTCGCGCCGCGCTTCCTCGCCTCCGCCTTCGTCGCCGGACCGGCGTTCCTCATCGTCACCATGTTCATCCTGCGCCGCATCGCCGGCGTGGACATCCCCGATCGGCCTATCCAGGTGCTCGTGCAGATCGTGCGCGTCACCGTGCTCATCAACCTGCTCATGGTCGCTTCCGAAGTCTTCACCGAGTTCTACACCGGCGCCGCGCATTCCACCCACGCCCGCTACCTCTACTTCGGCCTGCACGGCCACGCGGCCCTCGTCCCGTGGATCTGGACCGCCATCGCCCTCAACCTCACCTCGGCCGTCCTCTTCCTCCATCCCGCCGCGATGCGCAGCATGTGGCTCGTCATCGCCGCCTGCGCCGCCGCGTTCATCGGCGTGTGGATCGAAAAAGGCATGGGGCTGATCATCCCGGGATTCGTCCCCAGCACCCTGCACCAGATGGTCGAGTATCGCCCTTCGCTCGCGGAATGGCAGATCACCGCCGGCATCTGGGCCTTCGGCCTGATGATCTACACGATCGCCCTCAAGATCGCCGTCCCGATCTTCCGCGGCAACGTCAACCTCGCGCAGGAGTCCCGCACGCGCACAGCGCCGCCCCCCCATCACGACTGAACCGCCCTGCGACGCGCCCCATCGCACGCGACATCGCGACGATCCCCATCCCGCGCTTTACGCCGCCTGATCCAGCTTCGCCGGCGTCCACAACTCACCCACCGGGCGCGCAAGGCCCGGCCCCGGCGCGCTCGCCCCGACCGTCGCCACCATCACCTTCGCCAGGTCCGTGAAGTTCGGAATCTCAAACGGCGCCACCGGCAGGTGCCGCGTCAACCCGTTGATCACCACGCAGATGTGCTTGCCCGCTCCATACCGAAACGCCCGCTGCTGCTGAGCCAGCGACAGCGCCTTGCCGCGGCCGCGCCCACCCCCCTTGCGCGCCGCCGCACTGGCCCGATCCGCCGACTCCGGCAGCGCCGGCAACTCTACCTCTTTATATTCCTCACCCGCCTTGAGCCCGAACACCTCCCGGTGCTCGCGCATCAATCCCCCCTGCGTCCAGCGCGGGTACCGCAACTGCTCATGCCGCCCGCGCGGCGTGCGCCCCACCCAGAAGATGTGCACCCGCCCCTTGCGCCGCGAGCCGTGCCGCGCTGCGATCGCCTCAAATCCGCACGCATTCCAGAACTCGTTCGCCTCAATATCCTGCGCGCACCACAAACCGATGAGCCGCGTCATCGGCTCCATATGATCAATAAAGTGCTGCACCAGCGCCGTCCCCACCAGCCGCCGACGCGCATCATACGACACCGCCGCCTGGTAGATGATCCCGAAGTGCCCGTCGCGCAGGTAGTTCCCCTTGCCCAGCAGATACGCCGCCGGCTCATCGTTCTCCAGAGCGATCGACACATTCGCCCGCTCAATGTTCGCCTCCAGCGCCCGCATCGGCAGGAATCCCACCTGATCCGCGAACTTCTTCTGAAGGTGATCGAGGAACT
>JBDIVQ010000068.1:0-19696 GCA_039794345.1 Phycisphaerae bacterium | reverse complement strand
ATGCAGCAGCGCGGCTGGGTCGCGGCGGTGCCGACGACGGCGCTGGTGCTTCTCTGGCCGCGCGAGCGGGTGCTTGCGTTCTATGACGAGATTCTCGCGGATCCGGAATTGAGCATGCGCCTTCCTCTCGGCTCTTCGGTGGGGGGAGCGCCGTTCACTGAAGAACTGCTCCGGCGAATTGACCGTGGGATGCTCAATCACCTGCACTGGCGGCTGCTCGTTGAGACTGCCATACGCGTCGCCAATCATTCGGCTCCGCTGTGCATCGACGAACTAGAGCATCGGCCGCTGCAGCTGGGGATGTTGGGCCTTGCGGAACGGGCCGGTCGGCTGAATGATTCCACCCTGCTCCGCCGAGCCCTGAGCACAGGCTCGCTTCGGATGGCCACGCGGTCGCGGTGGCCGGCTGGTGTGCCCGTGTACGCCGCAGTCTGGCGCGAATCGCTGGCGGGTCTTTCTTTGCCTGCCAGATACCGCTCCATTCTCTCTGTGGCAGCCCAACCGCTGACCCCAGGACTCGCCCAGCTGACTACCGAGGACATCGGTCTCTCCATAGAGGTTGTTTACGCAGACCGGCGATCTCATATCCGCATGGAGCCGTTCTTTTCACTTGGATGCCCTGAGTGGACGGACTATTGCATACCACTCGGAACACCTTTGACAGAGAGCCACTCGATTCGGTACGTCGTGTCCGTTGAACGCCAGCTCACCGAGTCGCAAGCGCGAGTCGTTGGGACCGACGTGCTCAAGGAAGATGTCGTGACGACGTTCGACTGCCGTATCAAGGGGACGATCGATGACATTCTCTCCCCGGTCGAGTCGCTGGAGTTTGACGCGGCGATGAACGAGCAGTGGCGGCCGGTGTTGCACGAAGACCATATCCATCTCAGTTTCGGCGGGCTGGGAGCGATCTTTGAACTGCTCGGTGGCGCGACCTTCGCCATAACGCTCGAACTGCTCCTCGATGGTGAAGTCGTGGCGAGGGGGGAAGCGTGGTGGTGCGTCGCCCCGGGACCGATCGCCGCCAATGGCCGGCCGGTGCCGCTGGTGGTCCCGCTGTGCGATTACGCACCGATCGATCCGATCACGCCGCGCCGCATCGATCCGAAGGAGAGTGGTTATCGCCTGCGTCTCACGCCCAATCCGCGCATGGCCCTGCGGCGGTTTGAATCGGATGTGTACTGGTCGGGCGCGATCGAGGTACCGGTGCTGCCGCAGCGCGAGGAGTATCGGCCGTAACCGGGCACGATTCTCCCGAGACTCCACCGCTTCAAGTCGCGATCGTGGTTGGGATCTCGCCGCACCGCGCAAAGCGCGCGCGTCCTCGCTGGCGCTTCGGCCTGGTCGATTCGATCGCGCGTCGCGCGCCGCGGACGCCACGCGCGACAAAGAAGCCGGAGGCGCAGCGCCTCCGGCTCCTCAATGGCCATGCTCGCGCGCGGCGGGCCGATCAGGGCTCAGCACGCCCGGGCGGCAGCAGCGGACAGAGGAAGTAGTCATCGTCGCTGTCCTGCTCGCCGTTGTTGTTGAGATCGACCCACCATCGGCCGCCGCGATAGCCTCGGTCGCCGGGGCCGAACTCCGTGGACAGACCGGTCGGCCCTTCCATCTCGAGCAACTGGAACTTCCCGCGCTGGGGAAGTCGCCCGAGCACGATCGTGTCGTAGAAGAGATTCTGCCCGGTGACCCAGACGACGGCGCGCTCGGGCGGACCGCTCATGTGCCGCGCCGGGGTGGCACCGGCGGCGAGGAGCGCGATCGCGCCCGCCAGAAGAAGCGCCGGACCGGTCACAATCGACATTCTCCGATTCATGACTCATCTCCTTTCAACCCTCAGGTGTTGACAGCCCGCGGACGATCCGCGAGCCTCCATTCTCGGTCGCGCCACGCGCGCGGCCTTGCACACAGTCCCCGGAAAAAACTTCGGTGGCGGATTCTAGTGAGCCTGCGCCGCGCCGCGCCGGATGAATGACTTCACGTCAACGCGCGACGATGGCGGCGCGCCACGACGAGTCGGTCATCGTTCGGTGCGTCCATTTTCCGGACATGGCGCGGAGGGAACTACTTGAGGACGGGGTTCGTTCGCACTGCGGATATCGGTGTGTAGCGGCCGTTCTCCGCGGTCGCTTCGATCCACCACGTTTGCGGCGCGCAACGGAGGGTTATTTCTTCCGCTCCCACACGAGATGCGAGAGTTCGGGCACGATGAGATTCTTCATTGCCGTCTCGATGGCGTTGGTCGAGCCGGGCATGGCGAAAATGAAGGTGTCGTGCCCGGCGTCGTGAACGACGAGTCCGGCGACGGCGCGGCTGAGCATCGCCGCGGCGCCCACCTGTTCGTAACTGAGCATGCGGAAGAGTTCGCCAAAGCCGTGCAGCGGGTGGGTGAGGCGGGCGGCAACGATTTCGATGGTCGTGTCGCGCCGGGCGATGCCGGTGCCACCGGTCGTGAGGATCACCTGGATGCGCGGTTCCTCGATCCACTGGTCAAGCTGCCGCGCGATCTGCGCCGGCTCATCGCGGCAGATGGCGTGCGCCATGATGGCGTGGCCGGCGTCCTCGAGCAATCGGCGGATGAGCGGGCCGCCCTCGTCGGTCGCTTCCGTGCGCGTGTCGGAGATGGTCAGGACGGCGCAGGCGACGGGCTGATCGTGCGCCGCCTGCCGGTGCTGCTGGGTCGAGGCGGAAGGCATGGGGCATGATAGGTCGAGGCGGCGGCGCCGCGGCCGGCGGCGGTCGCGCCTTGCTACGATCACGCGATGAACGTTCTCGGGCACGGCATCGACCTCGTGGAGATCGCGCGGATTGCGCGGATGCTCGAAGCGCACGGGCCGCGGTTCGTCGATCGCTGCTTCACGCAGCGCGAGGCGCAGTACGCCCAGGCGGCGCCGCGCAAGCGCTTCGAGCGTCTCGCCGGGCGCTTCGCCGCCAAGGAGGCGGTGCTCAAGGCGCTGGGCACCGGGTGGCGGGACGGCATCGCGTGGACGGACATGGAGATCCTCCCCGATGCGCAGGGCCAGCCCCTGCTCGCGCTGCGCGGAGAGGCGGCAGCGCTCGCCGCGCGGCGCGGCGTGGGCGGCTGGAGCCTGAGCATCACCCACACCGACGCGCTGGCGATGGCCAGTGCGATTGCTCTTTCGGTGCAGGGTGATAAGGTTGTGTGACGATTCATACCGGCCGGGCGCGCCCTTCCGGCGCGCCGACGCCGGAGCGACCGCCCGCCATGCCCAAGAACCGCAACACGCCGGCGCTGTACGAAGTCTTCGGGCGCACGGGCGCGGCGCCGGGCCGTTCGCGCCCCGTCGAGGTGGCGCCGACCTTCGCCCCGCCGCGCGTCCAGGTCGAGTCGATCGCGCCTGAGTCCGCGTCACCGTCCGGCCCCGCCTCGCCTCGGCTCATCCGCCTGCCGGTCGGGTATCTCTACGTCGCGCTCGCCGTCGTCGTCCTGCTCATCGTCGGATCCTACTTCGTGGGAGTCAGTCGCGGGCGGGCGCAGGCGCAGCATCAGCCGGCGAGCGGTGGAGACGCAGCGGAGGGTGCTTCGATCAACGACCCGACCCTGAACGGAAACGGCCTCTCCGGCGGCCTGGCGCGGGAGCCCGGGCCGGCGCCGAGCGGGACGGACGCTTCCCGGGCGGGGCATGGAACCGCCAACCCCGAGGCGCCTCCCCGCCAGACCCCCGCCGGCCCCCGGACGCCCGACCGGGACACGCGCCGGGCGGGGCTGAACTACATCATCGTGGAGCGGTTTGAGCCGGCGGAAGCCTGGGCGGTCAAGGAGTTTCTCAAGAGGCACGGCATTGACGTGCTGGTTCTGCGGGACAACAATCCCTCTCTCCTGCAGGTGGTTACGGCCGAGGGGTTCCAGGGCTGGAACAGCAACGCCGCGGCGCAGGCCCTCAACCGGCGCCTTGAGGAACTCGGACGGCAGTGGAAGACCCGCGAGGGAGGCTCGAAGGATTTCTCCCAGCGCCTCCCCAAGAAGCACGAATAGGAGCCGGTCGGGCGGTTGATCTGATCCGCCGGTCGGCGCAGCGACCAGTAAGGCGGATCATCATGAGTCTCGATCGCAGTCTCAAGTCGGGCAGCGGCCTCTCGCAGCACCGCAGCGTCCTCACCCGGGCCGAACGCATCGCGAAGATGAAGAGCGACGGCACGTTCCCGGAGGACGCGAGTCCGCTGGGACTGCCCAAGACGCTCTCGCCCCGGCTGACGGTGCGCAAGAAGGTGAAGAAGAAGGTCGAGGAGGGTGCGGAGGGCGAAGCCGGCGCCGTCGCCGCTCCGGGCGCCGCCGCTGCGGGAGCGACCCCCGCCGCACCCGCCGCCGCGGGCAAGGCCGCCGGCGCTGGCAAGGCCGCCGCCCCCGCCGCGAAGGGCGCAGCGCCCGCCGGCAAGGGTGCGGGCAAGAAGTAGGACCGACCCCTTCCGCGGGCCCGAGAGAGAAGCGTGCTGCCGAGCGGCGCGATGGACTGCGACTGCGAATCGGTCGCAGGATCTCCCGCCGCGCCGATCGAGCCGGGCTCGAAGGATCACTCTTCGGGGTTATCGGCGGGCGCCGACGCCGCGCAAAGTTTGCGATCATCCGAAAAACCGGGGATTATTCGTACCGCGACGTGCATTAATGCGGTATTCTGAGTACGTCCCGGCTCTGGCGGGGGTAAGGCGGTGCGTCCCGTGGTGGGGCGGGGCCGCGGCTTTTTTCGTCGATTCAATCAGACAGGGGAATCATCCATGAAGTGTCGCCTCATTGCGCTGGGTTTGGCCGGCGCCGCCGTGGCCGTGGCCGCCACTCAACTTCGCATCTCGCCCGTGGCGCCGCAGCCGGGCTCGCTCACGCGGGTCCTGCCCGCTTCGCTTGAGGAGCCGGATGAACTGGCTCCGGACTGGGCGCGGCCGCTGCTGGACGGCTCGCTCGAAGGGCCGCAGGGCCCGCTGCTCGACGTTGAAGTCTCAGCCCTCTCCGGCCTTGTGCAGCGCGCCCGCGTCGGTTCCTTCCCGAACGGGCGGATCGGCACGGCCGGCTCGACGACCTCGTGCAACATCGGCAACGTCGATGTGCCGTGGTTCCGCCAGATGGACCCCCGCCATCCCTTCATCGCGCAGAATCTCTACCGGGTGACGTCCGGAGGCCGGCTCGAGCAGATCGGCATCGGCTGGCTCAAGCACGGCTTCTTCGCGGCCGACGCCCACGGCTGCGGCACGTGCGATCCGGACTTCGGTGACAATCACCTCAACATCGGCTGCCAGGACACCTATGCCAGCGGGAACAACTCGGACCGCAACTGGCTCGGCCCGCGCTTCGAGGTCAACCCCCTCAGCGGCGTCTGGGATCCCTGCGGCTCACACTTTGACATCGGCAACGGCTCGCAGCCCGACTGCCGCGAGAGCAGCCACAGCCACGGGGCCATCGACCACATGCTGCGCCTCTATGACGCCGACCTCAACGTCAGCGGCGCCCAGTTCTACTACGAGTCCTACTACGTCGTCATCGACGACGACAACAACCTCAACAACGCCAGTTACCGGCGGACGAACGTCTCGCGCTCCGGCGACACGTGGAGTTTCAGCCATCCCGAGAACATGGTCCGCGGCCTCTACGTCATGGACTGGGGCGACTACCACCACTTCGTCAACGACCGCACGCACGGCGACGGCATCGTCGCCACGCGAACCATCGATCTCGGCGGGGGCACTTTCCGCTACGAGTACGCCGTCTACAACCACACGCTCTGGCAGCAGGTCAATTCCTTCTCCGTCTCGCTGGGATCGGGCGTGAACGTCACCAACGCCGGCTTCCATGCCCCCATCGAAGATGAGGAGCCCTATTCGAACGAAGCATGGAGCATGACGCTCAGCGGCGACTCTGTCTCCTGGAGCGTCGAGGACTACAACACAAATCAGTTCTCGAACACGCTGCGCTTCGGCACGGTCTACACGTTCTGGTTCGAGGCCAACGCGGCCCCGGCCGCGGGAAGCGCGACGCTCGGCCTGCACAAGCCCGGCGACATCGACTCGATCACGATGGGGTGCGTGACGCCCGGACGGCCGTCCAACACCGAGGCCGCCGGACTCGTCATGACCATGCCCAACCTCCGCCGCGGTCAGCAGGCGACGTGGACCATCACCGGCCTGCGGCCGGGCGAGCGGGTCTACCTCGCCTACAGCCAGGCGGGAATCGCGTCGGACCGGGTGATCGGCCTCGGGCCGACGAGCCTGCCGGCGCTCGGCCTGGACGTCGAGATTCTCACGCCGGGCGTCATCTTCGCGTCGCTCCGCGCCAACCAGAACGGCGTGGCGACACTGATCGCGATGGTGCCGGTCGATGCGCCGATCGGACGGACAGCCTTCCAGGCGGTCGCCCCTCGCTCCGGCGGAACGTCGGTCAAATCCAACGTCGAACTGCGCGCGATCGCCAACTGATCCGGAGCCCGATCCGCTTTCGCTCCGCATTTCGCCGACTCGCTACGGCCGCGACCCGCCCGGGTCGCGGCCGTTGTGCTGGCGAGTGCGTCGCCAACGCCGTGGCGTTTGATGCCGACCCCTGAAGAGCGGGCGGCCGCTGCTCGCTCGCTGTTCTGAGCGAGAGTGCGGTGCGGCGGGCAGTGATGAACGATGGCTCTCGCACGCGCGCCGGGCATGGCTCCGAGCGGCCGGGCGCGGCCGGCTGGGGCGCTCTACCGGCCCCGGTACTCACAGCGGCTCGTGCACGTCTCGCGCACGATGATCTCGGAGAGCAGGGGCAGCGCGGGCTTGAGGCGCTCCCAGAGCCAGGCGGCGAGGCGCTCGCTCGTCGGGTTCTCCAGTCCTTCGACCTCGTTGAGGCAGTAATGATCCAGCCGCCGGCGCACCGGCTCGACGGCCGCGCCCAGGTCGGCGTAGTCGATGAGGTGGTGATGCCCCTCGGGAATCTCCCCTTCGACGATGATCTCGACGCTGAAGGAATGGCCGTGCAGGCGCCGGCACTTGTGCCCTTCCGGGAAGGACGGCAGGAAGTGGGCCGCTTCAAAGGTGAAGGTCTTGCCGAGCCGGACGCGCATGCGGGATGGTAGTGAAGATGCGGCAATCGCATCAAGGGCGCGGCATCGATTCAGCGCGGCCGGTCTGCCCTGCACCCCCGCCCTCGATATCCTTCCCGATCATGCCGCGCCCGCGAACCGTCAACACCCCCTTCATCCTCATCGTCCGCGACGGCTGGGGGGCCAACCCCAACCGCGAGCACGACGCCTTCAACGCCGTGCGCCTCGCGAAGACGCCTGTCGCCGAGCGCCTTATGCGCGAGTACCCCACGACGCTCATTCACACCAGCGGCGAGGAGGTCGGCGTCCCCGAGGGCACGACGGGCAACAGCGAAGTCGGCCACCAGAACCTCGGCGCCGGGCGAATCGTGTACCAGGATTCGGTGCGCATCAGCCAGGCGATCCGCGACGGCTCGTTCTTCCGCAACGAAGTGCTCCTCGAAGCGATGAGCAGCGCCAGGCACGCGGGAGCGCGGCTGCACCTGCTGGGCATCTGCTCGGATGCGGGAGTGCACGGCCGCCTCGAACACCTCTACGCCCTGCTCGAAATGGCGCGGCGCGAAGGCCTCAAGCCCGACCGCGTCTGCATCCATCTCTTCACCGACGGGCGCGACACCGGCCCTTTCACCGGCATCGACTACGTGCGCCAGGTGGAGGCGAAGGTCGAGGAGATCGGCGTGGGGCGCATCGCGTCGATCATCGGCCGATACTGGGCGATGGACCGCGACAACCGCTGGGAGCGGATCAAGCGGGCGTGGGATTGCCTGACGTATTCACAGACGGATGTCAATCCTGAACTGCCCGAAACGCCGTTGCGCTTCGCCACGGCTGAGCAGGCGGTGCAGCACTGCTACGACCATCCCGCCAATGACAAGATGAAGGGTGATGAATACATCACGCCCTCGATGATCGGCGCCGATGATGATGAAGCGCTCGCGCACCGCATCGACCCCGGCGACTCAGTCCTGTTCTACAACTATCGAGGCGATCGACCCCGGCAACTCGTACGGGCGTTCGCGATGAAGGAGTTTCAGGGGCAGGTCGCGCTTTCGCCCGACACCGGTGCGCGGGGATTCGCCCGCTTCGGCGACAGCGACCACGGGCTGACTTATGACGTCTTCACGATGTGCGAGTACGAGAAGGAACTCAACCAGTGGGTGAAGGTCGCCTTCCCCAAGCCGCCGCGACTGACCGACATCACCGGCGAATACCTTGCCCGCCTCGGCCTGACGCAATTCCGCTGCGCCGAGACGGAGAAGTACGCGCACGTGACCTTCTTCTTCAACGACTACCGCGATGAACCCTTCGAGGGCGAGCACCGGCGGATCATCCAGAGCCCGAAGGTGGCGACCTATGACCAGCAGCCGGAGATGAGCGCCGCCGGCGTGCGCGATGCGGTGCTTGAACGTCTCGCGGCGTCGGACTGCGAAGACTTCATCATCGTCAACTTCGCCAACCCCGACATGGTCGGCCACACGGGCAACCTCGCGGCGACGGTCACAGCGGTCGAAGTCGTCGATGCCTGCGTCGGCTCGCTTGTCGAGGCAACGCTGAAGCGCGGCGGATCGCTCATCGTCACCGCTGATCATGGCAATGCCGAGCAGATGTTCGATCCGGCGACGAACAACGCCCACACGGCGCACACGCCCTACGACGTGCCGCTGATTGTCGTGGGTGAGGCATTCAAGGGGCGCACGCTGCGCCGCAGCGGGCGCCTCGCCGACGTCCTCCCCACCGCCTTTGACATGACGGGACTCGCGATTCCCGACGCGATGACGGGGCGGTCACTGCTCGCGTGAATCGCTCACGGCGGACCTGTGCGGAAGCAGCGCCGATCCCGGCCCGGCGCGCGGGCGATTCGTCCCACGAGCCCGAGGCGCCAGCAAGGACGCGGAGCAACGCGACGCGCGCGATTCACTCGTCCTCGCCGGCGCCTGGGCCTGGCGTGATCTTCTCTTCGCTCGCGATCGGACCCGGCTGGCCCGGGTCAGCGGATTTCCTCAAGGACGTGGCCGTGTTCCTCGGCGATGGCCGCGGCCGCGACTCCGGCGCCGATGAGCGCGGGCGTGAGTCCCATCGACCCGGCCGCGCCCGCGACGTTGACCATGAGCGACGGGTCGCCGGTCGAGACGTAGACGAAGTCCGCTCCCTGCACGCGGGTCACTCCGATCCACGCCTTGGCGCCGGCGGTCAGGGTGCGAAGCGAAGGCGTCACGACGCCGGGATCGCGCGACTGATCGACCGGCGAGCGGACGAAATTCGCGACCGCCGAGCCGAGCATCTGCGCCACCGGATAGCCGCGCTGGATGGTGCGCGGCATGTCGATGAAGGAGACTTTCTGGGCGCCTTCGAGCAGTCCGGCGCTCGCCTCCTTGAATCGCGGGTTGTCGGCGAGGGTGGGGCGCCGGCTGCGCCAGTGGTCCACGGCCGCGAGCACGCCCTGCGGGGTGACGCCCATGACGAGGCGATCGTCCACCACTCCCAGCGAGATTTCGAGGGGCACCGGCAGGCCGGGGAAGGCGAGGCTGTGGAGATTGACCGACCCGCCCGCCACGTCCGCCGCCTCCCATGAGCGCATCCGCACGTAGCCGTGCAGCGGCGCGGCATGGAGGTTGACGCTGTTCATCACGCCGGCAAGGGACTCGCGCATGGCCTGGGCGTTCACGTCCGGCTGGATGAGGACCAGCGAGGTCAGCCCGCCGCCGCCGGTCTCGTCGGACATGTAACTCACCCACGTCTTTCCGAGCGCCTCGACGACGCCGGCGAGTTCGGGCACACCGATCTGAAACGCGGCCATCTGAGCGACGCCGACGAGGCCGCCGAGATCCTGCACCTGAACGCCCGCCATGGTCACGTCCTGCGGGATGAGGCGGAAGGCGTCGGCGCTGACCGGCTCCGTGCTGATCTCCGTCATGCCGATCACCGCGCCGTAGGTCGCGGCGACGTTGTTGAGCAGCGTCACCATCCCCCGGCCGCGAATGACCGACCAGCGACGATCGCCCTTGATGGCCGAAGCGCCGACGATGTCGAGATCGCCTTCGGGCGAGAACTGCTCGATGAGCTGGCGGACCTGCTCCGCCTCGGGCTGGCCGTGCGATTCCATGACGCGGACCAGGAGGTTCGCGGCGGACTTGACGTTGACGTAGAGTTGTCCGTCGAGGCTCAGGCCGGTGAACTCGGGCGGCGCGGGAATGTCCACGCCTCCGAGGTGCAGGCCGTCGCCCGCGGCGTCGAAGCCGACGACGAAGGCCGTCCCCGCCTCGTTCGCCGGGCCGAAGAGCACCTGGCCCATCGGCAGAGCGAGTTTCATTCGCTTCGTGCCTTCCTCCGGGGCGAGGGTAAGCCCTTCTTCGTTCGCGGCCATCTGTGCGATGAACTGGAGGGCGGTGTGCATCTGGCCCGTCGCCTCCGCGCCTCCGGTCTGCACCATGATGCGCGCGTCGATGTTCGGCAGCATGCCGGCCATGCCGCCGTGGTCGATGATGGCGATCTCACAGGGATGATCGATCATCCCGCCGATGAGGGGCATGACGGTCGTGAGCATGGCCAGGCCTTCCTCGGCGCCGGGGTGGTCAGCGAAGGCCTGGATCTCCTGGGGAATCTCCTTGAGGCGCTGGGTGAGCATGCCCATGGCGCGAGCCATGCCGGCGTCGGCCGGAGAGGTGAAGACCTTCTTCATGCCCGGCCCGCGAACGACCAGCAGCGGCTCGCTTTGCGCCATGACCGGCGCCGCGGCCGCCGCCAACACCATCAGGCCGGCGAGCCGGCTCTTCGTGATCCCTCGCTGCATTGCTTCTCTCCTTGCGCTGACCGTCGTTCGAACAGGGCTGCGATTCGCCCGCTGCGACGCAAACCACTACATTTCATGAACGTGAGTGCCGCCTCCCCCAGACCGGTGAATCGTATCGCCATGATCCGCCCCAGCGCGCTGGGGGATGTCTGCCGCACCGTGCCGGTTCTGGCCAGCCTCCGCCGGGCGTTCCCCGGCGCGGAGATCGACTGGATCGTCCAGGACACCTTTGCCGACGCGGTGCGGGCGCATCCCGACCTTACCCGTGTTATTCCGTTTGCGCGGCGTCGATTTTCACGAGTCTGCCGGAGTTGGCCCGCGACGCGCGAGTGGCTGGCGTGGGTGAACGGCCTGCGGCGGAGCCGTTACGACGTGGTCTTCGACCTCCAGGGCCTGGCGCGCAGTGGACTGATCGCCTTCCTGACGCGCTCGCCGCGCCGCGTCGGTTTCGCCGACGCCCGCGAAGGAGGCTCGCTGGGGTACACGGTGCGGCACGCCGTCCCCGCCGAACTGCACACCGTCGATCGCATGCTCGCGCTCGTCGAGGCGGAGGGTGTGCCGATCGTGCGCGACCTGCGCCTGCACACGCCGCCGGAGGCGGCGGCGTGGTGGGCGCAGCGGTGCGATGAACTCTCGCTGCGGCCGGGAGCCTACACCGTCTTCGCGCCCACGAGCCGGTGGGAGTCGAAGCGCTGGCCGGCGGATCGCTATGCGTCCCTCGCCCATCGCCTGCTTGCACACCGCGAGGAGCCGATCGTGCTCGTGGGCGGAGGGGACGAGCGCGGCCAGGTCGGCCCGCTGCTCGACCTGGCCGCGCGCGACCGGCGCCTCGTCGATCTCCTCGGCGCGACGAGCGTGGGCGGACTGATGGCGGTGGTCGAGCACGCTTCGCTGCTCATCGCGAACGACTCGGCAGCGCTGCACATGGCCGTCGGCTTCGATCGGCCCTACATCGCGCTCTTCGGCCCGACGGATGTCTCGCTCGTCGGGCCGTACGGCGGGCGGGAGTGGGTGATCCAGCCTCCCGTCGATCCGAGTCGCCTCAATCACAAGGACGCCGCGCTCGGTTCGAGCATCATGGAGCGCATCAGCGTTGATGAGGTTTCCGCGATGATCGAGCGGCGGGGGGCCGCGGCCGGGCCGGGGTCGGTGGTGATTCGATGAGCCGGGCGAGCGCGGCTGCTCCGATGGCGCTCCTGCTCGCCAGCCGTTCTCCGCGCCGCATCGCGCTGCTGCGCGAGGCGGGGTTTGACGCGCAAACGGTTCCCAGCGGCATCGACGACCGTGAACTGGCCCCCGGCCGCGTAACCGTCGCCCAATGGACCGCGGCGCTGGCGCACCTCAAGGCGCGGGCGGCGCTGCGGCTCCTCGCCTCCCGCGAAAAAACCGGCGAAATGACCCGAGCGGATTCGGGCGCATGGGAGAACGGCAACGCGCAGAGAGAAGCGCTCCTCATCGGCGCTGACACGCTCGTCGAAGTGGATGGACGGATCATCAGCCAGCCCTGTGACGCCGCCGACGCCAGGCGCATCATCCTCGAACTTTCTGATCGCGAGCACGACGTCCTCACCGGCGTGTCGCTGCTGCATCTTCCCTCGCGGCGAGAGGTGCTCTTCGTGGATGTCGCGCGGGTGATCGTGGGCCGGATTCCGGAGGGGGAGATCGAGGCCTACGTCGCCTCGGGCCAGTGGCGGGGCAAGGCGGGGGCGTACAACCTTGCTGAACGCCTCGCGGCCGGCTGGCCGATTCAATACGAGGGCGACCCCGGCACCATCATGGGGCTGCCCTTGCGGCGACTCACCCGTTGCCTGGCTCGGAAGTGGAACATCCTCCCGCGCGCCGCGGCGGGCTGAGTCCGGCGGAGAGGCCCGCGGCGCGCCTTCAATTGCCTGATGCACACGCTCGCCCAGGTTCCCGCCGAAGTCGGCCCGCTCGTGCCTCTCTCGTGGACGGCGCCGGCGGCGGTGCTCGTCTTCGGCTTCCTGCTGCTCTACTGGCGCCGGTTGCGGCCGCGCGATGTGCCCCGGAGCCGGCGCCGCATCCGCCGCGCCAACACCATCGTCCACCTCACCCTCACCCTCGCCCTCGTCTACGCCCTGAGCGTCGCGGATGGCGACCGCGACCCGGGCCGCTTCGCCGTGGCGTGGATCGGCGTGCTGCTGCTGCTCATTCTCACAATCACGCTGGCCATTCTCGATTCGCTCAACACGATGCGCCTGCACCGCCGCGTCCAGTCGCGCCTGCGGCGCGAGGCGATGGCGGAGATGAGCGAGGGGCTCCAACTGCACTCCGGGGCGCGGCAGGATGCCTCTCGATGAAAGGGGGGGCGTGAGCGCATCGCCGGACCAGTTCGACGCGACCGCGTCGCGCGCGCCCCTGCCCGGCGCGCTGCGCTTCCTCGGCCCGCCGCTGGCGCTGGGCTACGGCTGCGCGGTGGGAGTTCGCAACGCGTGGTGCGACCGCCGCCCGCCGCGCCGGGTGGACCGGCCGGTCGTCAGCGTGGGCAATCTCAGCGCCGGAGGCACGGGCAAGACGCCGGTGGTCGCCTGGCTCGCCGAGCAGATTCTTGCCGCCGGCCGCCATCCCGCGATCGCGATGCGCGGCTACAAAGCCCGCCGCGACGCCAAAGGCGATGAGCAACTCGAGCACGAAACGCGATTGCCCGGCGTCCCCGTCGTCGCGCATCCCGACCGTTTTGCGGCGCTGAGTCGATTCCTGCCGGCGCACCGAGAGATTGACGTCATCCTCCTCGACGACGGGTTTCAGCATCGCCGTCTCCATCGCGATCTTGACATCGTGCTCATCGACGCCCTTCGCTCGCCCTTCGAGGATGCGATGCTTCCGCACGGCTACCTGCGCGAGCCGGTCGAGAGCCTGCGCCGCGCGGATGTGATCGCGCTGACGCGAGTGGACCTTGCCGCTCAGGAAGCCCTCGCCGACCTGCGATCGCTGATTGAGCGTCTCGTCGGCGAGGCGCCGCTCGTCGAGTTCGCCTCGACGTGGTCGGGAGTCGATTCGACGGATTTCGCCGAGCCGCGCGAGGCGTCCTGGCTGCGCGGTCGGTCCTTCGTCGCCCTCTGCGGCATCGGGCATCCCGAGGCGTTTCTCGCGATGATCGGGCGGGCCGGGGCCAACCTCGCCGATACGATCATCCTGCCGGATCACGCGCGCTACGACGCCGCGCTGCTCGCCGACGCCGCACGCCGCGCCGCCGGAACGGACGGCCTGCTCACCACCGCCAAGGACTGGGTCAAGATCGAACCGCTCATGACGCCGCACGCCATCCACATCGCCGTGCATCGCCCTCGCCTCGAGATGCGCCCGGTTCGCGGGGGCGAAACTCTGGTGGATCGGGTGCTCTGCCTGCTCGCGGAATTGGAGAGGCGCGATGGCCGCTGAATCGCCCAAGTTCCTCACCCGCGACGCCCTGCTGCGCCGGCTGGAGCGCCTCCGCGAGAAGGGCCGGCGCATCGTTTTCACGAACGGTTGCTTCGACATCATCCACGTCGGGCATGTGCGCTACCTGCGCAGTGCGCGGGCGCTGGGGGACGTGCTCGTGGTGGGATTGAACTCCGACGCCTCGGTGCGGCGTCTCAAGGGGGCGGGGCGCCCCGTCAACGCGCTTGAAGACCGCGCCGAGATTCTCGCCGCCTTTCCCTTTGTGACCTACGTCGTGGCCTTCGACACCGACAGCGTTGAGCCGCTCATCCGCGAAGTGCGCCCCGATGTGCTCGTCAAGGGGGGCGACTACCGCGTTTCGCAGGTGGTCGGGCAGAAGTTCGTGCGCCGCTGCGGCGGTCAGGTCGTCGTCCTCGACCACGCCGAGGGCCGCTCAACCACGGACACGCTCAAACGCCTCGGGCGCGGCTGAAGAGCCGGCGCCGCCCGGGGCGCCGTTGGCGGGCGGCGCATCGCCTTCGTCCTCCTCCTCGCCGTCGAGCGCCGCGAGCAACGGACGTTCGATGCCGCCAAGTTGCGGGCGGACCGCCAGCGGGCGCATCTCCATCGCCACCGGTCGCGTGCGCTCCGCGGTCACGCGCCACAGGAACAGAAGCGTGAAGATGCGCAGGCCTCCCGAGAGGCCGAAGAGGAGCATGTACGCCTGCATGGACTCCGCCATGGCCTTGAGCAGCGCTCCGCCGACCACCGAGCCTCCCACCATGGCCACGGCGTTGGCGAAGTTGTAGGAGGTCAGCACGCTGGTGCGCTCCTCCTTGGGGATGTTCTCGAAGATGAGCAGGAAGACGCCCAGGTCATAGGCCGCCCACACGACGCCGCTGATCAACTGGACCACGAGCAGGTAGGGCACGGTGTGGGAGGGCATCCACAGCGCCGACATGGGGATGATCCCGATGCCGCCGATCCACAGGAGGCGCCGGGCGCCGAGTTTCTGCGCGACCCGTCCCCAGAGGGGAAAGGCCGCGAACTTCGCCACGAATGACGCCGCGAGCAGCAGCAGGTACTCCCGGTAGGAGAAGTGCAGCCGCCCGAGCATGAAGGGGGTGAAGTAAGGCCCTGAGATCTGGATGGCCACCTGCACGGCGAGGAGGTAGGCGATGAGTTGCCCGTCGGCGCGGCGCGACATGCGGCGGACGAGTTCGAGCAGTGAGACGACCCGCGCCGTCGAGTGGTGAATCTCCCCCTCGCTCTGCCGCGCGAGGTAGATCGTCGAGACGAGGCGCATCACCGCCGCAAGTGAGAAGAGAATGGCGAAGGTGTTGAGCAGTTGCTCGGTTTCGCGGCCATACTGGAGCGCCATTCCCGCGGCGACGAGGCCGAGGAAGACGGCCATCTGCGAGAGACGGCTGCGCCGCGCGAAGTAGCGGGCGCGGATGCGGCCGGGCACGATGGACTCCATCCAGGTGTTCCACGGCGGTCCGCAGGCCAGCCCGGCCCCCCAGTACACCGTCGCCGTCGCAAAAAGCGCCCACACCGGCAGGCGCCCGGCGAGCGCGCCGAGGGCGAGGGGGATGAACGACGCCGCCTGCACCGACGCGCAGAGCACCACCGCGCGGCGATAGGAGCCGAGCACCTGCACGAGGCGCGGCACGGCGAGTTGCAGCACCGCCCCGCCGAGGATCGGAACGGTCGCGATCAGCCCAGCCGCCGTCTGGCTCACGCTCAGCGCCAGCGCGAAGGCCGCGAGATAGGTCTCGCCCACCCCCACCATCACGCTGTAGGCGAGCGCATCGGTGACGCTCGAGCAGAGGTTGCGCCTCAACTCGCCGCGCGGCGCCTGCGCCGCCGCCGCCGATTGTTCCGGAGTCTGCTCCATGAAACTCACGCCCGCGCTCGATCCATCACCGCATCATCGGCACACCGAAGCGCCGGGATTCGGGCGCCCGAGGCGTCAGGGTTCCACACGTGAAAGAGGGATAGTAGGGGCGGCGCCGGGGGGCGGGACGGGTCAATCCTCATCCGGTTCGCCGTCGGGACGGTCGGGGTCGGGCTCCTCGTGGCGCTTGTCGCCGAAAATCGCCGTCCCGATCCGGACCATGTTCGCCCCGCATTCGATGGCGATCTCGAAGTCGCCCGTCATCCCCATCGAAAGGACGTTGAAGGACTTGCCCCCGATGCCGCGCTCGCGAATCTCGTTGAAGCACTCGGCACAGCGCTCGAAGGCGCCGCGGACGGCCTCGAGGTCGTCGGTCAGGGGGGCCATCGTCATCAGGCCGCGCAATCTCAGGTGAACCATCGAGTCGATCTGCTCGGCGAGGTGGATCGCCGCGGGCATCGCCACCCCCGACTTCTGCCGCTCGAACGAGGCGTTCACCTGCATGAGCACGTCCACGGGCGCCTCGCGCCTCTGGGCGCACTCCTGGATCTCCTCGGCGAGGCGCAGCGTGTCCACCGAGTGGATGAGCGTGGCCAGTTCGATCGCCTTCTTCACCTTGTTGCGCTGGAGGTGGCCGATCATGTGCCAGCGGACGCGCGGCGGCAGGTGGACCGTCTTGGAGGGGGTCATCGTCTTGTGCCGCTGGAGGGACTCGTCGATGACGGCGACGCGCCGGATGAGTTGCTGGACGCGGTTCTCGCCGAAGTCGGCGTGGCCGATCTCGATGAGTTCGCGGATCTGCTCCGGGGAGGCGTATTTCGTGACGGCGACGACGAGGACGTCCTGCGGCCGCCGGCCGGCGCGCTGCGCCGCCGCCGCCACGCGGCGTTGAACATCTTCGTAGCGCTCGCGTAGCGTTTCCATCGGCCTGGTGCTGAGATCGGGCATGAGGGCGTCCTGCCTTCCCGCGTTTCCGGCCTCCCGCCGGGCGATTCGATCACATTCTACCAGCCTCCGCCGCGCCGGGTTCGCGGCGCCGTGCAATGCCTGCCTCAGCGCGCCGCGAGGTCGCTCCACACCTGCAGCGCCGTGAACGTCGCCTGCCACGCGATCTGCGCGACCAGTATCGGCCGCGGCATGAGGCGCACGCACCACAGCGGCCAGAGGAAGGTGAACGCGAGGAGGTAGCGATCGTAGACGTCGCCGCTGGCCAGCGCCGAGAGCAGCCAGCCGAACAGGATCGTCAGCGCTGCCAGTCGCGTGGCGGTCCGGCCGCGCGCGGCGTCGAGCCCGGCCGGGATCGGCCTCTCCTGCGGCGGACTCCCGCGCCAGGCGAGAGCGAGCACGGCCGCCAGGCTCATCGCCCCCAGCGCCGCCAGCGTCATCATCGCGGTGCGGAAGAGCACCGGCGAATCAGCCAGGGGGCGCAGCAGGGTCGCCACCGGTCCGGCGAAGCGCAGGTCCTGCACGTTGCCGGTGATTTCCGGCGGCGCGAGCAGGGCCAGGGCCGCGCCGATCGCGCCCGCCCCCGCCACGAATCGCCTCGCCTCGCCGCCGATCCCGCGGCGCCGCACCGCGAGCACGACCAGCGCCAGGCCGATGGTCGGCAATAGCGCCGCGAGCAGGTAGGCGAGGCTGTCAAAGCGCAGCCCGACGCTGTAGCGGTCCTGAAATGACTCGCCGACGAGGCCGCCCCAGCGCAGGTACAGGGGCAGCCGAGAAAGCCCGGCGAGCAGCAGCGCCGCGAGCCACGGCCAACTCCGCACTCCCTCACGCCA
Source organism: Phycisphaerae bacterium (assembly GCA_039794345.1). GTDB lineage: Bacteria > Planctomycetota > Phycisphaerae > Phycisphaerales > UBA5793 > UBA5793. Next base: position 1,837 of record JBDIVQ010000068.1, on the reverse strand, counting down.
TGCCGCGAGGACAACGATGGCGCCCGCGAGCGCGACGACGTGAATGCGGTGGTGGAGCAGAAGGACGAGCAGCAGGCCGAAAAGGATCGGCCCCTCCACGAGGCGCCGGCGCGCGTCGTCGCGGCTCAGCGCCCGCACCGCCGCCGCCGCCATGAGCGCGCTGCCGAGCAGGAAGGTCGGTTCGCTCATCACCAGTTGGCTCATCACCGTCGCGTAGGGCAGCGTCAGCGCCAGCAGGCCGACGAGCGCCAGGCGTCCGAAGGCGCGTTCGCCCCCGGCGAGCGCTCCGCCGAGCGTCGCGATCCACAGCGCCGTCGCGATGATCGATAGCCAGCGCAGCGCTGCCGCGCTTCGGCCGAAGAGCTCGCCGAAGGCGGCGTAGAGCCAGAAGAAGGCCGGTCCCTTGGTGTCGTCGTAATCGAGCAGGGCGCGGCTCCACCACTGGGTGCGCCAGATCCGTTCGATGATGGGCAGGGCATAGTCCTCGTCCCACCTCAGCGGCCCGGCGCCGGCGCCGATCGCGAGGCGCAGCGCCGCGAGGAGGGCGAAGGCGGCCAGCACGGCGATCGCGCCGCCCGCCCACGCGCCCCAATACCGCACCGACGCTTTCCGCCGCTCGCTGTCCATCGTGCGCTGCGCCCGAATCAGAAGCCGAAAAACGTATCAACCGCCCGGCCGAGCGGCTCGAGCGTGAGCAGCGCCGCCGAGGCGATGGCGAAGATCGCGCTGCACGCGATGACGACGCCGTCCTGCGTCATGATCTCGAAGGGGCTGTCGCTCAGGCCGCGCAGGGCGGCGCGGTAGAAGCGGAACATCGCGATGATGACCAGGGGGGTCAGGAGGGCCAGGCCGTGAACGCCCGGCCCCGCCGCCGCCGTCGCGTGCCCCGAGAGGCTGTACATCAGAAACGTGATGACCGAGCAGGCCGCGCTCACCGCGAGCATCCAGTTGAGTTCCTCGACGCTCTGGTAGCCGGCGGCGGCGTGCCACGCCTCGTCGCCCCCCGCCTCGCCGCGCATGCTGCTCAGGTCGCACAGGCGCTTGATCATCGCGAGGTAGAGGCAGACGCAGAAGACCGTCGCCAGCAGCCAGAGGCTGGCCGTGACCTCGATCGCCACGGCGCCCGCCCACGCGCGGAGGACAAAGCCGATCGAAAGGGCGATGACATCAACGGTGGCGATCCGCTTGAGGGCCGCGTTGTAGGCCGCCTGAAGCGCGATGTACGCCGCCAGCACCATCGCCAGGCGCCACGAGCCGGTCGCGAAACTCAGGGCCAGCCCGGCGCCGATCCACATTCCCCCGGCCGCGAACCCCTCCGCCGGCGTGAGTTCGCCGCGGGCGATCGGGCGCCGGCGCTTCACCGGGTGCCGCCGGTCGCTGCGCCAGTCGATCGCGTCATTCATGCAGTAGATGCCGCTGGCGGTGAAGGAGAATGCGAAGAAGGCGACGAGTGAGGCGGCGATCGACTCCATCTCCGCCGTCTTGCCCGACGCGAGGAGCGCCGGAAAGACGAAAAGGCTCTTGGCCCACTCGCCGATTCGCGCCAGCCTCAGGTATGCCGCTGCCTTCAAAGCACGTCCTCAATCAGGCCCCGTGAGCCCGGCACAGATTAGCCCCGACGCCTCCGCCGATCCGGGCATCCACCCTATCGACCTGAATCGCCGCTTCGATGCACTTGCCCCCTTCGCCGCCGCCCCGCACCGCACATATGATGCGCCGCCACGCCCACGATGAGGCTCTGTGAATCGTGGGGTCCATTGACGCCCACGATGAGGCTCTGCGAATCGTGGGGTGCATTGACGCCCACGATGAGGCTCTGCGAATCGTGGGGTGCATT
>JBDIVQ010000067.1:0-20407 GCA_039794345.1 Phycisphaerae bacterium | reverse complement strand
CTGCGCGGGGTGTACTTCGTCGAGAATCAGGGACAGTGGCGCGACGAGTCGGTCCATTACGGCCTCAAGTCGCGCGGCCTCGACGTCGCCTTCCGCGAGTCGTCCTTCACGATGCATCTCTCGCGCGAAGTGGAACGGGCGTCCCGCCCGTTCGATCCACCCATCGCGCCCGAAGCGAGCCCGACGCGTGAGCGAGGTCTTCTTGCGTTTGATGATCCAACCCCGCTCCCTGACGGTCGGGGCTCGCTTCATGCGCCCGTGGAGCACGAGCACCTCACACTCACGATCACATTCCCGGGATCGAACCCGGTCACGCCGCGCGGCGCGCAACCGCAGACGGCGAAGTTCAACTACTTCGTCGGCGGCGAAGGACGCGGCAGCGCCAGCAACGTGCCTTCATTCGGGGCCGTCATCTACGAAAACCTCTACGACGGCATCGACCTGCACGTCACCGGCAACGACGACGGCGTGATGAAGTACGAGTTCCACTGCGAACCCGGCGCCGACTACACGCAGATCCGCATCCACTACGACGGCATCGACTCGCTCTGCGTCAATGACGATGGCGATCTCGAAATCGTGACGAGTTTCGGCACACTGCGCGATGGCGCGCCGATTGTGTGGCAGGAGGATGCAGGCGCGCAGAACAACGCGCCAGCGCCGCGAGCCGGCCCGTGCCGGCCCGACGAGCCGACCATCCCCGCCCGCTTCGAACTCATCGACGCCGCGACCTATCGCATCGCGCCGGACGGCCGGGTCGATCCGAAGCGAGCGCTCATCATTGATCCGGAGGTGGAGTGGATGATCTACCTCGGAGGAAGCGCCATCGATGTGGGATACCGCGTGGCGCTTGACGGGTCGGGTCAGATCTATGTGTCGGGGCATACGACATCAACGGATTTCGAAGGCCGCCTGAACAGCCACCATGGCGGGCACAACCTCGATCTGTTCGTCGTCAAGGCAGACGCGGCGGGATCGCTCGAGTGGATGACGTACCTTGGCGGCAGCGCATACGACGAGGATCTGGGCATCGCCGTGGATGCATCGGGCCACGCGCTGCTCGCGGGCAACACGGTTTCGACGGACTTCGAGGGCCGCATCAACAACCACCACGGCGGAACCGACGACGCGTTCCTCCTCAAGCTGGATCCCTCGGGCGCCGTGCAGTGGATGCTCTACCTGGGGGGAAGTTCCACGGATTACGGGTTCGGCGTTACCGTTGACGGCGATGGCAATGCACTCATGGCCGGTCGGAGCCGCTCCACGGACTTCGAAGGGCGGACGAACGGGCATCACGGCGGTGTTCATGACGGGCTCGTCGCCAAGGTGAGCGCGGCGGGCGTGCTGCAGTGGGCGACCTACGTCGGAGGGGGAGGAGTCGAGTCGGCGATCGGCATCGACCTTGACTCCGCGGGGCGCATTCTGACGACGGGGTACACGAACTCGACGAACTTTGACGGAGCCGGCAACGCGTACAAGGGCGGCATGAGCGACGCGTTTGTAGCCCGCCTCAGCGCCTCGGGCGTGGTCGAGTGGGCGACTTATCTGGGAGGCAGCGCACGCGAGGAAGGGTATGACCTCGCGGTGAACGCGGCCGGCGAGTCGTTCGTGGCTGCCTACACCGACTCCGCCGACTTCGAGGGGCGCAACAACGCGTATCAGTTCGAGGACGGGGCGGTGGTGAAGGTCAGCAGCACCGGCGTGGTGCAATGGATGACCTATCTCGGCGGAGGCGGCGATGACGGGTGCATTGCTGTGGCGCTCGACGCCGCCGGCGACGCGATCGTGGCGGGGTACTCCGAGTCGGCCGATTTCGCCGGACGCCTCAACGAGCACCGGGGTGCGCAGGATGCGTTCATCGGGAGAGTGAGCGCGGCGGGTGCGCTCCAGTGGGCGATGTTCGCCGGCGGAGCGGATTCCGAAGATGCGGCCGGCGTCGCGCTCGATGGCGCCGGGCACGCCTTCCTTTCCGGATCGACCTTCTCGCCCGACTTTGACGGGCGGATCAACTCGAGCCACGGCGGGCGCGAGGCGTACCTGGCGCGCGTGCGGATCGTCGATGGCCCGCAACTGAGCGTCGATGCGACCTGCCCCTCCGGCGGACCGATCCGCATCGAATGGTCCGGCGCGACGGGCGGCGGGCAGGTCGCGCTCATCTACGCTCGCAACACGGGCGCTTTCCGTGTGCCGCAGGGCAATCCCTGTGCCGGGACGGAACTCGGCCTCGGCGCCAGCCAGATCCAACTGGCGTGGCAAGGAGGCGCGGGAGCAAACGGCTCGCGCGTCCTCAGCGCGAGCACCGGCCCGGGCGCGTGCGGAGGCTACATGCAACTGCTCGACATTCCGACCTGCGCAACGAGCAACGTGGCGCCGGTGGAGTGATCAAGCGCACGATTCCTGGTCGCCAGCCACGGCTTCCGAGCACACGTGAGCGGATCGGGATGAGTCATCAGCGCCTACTGCACCAGCCCCTGCGTCAGGCGCATGAACGCCGTCTCCAGGTTCACCTGTTCCTCCTGGAACATGCTGATGCGGAAGCCCTGGGCGATGAGGCGGCTGGGGATGTCGCTCACGGGCAGCACGCCGCCGGGCGCGAGGGAGACGTCGAGGATGACGGTTCCGTCCGACTGGCGCGGGTTGACCTTCTCGACGCCCTTCACCTTCGACAGGTACTCCGCGGCTTCGGCGAAACGATCCTCGACGCAGACGTGGACGACGTGTCCCATGCGGGCCTTGAGCATGATCTCGCGCACGGTGCCCTGGTAGAGCAGTTCGCCGCGCTCAATGATGCCGACGGTGTTGCACAACTCGGCGAGTTCGTGGAGGATGTGCGAGGAGATGAGAATGGTCTTTCCCATCTTGCGCAGTTCCTTCAGGAGTTCTCGGATCTCGATGCGGGCGCGGGGGTCGAGGCCGGAGGCGGGCTCATCCATGAGCAGGACCTTGGGATCGTGGAGCAGGACGCGCGCGATCGACAAGCGCTGCTGCATGCCGCGCGACAGGCCGTTCACTTCCGCATCGGCCTTGTAGGCGAGGTCGGTGAGGTCGAGCACGTCGCGGACCACGTCCTTGCGCTGCTGGCCGTGGATGTTGTAGGCGGCGGCGAAGAACTCGAGGTACTCCTCGACGACCATGTCGTCGTAGGCGCCCATGAAGTCGGGGACGTAACCCATGACGGGGCGGATCTCGCGGTTCTGGTAGCCGATGACTTTGCCGTCGATGCGCGCCTCGCCCCACGTGGGCTTGAGGAGGGTGGCGAGGATCTTGATCGTGGTCGTCTTGCCGGCGCCGTTGGGGCCGATGAAGCCGAAGCAGTCCCCTTCCTCGATCGTGAGGTTGAGGTTGTTGAGCGCGGTCAGTTCGCCGTACTTCTTCGTGAGGTTGACGGTCTCGATCATCGGCATGGAGTCGCGGCTCCGGTGAGGGGGCGTGGGGGCTTCAGGGACCGTCGGGCGATTCGGCAGGGGCCGTGTGAACGGGCTGGGAGTCTACGGCGAGGGGGCAGATCCAGCGGACCATCGTCACGCTGCGCGGGTCCGCCCTCGTCTGAGCGACGTCGTCGATGCGCAGGGGATACGGGATGGGGCTGGCGTCGAGGAAACCGGTGATGATGACGCACGGCCGCACGAGCCAGGCTGCGAGGTCCGCTTCACGGGCGAGCTTGCGGGCGAATTGCGGCTGAGTGCTCTGCGGCGGGGGCGCCCACTGCGGCGGGTTGAGGGCGCTGAAGAAGGTCAGGGCCTCAAGCGAGCGCATCACCTCGCGCGGATTGAAGAACTGCCGCAGGTCGGCGTGCGAGCGGGCGGCGTCGCCTCCGATGGTCGTGAAGTAGCCGGTGTTGGGATGAGTGGCGAGGCTGCGCACCTCCAGCCCGCCACCGGCGAGGGCGGTGAAGTCCAGCGGCTTGCCGGCCGGCCAGGTCGCCCCCCCCGAGTCCTTCCAGGCATAGACCTTCAGGCGCATCGAACCGCGGTCCCGCCCCGTCGGTCGCGGCGAAAAGTCGGAGTAGAAGTTGGAGACGTAGAAGACCGTGACGTCGCGCAGCGTGCCGGGCAACTGATGCGACACCACGCCCCGGAGCATCCCCTGCTCGTCGATGCGCGGGCGATCCTGGTCCTGCGTGAAGTTGGGCATGCGCCAGCCGTCCGCCGGTGCGTGGAGCGAGGAGACGTAGAGCGTCTTGCTCGTGCTGCGGGCCGGAGCGCGGAAGTGGCTCTGGTCGGCGGCGTCCACGAGGTAGCGCCGCACGTCGGGAAACTGCTGGGGGCGTTCGCCCGGCGCGACGAGTGAGCCGACGTAGTTGTACCGCCGGTCGATCCCCGCTTCGTCGGCGGCGGGGCGGACGTCGATGAGCCGGTCGCCGTACCCGTTGAGCGCCACGGTCAGGTAACTCGTCGATCGCTGGATGGTTCCGTCGGCGACATGGTCGAGGAACGTCAGGTGCACCGGGAGGATCTCGTTGGCGCGCAGCGCCGAAGCGCCGAGCCAACTCACCACCGTGAAGACCGTCGCGACTCCCACGAACGCCGGCCAGTTGTAGCGCGCGAGGTTGCGGTACCGCAGGAGGGTGAAGATGAGCGGCCCCGAGACGGCCCAGTAGACGACGAAGAGCACCAGCGCCAGGAGCAGTCCCCGCCCCGCCGCGGCCGAGAGGCGGATCTGCTGCGGGATCACATCGCTGAGCGTCGCCGAACTCCGCGCACTGCCCCGGGCGCTCTGCGCCGAGGCGAGGACGTTCGTGTACTCGGTCTGACCGGGCGTGTCCTGCCGCAGGCCGAGGATCTGGTTCCAGAAGACTTCGGCGTCGGGCAGGTTCAGCCCCGGGCGATTGAGCGCGGCGTCGGCGACGGGCACGCCGACGAGCGTGACGCGCCCGTGCCCGAGCGACTTCTGCACGACGACGGCGCGCCGCTGCGGCCGGGGCGATGTCAGGTCCGGCAATTCAATCTCCATGAGCGGAATCGTCGTGCCCTGCGACCAGGCCGTCCCCACCGGCTCAAACGTGTGCAGGTTGATGACCGGGTAACGCGGTTCGCGGGTGTCGGGCGCGACGGAGTCGAGGCGGCCGAGGTGGCGCAGCAGCCCGCCGCTGCTTGCGTTGTCGCGCACCTCCAGCCCCTCGAGACGCTGCACGATCACGTCGGGCAGAATGCGGTCGAGGCGCGATGACTTCCACTCCTCGCCCACCTGCGGGAGGATGATGACAAAGTGCCCGCCGCGCTCGACCCAGTCTTCGATCGCGTCCGCCTGGTCGATGGAGAGGCGGGCCGGCTCACCCTGCGTCCAGACGAGCGCATCGAGCATCGCATAGCCCATCCAACGGTCGGGAAGATGCTCGACCTGGAGGTTGCTGAGGATCTCAATCGGCTCGTGCGCGGTCGGGGGCTGCTCGCGGTTGCTCGTGAAGATGTAGTCGGTGAGGTTGGCGGATCGCGACCCGACGACGCCGAAAATCGCGCGATCCGGCTCGCGAGGCTGGGAGGGGGGCGTAACGCGCGTGGCGGCGAGCTGCACGCCGCGGCGGTCGTCCGTGTAGTCATAGACGATCACGTCCCAGATCGTCGAGACGTTGGCGTCGAAGCGCGTCGGCAGGTAGATCGTGACGGAGTTGCGACCGGGATTGAGCGCGACGACCTGGCTGAGTTCGGCGATGTCGCCGTCGGCGTCGCGCTGCTCCCAGACGATGAGGGCGGGCTGCACCGGCTTGGCGCCGCTGTACGCGACGGAGAGGCGCACCGGTGCGAGGCTTCCCGCCCGCCACGTGCCGCCCAGGCCGAACAACTCGACCGTGACCCCCGCCGAAAGATCCGTGCTCTGTGCGGGCGCGGCGCGAGGGGCGAGCAGGACCGCGGCGGCAAGGGTCGGCGCGAGGAGGCGTCGCCAACGGGATGACAGGCTCCAAGTCCTCATGTTGCTTCGCCGGGCCGAACCGGGACACGGCGACCTATTCTACGGCTCGACGCCCCCCCGACACCGGGGCCGGGGTGAGCCGCGGGATACTCGCCGCCTCGTCATTCCCGCGATGGACCCGCTCCCGGCGCGGGCAGGAGGGGGGATTCCGCGGCGGCGCGGCGGGAGTCGCGATGGGACGTCCGCCCCCACGTCTTCGCGGCCGCGGGCAACGGCTCGGGCCTTCTTCCCAATGAGCCATTGATTGATCCGCGCGGCGCGGGCGCAATCATCACCGGATCACCGACATGATCAGCAGCGGCGATTCAACCTCGACCTCGAACGGCTGGTGCATCGACCTGCATCACGTCTCGAAGACGTACAAGGGCCGCATCCGCGCGCTCGACGGCATCACCATGCAGGTCGCGCCGGGGGAAGTCTTCGGCCTGCTCGGCCCCAACGGAGCCGGCAAGAGCACCCTCGTGAAGATCATGATGACCGTCATCCGCCCCAGCCGGGCGGAAGGAAAAATCCTCGGCCGGCCCGTCGGTGACAAGGACACCCTCCGCCGCATCGGCTACCTGCCCGAACACCATCGCTTTCCGACCTACCTCACCGGGGAGCAGGCGCTGCACTTCTACGCGGCGCTGTGCGGCGTGTCGCGCGCCGACCGCAAGCGCCGGGCCGAAGCGCTGCTCGAGCGCGTCGGCATGACCAAGTGGCGCGCCACGAGGATCGGCAGTTACTCCAAGGGCATGATGCAGCGCATCGGCCTGGCGCAGGCGCTCATGAATGACCCCGCGCTGGTCGTGCTCGATGAGCCGACCGATGGCGTCGATCCGGTCGGGCGCAAGGAGATACGCGACGTGCTGGCGCAACTCCGCCGCGAGGGGCGGACGGTGTTTCTCAATTCGCACCTGCTCAGCGAGGTCGAGATGGTCTGCAACCGGGTGGCGATCCTCGTGCAGGGCAAGGTGGCGATGCAGGGCACGCTCGAAGAACTGACGCGCGAGTCGAAGCGCTACGAGATCGAGTACGCCGGGCCGGAGTACGGCTGGCTGACCGACCACGCCGGCGCCACGAGCCGGCCGACGGCGGATGGCGCGCGGCGAATCATCGCGCTGCCGGGGACCGACGCGGCCGCAGCCCAGCCGATCATCGATCGCCTGCGCGCCGAGAAAGCGGTGATCCACCGCTGCCAGGCGTGCGGGGAGTCCCTTGAAGATCTCTTCATACGTTCGGTAATCGATCCGGCGACGGGCAAGGCGCGTCCGCCGGGCGCGGCGGACCGGCGGGCGGCTCCCCCGGTCGCTCCGGCCGCGAGTGCGATCGGAGGACGAAGCGCATGACCGCCGTCCTCGCCATCCTCGTCGATTCCTACCGCGAACTTATCGCCAAGAAACTCTTCTGGTTCGTGCTGGCGATTTCGCTGCTCATCGTCCTCTCGTTCGGCTCGATCGGTTTCAACGATCGCGGCATCAGCATCGGCTACGGGCTGCACACGTTCGAGTTCGAACTGTTGCGCCAGGGCAGCCCCTACGTCGTGCCCTTCATGGACATGGTCTTTGCGAGCGGGATCGTCGGGCTGTGGCTCGGCTGGGGAGCGATCATCCTGGCGCTGGTCTCGACGGCGGAGATCTTCCCGAACTTCCTCTCGGCGGGTTCGATCGACCTCGTGCTCAGCAAGCCGGTGCGGCGGACGACGGTCTTCTTCACGAAGTATCTCGGCGGGCTGCTCTTCGTGCTGCTGCAGGTCGCGATCTTCTGCGTGGGCACCCTGCTGGTGATGCGCTGGCGCGTCGGGGAGTGGCGCTGGGGCGTGCTCCTGGCGATCCCGGTGATTGTGCTGATCTTCAGTTACCTCTACTCGGTGATGGTGCTCTTCAACGTGCTGACGCGCTCGACGCTGCCCTCGCTGGTGCTGACGATCCTGGCGTGGCTGGGGCTGTTCACGCTGGCGACCACGGAGGGCATTCTGCTCGGGCAGTTGCGCATTCCGGCCGAGGTTGACCGCGACGCCTACGCGAAACGCGTCGAGTGGTACGAGGACCGGATTGAGGAAGCGGTCGCGGCGGGCGATGACGACCTCGCGGCTCGCTACCGCGCGCGGATGCGCAGCGACGCGGCGAATCTGGACGAGGCGCAGCGGCGGGTGGACAAGTGGACGCCCATCCACGAAGCGGCGCGGCTGACGATGCTTCTTCTTCCGAAGACTTCGGCGACATCTGATCTGGTTCAGCGGCGGCTCCAGTCGGATTCGGGCATGACGATGACGGAGTTCGTGGCGGCGATGCAGGGGCAGGAACTGCCCCCGCCCCCGCCGCCGGATGCCGATGAGGAGGAGTCGCGCCACGATCAGCGCCGCCGGCGCGAGCAGGAAATCGGCCGTCGGATGGAGGAGTACCTGCTCAGCCAGCCGTGGTGGATGATCATCGGTTCATCGCTGCTCTTCGAGGCGGGCGTCCTGCTCGTCGCGTGCTTGATCTTCGTGCGGCGGGACAATTAGAAAAGGCATCACGGCTTCAAGGGATTTGGTTAGCCGCGACGCGGAGGCTCTGCGCAGCGGAGCGCGCCGACGGGCCGGAAACGTCACCGTCGCCGGAGGCATGGAGAGATCAAGGGAGCGAAGCCCCGGCACTCCCGCGCCGGGGAAGAGATCGCAAGGAGACTCACACCAGACCCCGCCACACGCTCACCCCGTGCTGCACCAGATACGACGCCAGCGCCACGATGATGGTCAGCATCGTGGCGGTGAGCGCCGCATCGGGCAGGCGCAGGTAGTCGCGGCAGGCGAGACGCCACCAGCGCCAGGTCCAGAGAACGGCGATCACCCACACGGGGCGCACGGTGTCGACGAAGATCAGTCGGGCCCAGTGTTCGTTGAGCGTGAAGGGAAGAATCCGCCAGTCGCCCAGGCGCATCAGACGCGGCGTGTCCTGCGCGAAGATGAAGTGCCAGGCGGACTGAATGATCGAGATGACCAGAACGATCGTCGCGACGCCGATCAGCATGTACAGCCACATCCGAACGACATGCGCCGGGCGAACCTTGATGCGCTGGAGCGAAGCGGGGATGGCGACGAACGCGAGAGGCGAGAGCAGCACGACAGAGCCGACGTAGACAGCGAACTCCTCTGCTTCCAGGCGCAGAATCCCGCCGAATCCGATTGGGAAGCGGCTGCTCCACCACGCCGCGCCGCGCATGACGCCCGCATTCACCATCGCGTAGATCAGCCCAGCGGCGCGAATCGGAATGATGATGAGCACTAACCCCGCCACGAGCCCGATGAGCGGGCGCAGGCGCACCGGATGCATGAGCGTGATCTCGCGACACAAGCGCCCGGGGCGGCAGGAAACGAGCATTGTGCGGGCGGCGCTGAAGAGATGCAGGCGCTTCCATTGATGCTCAAAGAGCCAGGGGTGCAAGCGCTGGCGGAACATCCACGACCATTCGAAGTCGAGCCCGCACTCGGCGCAGCGGCCCTCCATCGGGCATGACTCGCGCCACGAATGGACTGCGCCGCGCAGGTCGTAGCCGCAGCGCGGGCAATAGATGTCATCGCTGACAGAGCGGTTGAGGCGCTCGGGATGTTCCGCGTTGTCGGTGTGCATCAGAGTTTGTCGATCCACCAGCCGTGCTCGCCGAGCATCTCCGCGAGAAAGACAAAGCCCGCAAGTGTGATCAGCCCGCTCAGGAGCGTGAGCAGCAATGCGACGAGCCGCCCGTCGGGCAGGCGAAGATAGAATCGGCACGCGCAGTCCCACCACCACCACGTCAGGATGGCGAAGATCACTGGGAGCGTCGGAACGAAACCAATGGTGAGGGGAAGCTCCCACCATGACCCCCAGTACAGATGCGTCCCCATCGCCCAGAGCGTTGCCGCGTTCGCCAGCGAAGCGAGCATTTCGATCGCGGCGAGCAGGATGATCGGGAGCGTCATCCATGCGACGCCGTACGCGGCGATGCGGCGGATGTGCGATGGCCGGACCCGCACCCGCCGCAGCGAAACGGGGATCAGGCGGAAACAAAGGGCCGTGAGCGGAATCCATGTCAGCGCGAACCACCACATCGCCACCTGAGGCACGGCTACGAGCCACGATATCTCGGAGTAGTAGTTTCCATCGCCCACCCAGAAACTTTCTTCGAACGCGTGGACCGCGATTTCCCAGGCGGTGGCAGGAGGACCGAACCATGCGGGGCGTCCACGAGACTGCTGCCACACGACCAGGTAGACGGCCGCGCCGACGAAGCGAAGCAGCAGCGGCAGAACCACCGCGATGAGCGGCAGAATGATCGCCCGTTGAAGATGAACGGGGTCGGTGAGATCGATCGACGACCAGAATCGCTTCGGGCGGCACATCCTGGCGAATGTCTGAATCAGGCTGCGGATCGGCCGGCGCCGCCAGTGGTACTCGAAGAGCCAGGCGTGCGTGCCGTGCGTGATCAGCCGCCACCACTCGAAGTCGAGCCCGCACTCGGCGCAGCGCCCCTCCATCGGACAGGACTCGCGCCAGGAGTGAACCGCGCCGCGCAGGTCGTAGCCGCAGCGCGGGCACTCGACGTGAGCAGGCGGCGGTTGCGTCGCGGCGCTCTCGGCCGGCATGGCGGACGGACGGACCGGAGACATCAGCACCTCACGCAATCCATCCGCACGAACAGCGGGATGGGTTCGGACATGATACCGGGAACGGGCGGCATCGGTCGTGGAGACCGCCTGCGGTTTCACGATCGATGCGACTGCTTGTCGAATCCGGGGCGGCTCAGAGCCGTTGCCCCGGCGTAGCTCTTTCCCGGCGTGGCTCTGTTCCGGCGCGGCGCGCGCGGACACGTCCGGCATAAACTCACCCATGACCCGCTCCGCTTCGCCTCGCCGCATCGCCATCCTCTCGACGGGCGGCACCATCGAGAAAACCTACAACGCCAGCGACGGCACCCTCGCCAACCAGCGCTCCGTCCTCGAAATCATGCTCGCCTCGCTCGTGCTGCGCGGCGTGACGATCGAGCGCTTCCCGGTGATGAACAAGGATTCGCTCGAGATGAGCGACGCCGACCACGAACGCATCGCCGAGGCGGCCGCACGGCAGCAGGCGACGCACGAGGGCATCATCATCACCCACGGCACCGACCGGCTGCAATTCACCGGCGAGCGGCTCGTGCAGCGCCTCGGCGAGCGGCCGCGCGTGCCCATCATCCTCACCGGCGCGATGCGGCCCTATGAACTGCGCAACACCGACGCGATGCAGAACCTCACCGAGGCGCTGCTGGCGGTGCAACTCGTCGAGCCGGGGGTGTACGTCGCGATGCACAACCGCGTCCTGCGCTTCCCCGGCGTGGTGAAGGACGCGGCGAACCTGACGTTCAAGTACGCCGGGGATTGACGCCGTCGATCGGGCGCAGCCGCGTAACCGCAGCGCGGCGCGGATCATCTCACCGGCATGAGCATCGCAGTTCCGGCACGCGCCGCCGTGGCGCCGATCATCCGTTCGCAGGACCTGCCCACCCTCGCCGACCTCATCGTGCAGCGGCGAGGCCGCGTGCCGCGCGGCCGGGCGCTGCTGGTGGCGCTGAGCGGCATCGACGGATCGGGCAAGGGACACTGCGCCTCGATCCTGACCTCACACCTGGCGGCGCGCGGCGTGCGGGCCGCCAACATCAACATCGACGGCTGGCTCACCCTGCCCGAGGTGCGCTTCAGCCCCGTCAACCCGGCACGACACTTCTACGAGCGTGCACTGCGCCTCGACGAGATGTTTGAGCGACTCGTCCTGCCGCTGCGCGATGAACGAACGGTCTCGATTGATGCAGACTTCGTTCCCCCGGAGTCAAACGCGACGCAATTGCAGCGGCGCCGCTATGAATACCGTGACGTGGACGTGATCGTCCTCGAGGGCATCTTCCTTTTCAAGAGGCAATACCGTGACCACCACGACCTGCGCGTGTGGATCGACTGTTCATTCGAGACGGCCTTTGAGCGGGCGCTGGCGCGGAATCAGGAGGGTCTGCCGCCTGACGAGATCAGGCGCGAGTATGAGACGATCTACTTTCCGGCTCAGCGGCTGCACTTCGACCTCGACCGGCCGCGCGAGTCGGCGGAGGTGATCGTGATCAACGATCCGCGGCTGGAGGACTTTCCGGCTGAGCGGTGAGGAGGTCGGCGGCGGCGTGGCGCCACGCAATGGACGCGCGACCGGGACAACCCGAACCCCCTCCACCCCTTCGCACGGGTCAGCACTGCCTTCCCTGATCGGGCCGCGACCACTCGGCAGGTCGTTGAACGAACACTCCATCCGCGACTTGCACCCGTTCAGACATGAGAGCGGCGCGAAGGTGATCGCCGGTAATCACTCCGTGGTCGTGGCAATGCAACTCAACTTCCTGATTGGTGCGGGCGGGCGGGAACCACACCATGAGCCGCTTGCCGGGGTGCCATCGGCGCACCATTTTGACGGCGGGAACAATGTCCGTATCCCCGCCAACCAGGAATGCCGTATCAAACTGATCGCGAAACGCATCCGCGATCAGATTGCTGGCGATCGCACTGTCGGTCATTTTCTCCTCATAGTCCGTCCACGTGCAGCAGCCGCATCGGCAGCGTCTTGGCTTGCGGTAGAACTTCCCATGGATCACTTCGGCCCCCGAAGCCGCGCGGACGGCGTCGAGGTAGACTCCCTGTCGCTTGTGCTGGTCACCCGGTCCCTTGACCCTCGCTGTGAAATACTTGACGGCCACCAGTCGGTCTTCCGGCGCCAGGAGCGCCTGGATCAGGCGGTAGGGATCGATCCAATAATACTGGCGCCAGTTCCGGGCCTTCAGTCCATAGTACAGATTGAACCCGTCGATGTAGCCGATGATTCTGGACATGGGTCGCATCCCAGTGTATACTTGAGCAACTACGCCGGGGCTAGCCCCCCGGAAAGCGCCCGGTCAAGAGCCGGGCGTTCCACGTTTTGGCCGTTCACGCGATCGGAAACAACTGACGTGCCGACCGACCCGGTCAGATGGGGCGATCCGCGATCGCAACCGGCGCCTTTTCAGCCGTCAGTCTATCCACGGCCTCGGTGGCGGCGTCGATAAACGGCAGCAGAACGAGGTCCGCGCCGGCCCGTTCGAGGATATGCGCATCATGGTGTGAGTGGGCGGTCAGCGCAATGCGACCCGCAAAGCCGTGCGCCCGGTACGCGCGCATGAGTGAAACGTTGGTGTGGATCTGCGGCATGCTGCTGACGATCCACTTCGCGCCGCCGGCGCTCAGCGAGGCGGGACACTCCGGATCCTCCGCGTCTCCATACTCCGCCGCCAGCCCCTGCGCGCGCCAGTCGCGGATAATCTGCGGATCGAAGTCGACACCCAGCACGCGATGGCCCCGCTGGCGCAGGTGACGGGCGATGTTGCGGCCGAAGCGCCCGAGGCCGAAGATGATGAACTCAACGTCCCCGGTCAAGGCGGAGTCGTCCGCCATCTCTCGGCACGGCGTCGCCCGCTCGAAGATCGCCAGAGCGCGGGCGAGGCGGTCGTAGATGGGGTGCGAATAGAGGATCATGTAGGTGGACAGGCCGATGGTGATGAGGCCGACGAGGGTCACGAGGCCGACCGTTTCCGCGTCGATGTGGCCGAGCGTCAGGCCGAGTGCGGCGAGGATGAGGGAGAACTCGCTGATCTGCGCGCCGGTGGAGGCGGCGAGAAAGCCGGTGCGCCGCCGGTAGCCCGCCACGCCGAGCACCGCCATGAGAATGACGGGCTTGACGAGGAGGACGAACGCTGAGAGCGCCGCCGCTTCGGGCACGCGCTGCCCGAGTTGCGACAGATCGAGGTGCGCGCCGAGGTTGATGAAGAAGAAGAGCAGAAGGAAATCGCGCAGGCTGGTCAGGCGACCCGAGACGGCGTCGCGGTAGGGCGTCGAGGCGAGCGACACGCCGGCAAGGAAGGCGCCGACCTCGCGCGTCAGCCCCAGCGCTTCGCTTGCGGTGGCGAGCGCGAGGGCCCAGGCGACGGCGGCGAGCAGCAGCAGTTCGGAGGAGCGCGCAAGGTGATGGGCTACGTGAGGGAGGATGAACTTCGAGATTCCCGCGATGGCGCCGAGGAACAGAGCCCCCTTGAGCAGCATCAGCCCGGAGGCGAGCAGCGGCGAGCCGGACTCCGACGCCTGCCCGACGCCCAGGGCCGAGAGCGCCACCATCATGAGCACGACGACGAGGTCCTGCACGATGAGGACTCCGACCGCGATGCGGCCGTGCAGCGAATCAATCTCTCGCTTGTCGCTGAGGAGTTTGACGATGATGATGGTGCTGGAGAAGGCGAGGGCGGCGGCGACGTAGAGCGCCGTCAGGCCATCCATGCCCAGCATCAGGCACGCGCCCAGACCGGTCAGCGCGGTGAGCAGGACCTGCGCGCCGCCGGTGACGAGGGCGATCATTCCCATGCGACGAATGACCTGGACGTCAAGGCGCAACCCGACGAGGAAGAGCAGCACAGCGATGCCCATCTGGGCGAGGAGATCCATCTCCTCCTCGGCCGTGACGATGTCGAGCGCTGACGGGCCGACCAGCACTCCCACCGCGATGAATGAGACGATCAGCGGCTGGCGCAGCAGCAGGCCGATGGCGCCGACGCCGGCGGCGATGAGCATGACGGCGGCGAACTGGTTGAAGATCTCATCGAACATCGGCGCGCTCCGCGGGGTTGGATCATAGTGTCGAACGTCGTGCGCCCCGCGCGCGACAAAGCCCACGTTCAGTCAACGTGGGCTTCGACCGGGGCGCGGCGCCGGTTCGCGCGGATCAGTCTTCGATGACCAGGTTGGCGCGGAGGGGGATGCCGTTGGCCATGTTGAAGTAGTTCGGGCTGGTGGCGATCATCGCCTCGTGCGCCTTGCGATACTGCTCGGGCGTGCCGTCGCCCTTCACGCGGATCGTGTAGTGGATCTCCTCGTAGCCGGCGGGAACCTTTGAGTCGATGCCGAGGAAGCCGCGCAGGTCCAGTTGCCCGCGCGACTCGAAGACGAGCGACTCGAGTTCGACGCCCTGGAGCGAGCAGACGGCGACGAAGGTGTTGAGCATGCAGGCGTTCATCGCCGCGAGGAGGTATTCCTGCGGATTGGCGCTCTGGTCGCCTCCGCACAGTTCGCGCGGCTCATCGATGTCGATGGTGAAGAGGTGCTTGAGGGTGCGCCCGCCGAGCGACCAACTCGTCACGCGCGTCTCGCTGTTCATGCCCGCCTTCCACTGGGTGGCGACACGGAAGTCGGCCTGGCCCTTGCGGTGATCCTGCTTGACCTCGCGGACGAGGTTCTTGATGGCGTCGGTGTCGATGCCGTTGATGGGGGTTGTGGTCGTTGTCATGATTCGATTCCTCTCATTCGTCTGGGTTGGGGACTTTCGTTTCGATCACACTTCTGCACGTGCATTTCCAATCGGGTTCGCAGCATCGCGGCTGCGTCCGTCATTGGTTTCGTCAAAGATACGTTGCCTGTTGCGTTTGACAACTGCACTACCGGTCCACCTGCGGTGGACTCGTGGTCAACCCGGACTTGACCGCCGGTCAAGGTGCGTCGCTTCGCGGCGTAGACTTGTGCAGAGTCCCTTGACCGCAGAGAACGCTGAGATCGCAGAGAGAGACATGGCTGCTTCGACGAAAGAGAAACTCATCCAGACCGCCCACGACCTCTTCTACAGCGAGGGGTTTCACACCGTCGGCCTGGATCGCATCCTCGACACGGTCGGCGTCACGAAGACGACGTTCTACAACCATTTTTCGAGCAAGGATGACCTCGTCATCGAGACGCTGCGCTGGCACGACCAGTGGTGGCAGCAGACCTTCCGCAGGATGCTGCGGCGGCACGGCGGCGACACGCCGCGCGGCCAGTTGCTTGCCGTCCCCGACGCCCTCGCCGAACTCTTCGAAGGCGAGGCGTACAACGGCTGCATGTTCGTGAACGTCGCGGTGCAGTTCCCCCTGCCCCACGACCCGGCCCACCAGCTCGCCGCCGAGCACAAGGAGGCCATGGAGGACATCCTGCGCGAGATCGCCGGCTACGCCGGGGCGAAGGATCCCAGGGCCCTCGCCGAGGAAATCGGACTGGTGATGGAAGGGGCGTACGTCACGCGGCAGGTCGCCCGCCGCCCGGCCGTCGTCGCGGCGATGCGGCGCGTCGTAACGCTGATCGTGGAGAGTCATCTGGGGAAGAAGTAGGGATGAAGGCATCGGGGCCACGTTCAGCCGCGACCCGGAGGCTTCGCGCAGGGGAGCGCTCCTCCGCGCGTGCGTACACTGATTCGGACAGAGCGAACCGCGCGGGCGTGGCGGAATTGGCAGACGCGCCAGACTTAGGATCTGGTGTCGAAAGACGTAGAGGTTCAAGTCCTCTCGCCCGCATTCAGCGCGGTTGGAAGCCTTCCCGACGCGACCGCGGCACGATCTCCTCCCTTTGACGCCCGCGCCGGCCCTCCCTACGCTGCAACTCCGCCGGGGCGGCGCGGTAGGTTGTCTGTCCGCCCTCGCGCGGCGGCGTGGTGGACTCGTCTGCTTTCTCCATTCCCGAAGCCGGCCCTTCGCCGGCAGCCATTGCGAGGAGGTTCGGAGTGGTGCATCGTTTTCCGCTTGTCGTTTCCCTCTGCGCCGGGCTGCTGCACCTGGCCCCCTGCTCCAGGCTCGCCCCAACCCTTCTGGCGCAGGACGCCCCGGCGCCGCAGGGCGACTACCAAGCCTACGAGCAGTTCACCGCGGCGCTCCGTTCGCTCGCGGCCGAGCATGGCGACTCGGTGCAACTGACCGCCATCGGGCAGAGCCTTGAGGGGCGCAACCTCTGGGCCGTGCGTCTCGCCCTGCCGGGAGAGATCGAGCCGGACAAGCGGCCTTCGCTCCTTCTCGCCGCGGGCCTCGACGGCGACCACCTCGTGGGCAGCGAAGTCGCGCTGCGCGCGGTGCGCGAACTGCTCCGGCGGGCCGGGGAAGACGGCGAGTCGAGCGCGGCGAAACTTCTCAGGCAGTACACCCTTTACCTCGTGCCGCGCGTCAATCCCGACGCCGCCGAACTCTACTTCGCGGATCTCAAGCAGGACATCGTGCGCAACCGCCGGCCCGATGACGCTGACCGCGATCTCAAGCCGGACGAAGACCCCCCCAACGACCTCAACGGCGACGGGCGCATCACCATGATGCGCGTCTTCGATCCTGAGAAGGCCAACCGCATGGCCGACCCTGATGATCCTCGCCTCGACATCGCGCCCGACGCCGAAAAAGGCCAGCGGGCCGAGTTCTACGTGATGATCGAAGGCCTCGATGACGACGGCGACGGGCAATACAACGAAGATGACATCGGCGGCGTCGATCTCAATCGCAACTTCATGCACGGCTATCAGGAGCATGACGATGGCGTGGGGCGCTATCCGCTCTCCGAGCCGGAGACGCTGGCGCTGCTCGAGTATGCTCTCTCGCACCAGAACATCGCGCTCGCGCTGACCTACGGCCGGCACGACAACCTCAACAACACGCCCAACGGCCAGGGCACCCTCCCCGGCGGGGCGCCGATCAACATCGACGGCGCGGATGTGCCCATCTACCGAGCCGTCGGCGAGGCGTTCAGGAAGATCACCGGGCTGGCGAACGTGAGCAGCCCGGCAGTTGAGGGGTCGTTCCACGCGTGGGCGTATGCGCAGTACGGGATTCCCTCGTTTGCGACTCCGGTGTGGAGCCGGCCGAGCGAGCCGCCGGCGGAGGGCGGTCAGGCGGCGCCCGCGGAGGGAGGCGGTGCAGGCGGCCAGGGGGGCGAACCGGGCGGCGGCGCGGCCGATGACTTCTCCGACATTCTCGAAGCCGCCCAGGCGCGCGGCATGGAAGTGACGCGCGAGCAACTCGAAGCCATGCCTCCCGATCGCATCGCGTTCTTCCGGCAGATGATCGCCAGCGGCGGGGCGCGGCCGCCCGGCGGGGGGGAAGGGGGCGGTGCGGGTTTCCGCCGGGGCGGAGGCGCTCCGGGCGGCGGCGGCGCACCACTCATGGGCGGCGAATCAGGCGGCGCCCAGCCTCCTCCGGGTCCGCCCGGCGGCGGACGATTCCAGCGCGGCGCGCGCGGCGGCGCCCAACCAACGACCGGCGGACCCTCACCACGCGGCGGCGCCCAGCGCAACAACCGCGAAGGCGACAAGGGCTGGCTCCAGTACAGCGATGAGAAGCGCGAGGGCGAAGGCTTCGTCGAATGGACCGACTTCGACCATCCCCAACTCGGCCGCGTGCAGATCGGCGGCTTCGCGCCCTACTTCCGCACCAACCCGCCCGCGGAGGAACTCGACGCCCTCGCGGGCAAGCAGGCGGACTTCATTCTCGACCTGCTCGACAGGATGCCGAAGGTCTCGCTGACGGAGCCGACGGTCAAGCGCCTCGCGGCGGGGCTGTATGAAGTGAAGGCGGCGCTGGTCAACGACGGCTTCCTGCCCGCGGGGACGCGCATGGCGGTGCGCAACCGCCGGGCGCGGCCGTTTGTCGTGC
Organism: Phycisphaerae bacterium; assembly: GCA_039794345.1. Taxonomy (GTDB): domain Bacteria; phylum Planctomycetota; class Phycisphaerae; order Phycisphaerales; family UBA5793; genus UBA5793. The sequence goes on along the minus strand of JBDIVQ010000067.1, from coordinate 2,035 downwards.
GCCTCGACCTGCCCGTTGAGAATGTCCTGTCGGGCCAGGCGGTGAGCAAGATCTGGTCGGTCGGCGGCAGTGGAGGCCGCAACGACTTCCGCTGGATCGTCCGCGCGCCCGACGGATCAACGCTCAAGATCACGCTCTTCAGCGAGAAGTACGGCGAGTCGAGCACGACCGTGGCGCTCTCGGTGGAAGGCAACTGACGTCTCAACGATCTACACGTCCACCCCTGCTCCTCAGACGGGAGTCGATTCATGTTCACGATGCAGTGTGCAACGCGGCTGTTTCACGGATCAGGGCGCAGCGCGCGGCGAGGCGTGATGGCGCTGGCGCTCGCGGCGGCTTCGCTGGCCATGCCGCCCCTCGCCGCGGCCCAGCACCAGTACCCCGGCAAGGTCGAGATCGCCTTCAATCGCTTCTACGACTACAAGGAAACGACCGACCTGCTCCACCGGCTCGTCGCGGCGTATCCCGATCTGCTCAGCATCCAATCCCTGGGCAAGAGCATCGGCGGGCGCGACATCTGGTGCGTCACCCTCAACAACCCGAAGACCGGCGACGAACTGAGCAAGGCGGCGATGTTCATCGACGGCAACATTCACGGCAACGAGATCCAGGCGTCGGAGACGGTCGTCTATTCCATCTGGTATCTCACGAAGAGTTACGGGAACGTCGAGAGTCTGACGAAACTCGTCGATGAACGCGTCTTCTACTTCGTGCCGATGGAGAATCCCGACGGGCGCGACGTGTGGTTCCACCAGGCCGCGACTCCGCACTACCTCCGCGGCGGCATCCTGCCCACCGACAACGACAGCGACGGCCTCTACGACGAGGATGATTACGACGACCTCGACGGCGACGGGCACATCACGCAGATGTACCGCCGCGACCCGCTCGGGCGCTACAAGCCCGATCCCAAGGATGCCCGCTTCATGATCCGCGTCGCCGATGACGAGGAGCCCGGCGGGTGGAACCGCGCCGGCTCGGAAGGCATCGACAACGACGGTGACGGCGACATCAACGAAGACGGCATCGGCGGCTACGACCCCAACCGCAACTGGCCCAGCGACTGGCAGCCCAACCACATCCAGGGCGGCTCGGGCGAGTACCCCTTCTCACTTCCGGAGACGCGCGCCATCCGCGACTTCCTGCTCACCAGGCCCAATATTGCCGCCTATCAGAGTTACCACAACAGCGGCGGAATGATCCTCCGCGGCCCCGGCGCCGACTACGTCAACTACCCCGCCCAGGACATCCGCGTCTACGACCAGTTGCAGGACGCCGGCGTCTTCATGCTCCCCGGCTATCGCAAGATGGTCATCTGGTCGGACCTCTACGTCGTGCACGGCGGCGAGGTGAACTGGGCCTACGAGGGTCTCGGCGTGACGTCCTTCACCAACGAACTGTGGAGCGACTGGAAAGCCTACCAGACCGACAACCCCGGACCCGACGCGGACAAGCGCTTCACGGAACTGCTTCAGTTCGACGAGCCGCTCGTGCCCTACAAGCCCTTCGACCATCCGACGCTGGGCGAAGTGCTCATCGGCGGGAGCAAGAAGTGGTCCAGCCGCGTCCCGCCTCCGTGGATGAGCGAGGAAGACTGCCACCGCAACTTCGCCTTCACCATGTTCCACGCGCGCGAAATGCCCAAGGTCGAGTGGGGCCTGACGCAGGTGCGCTCCATGGGCGGCAATGTCTGGGAGGTGACGATCGAAGTCAAGAACGACAAGATCATCCCGACGATCACCGCCATGGCGCGGCAGAAGGGCATCGGACGGCGCGACAGCCTCTCCTGCGCGGGTGCGGGCGCGAAGGTTGCGGCGGCGGGTTCGGCGAGTTCCTTCCTCCCCGATGCGCGCTGGAGCCCCGTCGAGCATGAGCCGCACCACCTCTGGGTGGACGGCGGCATCGGCGGCAAGTCGAGCAGCATCTTCCGCTTCATCGTTGAGGGAAGCGGCGAGGTCGAACTCGTCTACGAAAGCGAAAAGGGCGGCACGATCCGTCAGACCGTCAACCTTGCCGAGCAGATTCCCCCGCCCGC
>JBDIVQ010000066.1:0-20673 GCA_039794345.1 Phycisphaerae bacterium | reverse complement strand
TAGCCGCGACCCGGAGGCTCGGCGCAGGGGAGCGCGTCAGCGCAGCGCGCCGCGGCGCTCGCACTCACACAACGGCGGAGATTCGCGCCGTCGGATCGGCGCCCGGATCAGGCCTGGCGCCGCGCGCCGGGTTGTTCGCGCTCATCCCGCGCGGGGCGTTGCAGGGCGACTTTCCCGAGCGGCGGTCCTTGTCCTGCTGAAGTTCATCGGAGAGTTGCCGGTCCCACGGCTTCATGCCGTTGAGATGCGCGGCCTTGGCGAGCATGTGCGAGCCGACGGGCGAGGCGACGAGGGCGAAGATGATCGTCATGATCGCCTTAGTCGTCACGGCGAGGGTGCCGACGTGAAAGACCGCCGCCAGCGCCAGCCCCATCACTCCCAGCGTCGAGCACTTGCTGCTCGCGTGCAGGCGGTTGTACGCGTCGGGAAAGCGGACGATGCCCACCGCCCCGACGAACATGAAGAACGTGCCGCAGAGCGCGAAAAAGATGGCCAGCGCGTCGCTGAAGAGGGCCCAGGTCATGCGTTGCTCCGCCTGTTGAGGTTGCCGATGTACTGTGCGAAGGCCAGCGTGCTCGCAAAGCCGATGATCGCCACGACCAGCGCGCCGTCGAGGTACGTCGTCGATTCCATCCGCACGGTCAGGAGAATGACGAGCCCGACGACCTGGTAGGCAAGCGTGTCGCCGCTGAGCACGCGGTCGGCCAGGTGCGGGCCGCGCACCATCCGGTAGAGACACAGCATCATCCCGAAGATGGTGAGCACCGCGCCGACTTCGAGGATGAAGAAGAGCGCCGGCTGAAGCGGGCTGGCCGCGGCGGCCGACGCCGGCGCCGCCCCGTGCCCGAGCGTGAGCATCGACACAACGGGACCGTTCACGAGAAGACCTCCTGCTTGAGCCGGTCGTGCAGGTCGCGCAGTTCGGCGATCGCGGCGGCCCGGTCCTGAGCGTACATGCAGTGAACATAGAGCCACTTGTGATCGTCGGACACGTCCACCACGAGCGTGCCCGGCGTGAGGGTGATGCTGTTGGCGAGCACGGTCAGTTGCGTGTCGTTGAGATCGGAGACGTCGTGGCGGAGGATGCGCGGCGTCTGGCTCAGGCCGGGAGTGATGCACTCCCAGGCGATCTTGAGATTCGCCTGCACGAGGATCTTGAGGAAGTAGACCCCGAAGCGCATGAGCCGCCACACCTTGCCGGCGTAACTCGGCCCCGGCCGCGTCAGGCCGTAGAGCGAGATCACGAAGAACCCGATGGCGAACCCGATGATGACGTTGGGCGTCGAGGTGTTCGCCGTCAGCATCACGTAGACGACGGTGAGGAAGAGATTGAGCAGGAAGGCCTGGATCACGGCGTCACCTCCGCGGCCCTGGCGGCGGCCAGGTCGGCGCCGCTGGCGCGATACCGGGCGATCTCGGCGAGCGCGCCGGGGCCGAGCACCGCGGCGATGTACTCATCCGGATCGGCCAGTTGCTTCCCGGCGCGGAACGCGATCTCGTAGACCGGCTGTGCGCCGAAACCCAGGAAGAGCGCGACGCACACGAGCAGCGTCGCCCCGATGTACGCCGGCCGCAGCGAACCGCGGTTCGGCAGGTTCTCCGGCGTGCGCTCAACCGGCGCGGCCTGGGGCGACCAGAAGCAGTAACTCCAGATCTTGAGCATCGAGAGCAGCGTCAGCGCGCCGGTCAGCAGGCCGAAAACCGACAGCCACCACCGCGTCTCCCACCCCTCGCGAACGATGACGAGTTTGCCGAAGAACCCGCTCAGCGGCGGCAGGCCGACCAGGCTCATCGCGGCGATGAAGAAGACGAGCGCGAGGTACCAGTCGCGGCGCAGCAGCCCGCCGGACTTGTCGAGATCGTCCGTGCCCGTGTGCCGCTCGATGATCCCGCAGCACAGGAAGAGGCAGCTCTTCACGACCATGTGCTGGATCATGTAGAAGAGGCACCCCGCCAGCGCGATCTGCGTCATCAGCGCCAGCCCGAAAACCATGTACCCCACCTGGCTGATGACGTGGACGGCGAGGATGCGCCGGATGTTGTGGTGCGAGACCGCCCCGAGCACGCCGAGGAACATCGTGAACGCGGCCGAGATGGCCAGGATCGGCATGACGATCTTCGTCGCCTCGGTCCCGCCGTGCGCGAAAATCATCGGGAAGGTGCGGGCGATGGCGTAGATGCCGACCTTCGTGAGCATCCCCGCGAAAAGCCCGGCGATCGAGACGTTGCAGGTGTAGTAGGTGTCGGGAAGCCAGAACCACAGCGGGAAGATCGCTCCCTTGAGGCCGAAGACCAGCAGCAGTGCGATCGACAGCGAGGTGAAACCCGTCGGCAGAGCCTCGCCCCGCGCCTGCCGCTCCGCGACGAAGCGCGCCAGGTCGGCGAAGTTGAGCGTCCCCGTCATGCCATAGACCAGGCCCGCCCCGATCACGAAGACCGTCGAACCGATCAGGTTGAGCAGGACGTACTTGTACGCCTGCATCATCTGCAGCCGCGTCCCGCCGAACGTGAGCAGGCAGTACGAGGCCATGAGCATGATCTCGAAGGACACGAAAAGATTGAAGAGGTCGCCGGTGAGGAACGCGAGGTTCACGCCGAACATCAGCAGTTGCACGAGCGCGTGGAAGTAGCGCTTCTCCGCCGTCGGCTCGACCGTCGAGAAGGAGTGGATGTAGCACCCGAGCGCGACGAGGGACGACGCGGCCACGAGCAGGCCTGAAAGGCTGTCGAACACGACCGAGATGCCGAAGGGCGCCGGCCAGGCCCCCATCTGCGAGACGAGAATGCCCGTCGGATGCGATCGCAGGTGCACGAGCAGCCCGACCGCGAGCAGCGACGTGGCGAGGAAACTCAGCACGCCGAGCACGCGCGCGATCCCGACGCGCTGCTTGAGGAAGACGCCGATGACGCCCGTGCCCATCGGGATCGCGATGAAGAGAATGATGAGGTTCTCGAGTCTCATGGGTTCAGGCGCCTTCCACGGCCTCCGCGGCGAGTTGTTCGATGTTCAGCGTGCCCGCCTTGCGCGACGTGAGCACGAGCAGCGAGAGCAGGAACGCCATGACGGCGAAGCCGATGACGATCGCCGTGAGGATCAGCGCCTGGGGCAGGGGATCGACGATGCTGCTCATCGGCCGCGCCGCGTCGAACGACTCCGTCAGGATCGGCGCCCCCTTGAGCAGCTGCGGTTCGTGGCGCACCGGCGTGCGGCTCATGGCGATGATGCTCAGGTTCGCCGCGTGCCCCAGAAGAAACACGCCCATCGCGATGCTCTTGAGTTCACGCCCCGTCATCAGGTAGATGCTCACGGCAAAGGTGACGGCGACGCAGATGGAGAGAATGACGGTCATTCCAGTTCCTCGCTCAGTTGGGTGATCATCCCCACCCCCACGCCGACCACCACCAGCATCACGCCGAGGTCGAACGCCATCGCCGACGCGTAGTGGAACGGGTGCGAGGAGAAGGGCAGGTGGAACTCGCCCACGGCCGAGCGCAGGAACGGCTCGCCGAGCAGCAGCGGAATCACGCTGGTGCCCAGCGCCAGGCCCAGCCCCAGAAAAATGAGGATGCGCGGATGAACGGGCATGAGCCGCAGTTGGGCCGCGGCGCCGTGGGACATGCGGTAGGTGCAGATCGCGGTGGCGAAGATCATGCCGCCGATGAATCCGCCGCCCGGCTCGTGGTGCCCCTTGAGCATGGCGTACATCGCGTAGAGCAGCGTGATCGGCAGGATCAGCCGCATCGAGTTGCGCAGGACTGGTGAGGAGATGGTCATCGCGCGGCCCCTCCCGCGATCTGGTCTTCGAACTCAAGTTGCGTGGGCATCGGCCTGCGGCGCGGGAAGAGTGAGAAGACGCCCAGGGCGGCGATCGAGAGCACGGTGATTTCGCCGAGCGTGTCAAACCCGCGGAAGTCCACGAGGATGACGTTGACGATGTTGCGCCCGCCCCCGCCGCGGCCGGCGGTCTCCTCGGTGCCCGTGTAACTGTGCCGGGCGAACCACTCGCCGAGCCTCGGCTCGGCGCCGCTCTGCGCCGCGACGAGCGTGAGCCAGCCGATCGCCACGCCCGTCAGCGTGCCCAGCGTGAAACGCCACCAGCGCCCCGACGCCCGGTCCGTCTCCTTCGTGTCCGGCAGGAGGCGCAGCACGAGCACGAAGAGGATCACCGAGATGATCTCGAACATGAGTTGCGTCAGCGCGAGGTCCGGCGCCTGGTAGAGCAGGTACATCCCCACCACGCTGAAGCCGCACGAACCGAGGATGATGACGCGCACGACGCGCGACTGCACGATCGGCATGAGGATCGCCGTGGCGCAGATGATCACGCCCAGCAGCACGCCCGGGATGAACTCGAACGCCGACTCCACCGCCGGCCAGCGCAGCATCGCCGGATCGAGCGCCATCGACGCGACGTACGCGCCGAGAAACGCGAGCAGGACGAAGATGATGTAGTGTCGGAACTGCCCCGTCTGCACCACGCGAAACGCCCGCCCGCCGCCCGTGACCGCGAGCCAGTACAGGGCCGGGTAGATCCGGTCGTGCACATCCACGATCGCGCCCCGCATCAGCGGACTGAGGCCGACGAGCACGCCGCAGACGATCGCCGCCAGCGAGACGTAGAGCGGCAGCGTCGGATGCGTGAAGGCGTGCAGAACGGTCGGAATGGCCTCAGCGGCGTGAGTCTCCAGCGGCGCGAACCACTGCGCCCACCACCCCGGGGCCAGTCCGCCGACGTATTGCAGCGCGACGAGCGCCAGGCCCGGAATCCAGATGAGGTGCGCCCACGGGCTGTGCTCATGCTCGGCGTGGCCGTGCGCGGCAGCATGGGCGTCTCGCCCGTGCGGATCCGCCGCGGCGGGCTTCATCCCCCCCGGCCAGCCCAGCAGCGTCGTCAGCAGTCGCACGAAGATCGCGACGTTGCAGCTCGCCGTGACCGCCGCCATCGCCATGAGCAGCATCCACCACGAACCGATCGACTCCTGCGCGTGGTAGATGGCGTACAGGAAGAACTCTTTGGCCTGGAAACTGATCGTCCCCGGGCCCGCCGCCAGCGCGTAGCCCGCGAGGAGCATGGTGAGGACCATCGCCGGCTGCCGGCGGATCGCCCCGCCGAGTTGCGTGATGTCGCGCGAGATGGAGTGACCCAGGGCGCCGGCGATGATGAACAGCGGCGCCTTGTAGAACGCGTGATTGGCGATCTGCGTGATGTCCCACTCGATGTTCGCGTGGCCGTGGTACTCGAGCGAACCCAGCCCGTACATGCACATCAGCAGGCCCAACTGGCTCACCGTCGTGTAGGCGAAGATGCGCTTGAGGTCGTGCTGGTTGAGGGCGATGGCGGCGCCGGCGACCATGGTGATCGCCCCGAGGGGGATGATCAGGTCGCTCCACCACTCCAGCGCCGCGAAGACGGGGAACATGCGGCCCGTCAGGAAGACGCCCGCCTTGACCATCGTCGCCGAGTGCAGAAACGCGGACACGGGCGTCGGCGCCGCCATCGCGCCGGGCAGCCAGTAGTGGAACGGCCACTGGGCGCTCTTCGTCGCCGCCCCGAAGAGCATCAGCACGAACGACCAGATGATGAGCGGATCCGTCAGGTCGATCCCCCCCGCCCCGGCCGCGAGCACCTCGCTCCAGCGCCACAGCCCCTCCGCGCCGCCGGTCGCGTAGCCGAACATCAGCACGCCGCCCATCAGAAACATCCCGCCCAGCCCCGTCGTGAAGAACGCCTGCATCGCAAGTTTCACCGCGTGGCGATCATCGCGATCCCACCCGATGAGCAGGAACGAACTGATCGAGGTCAGTTCCCAGAACAGGACGGTGAGGAGCATGTAGTCGGCGAGAACGATGCCCATCATCGCCGTCGTGAAGAAGCCCAACGTGGGATAGAAGCGGTAGAGCGAGGCCTCGTCGCGGCCGAAGTAGCCGCGCGCGTAGAGCACGATGAGGATGCCGATGCCCGAGACGAGCAGGCCGAAGAACCCTCCGAGGCCGTCGGCGAGAAAGGACAGATTGAGATGCAGCGCGGGGATCCAGTCAATCACCGGGGTGGCGGCCGGGGCCTGCGGCGAAGAGACGCCGTGCGCCGCCAGGTGCTGCGCGAGAATGACGAAGGAAGCCGCCGGCCCGAGGAGCGCGACCATCGTCCGGGCCGCGATCGCGCGCCTCGGAAGCCAGAGCGTCGCTACCCCCAGCGCCGCCGGCGCGAGGATGCAGAGGAGCAGCCAGATCGTCGCGGAAGTGGTCATGTCTTGACGTGAACTCCTTCAACCGGGATCGACGGCGCTGTGCGTGCCGTCCGCTCCAAGTCCGGGAATACATCGTCAAAAAAAGAGGCCACCCGCGAAGAGACCGCGCCGCAGCCTCCAGATATCGCAAATTGACGTTGCCGCTCCCGGCCGCGCAATTCTTGCGCGACGGCGACGGATTTCGAGTCCCCTCACCCCACCGGAAGCACGCGCTGCAGCCGCTGCACCACCTGCACGATCCCCTCCGCCGCCGCGTCAACCTCTTCATCCGTCGTCTCTTCCGCGAGGCTGAAACGGATCGAGCCGTGCGCCAGGCGCTCCTCGATCCCCATCGCCAGCAGCACCGGCGAGGGATCGAGCGAGCCGCTCGAGCACGCCGCACCCGCCGAGGCGCACACCCCGCGCTCGCTCAACCCCAGCAGGATCGCCTCCGCTTCGAGGCGGTCGAAGGCGATGTTGGTCGTGTTCCACATTCGCCGGTTCGGGTCAGTCGTCCCGTTCACCACGCTGCCGGGGATGCGCTCGAGAATCAACTTCTCCAATCGGTCTCGCCGCGCTGCCGTCTCCCGCGCGGTGGAGTGCAGGCGACTCACCACAGAGGACACCGAGGACACAGAGAGATTCACTGATTGAGTCCGATCAGACTCACCCCGTGTCACTCCCGGTGCTCTCAGCGATCTCCGCGGTGAATCTTCCTGACCTTCTCCGCCCTCCCTCTGTGCTCTCTGTGTCCTCTGTGGTGAGGTTGTGCTTCCGAACTTCGCAAGAGCGAGTTCCGCCGCGACGCCCAGGCCGATGATCCCCGGCACATCTTCCGTCCCGCCGCGACGCTCTCTCTCATGCGGCCCGCCGACGATCTGCGCCTGCAATCGCACGCCTCGCCGCACGAAGAGTCCGCCGATGCCCTTCGGCCCGTGGAACTTGTGACCAGCGAAGCTCAGCAGATCAACGCCCAGCGCCGCCGCATCAGTCGGCATCTTCCCCACCCACTGCACCGCATCGGTGTGCAAGAGCGCCTTGCGGTCGATCGCCTTCGCGATCTGCACGAGATCAGCAAGCGGCTGAATGACCCCCGTCTCGTTGTTCGCCCAGATGATCGAGATGAGCGCCACGCGGTTTTCATGCGCCCGCATCGCCGCGGCGAGATCATCCGGCGCGATCAGCCCTTCGCGCGAGACCGGCAGGCGCACGACCGTGAAGCCCTCCTTCTCCAGCCGCTCCATCGCCTCGCGCACGGCCGAGTGCTCGACGGGCGTGGTGATGATGACGTCTCGTAATGGGTGGATATCACCCCCTCCCCCGGCTCTGCGGGGGAGGGCCGGGGTGGGGGCGCCTTTCGTCATTCCCGCAGAGGCGGGAATCCCGTCTCCCTCCCCCCGCTCTGCGGGGGAGGGCCGGAGCGAGGGCACCTGTCCTCCCTGCTCTCCCGCCCGCCTGCTCAAACCTCTATACGCCACCCCAAAGATCGCCAGATTGCACGACTCCGTCCCGCTGCTCGTGAAGACGATCTCCGCCGGCTGCGCGTTGATGAGACGCGCCACCGATTCGCGCGCCAGTTCGACGCGCGCCCGTACCTGCTGCCCGAAGCGGTGCACACTCGACGGGTTGCCCCAGTCAGCGCGCATCGCCTCCGCAACGGCATCAACAACCTCCGCCGCCGGCCGCGTCGTCGCGTTGTGATCGAGATAGATCGTGCGCATCACGAGGAATGATAGTTCGTCGAGCGCCCTGACCCGCAGCGATCGAGGCGACGGAGCAACCTACCTCGGCTCGCCGAATCCGTACGCCTTCGCCAGGTCGATCGTGAACGAAATCGTCGTCCATGGCGAGACTTCGATGACCTCGGGGATGTGGTCGCTCACGTTGTCGCGAGGCAGCATCCAGATGTCAATCGCCTCCGGCGGCAGATTAACGCTCCGCACGCGCACCCAGCCCGTCATCTGTGATTCCGGCCAGAGCGTGCGCCAATCCGGTTCAAGAATGACCGAGGGCTCACCGCTGAACGCCAGCCGCTCGGAAGCGGCATCTCGATGCGGTGCGAAGCGAAAGTCGAACCGGTCGTAGCGGCGCCGGGCCGCATAATCGCGAAGGTGCAGCACGCGCCGCTGGCCGACGAACTCCACGTCCTCGGGCGGCGGGACCGCGCGGATCGCCACGTGCTCCCCCGGCCCCGGCCGATCCGCCAGATCCTGAAACGACACTCCCGAAAGAAAAAAACCGAACCACGGATCGATGATGGACCATCGGCCGGAAACGAACACTTCCAATGATGAATGACTGTACAGCGGCTGGACGACCTGCGGACTCGACGCCGGGATGCTGACCTGCGCCCGCCGGGTTCGATACCCCAGTTCATCGAGGAGCGCGCTGGCAAAGAAATTCACCGAAGCACAATAACCGCGATCGCGCCGGCTCGTCTCTTCGACTGAGCGAATCTCCGTCTGCTCCGCCACCGGGTAGACCTGGTGATGCACGTACTCGTACACTTCGCGCAACTCGACTTCGCCCGTGGGCAAGCCATATCCGAGACGGCCGGCCGTCGTCGCCACTCGCTCGTGCGATCCTTCGCGCTCTGCGTAGTCCATCAGTACTCCGAGTCGATACGGCACATCCAGGACGGGGCCGAAGTCGGGCTCCCGATCCAGCACCCTCAGCAGGTCGGGCCCATCGGCGCCCTGACGGACCCGCGGCTGGCGATGAAGCTGCACGGTGTCGAACGTGGGAGCGACATCCAGTTCCCAGAAGTACAGCAGCGACGCATCCGCATTCGCGAGGCGAATCGCCGGCCGCGCTTCTCCGATCACTGCGCCTTGGCGCGGCCACTCGAACGCCGGCGCTATTAACCGCTCCTGCACTTGCGGCGCCGAACCCGTGTAGGGATCGACGAACCGATGGCTTGAGACATCGCCCAGGGCAACGGCGTAGCAGCGGCCATTGCGCCTCGGATCGCTGTTGTCCGATGTCGAGAAGCGAACCGTCCTTCCGAGATGCACGTACCGGCCATGCCCCCACTCGATTATCTCATCCCTCATTGCATGTCCGCCACTGAGCGGCGCACCGTCCTCGAGCAGCACAAGTCGCGAACCGTTGAGCGTTTCCAGATCGGAGGGCCAGCCTGTGAGGATGGTCGGCAGTCGGTAAATGTACTCGTGCCCGGTTCCTTGCTTGATCGCATTGGCGGGAACGATGGCCACCGCCGTGAAGTCCCAGCCCCGCTGATCGACAAGTGAGTCGCGCGCAAATCTGATCGTGTATCTTCGCCCGTTCGTCCGGGGATCGCTGCCATCCGAAGAAGAAAGAAAGATTGTCGGTCCCCAGTGCGAGAAACGCCCGCCGCCGAGTTCGCGGATTTCCGCGTGCGGCCGCGCCGCCTGCGTCAACTCCACGTCATCCTCGAAGAGGCGCAGGCCCGTGGTGCGGTCGTCGCGCTCATTCGGCTTGAGCAGCGGGATGGCAGCCGTACAGCACAGGCCGCGCTCCGCGCGAATGTCCGTCAGCGGCAGGCGGACTTCGGTCAGGTCAAGTGACTCTTCCGCATTGCCCTGGACCGCTGCCGAGCCGATCTCCCCCCCCCCCAGCCGCAGCCGGCATTCGGCTGTCGCCCGAGCCGCCGGCGCGCCACAGCAGCACCGCGCCCAGCGCCGCACCTGCTGCAAGCAGCGCGATCCACGCCCGGCTCAGGTTTTCACCCGACTTGCGCATCGAGTCATCCTCGCAGGAGCAGGAATCCGTGCGCCGCCTGCGCCCGCGAGGCATTGTAGACCCGCCCCCGCAGACCGCAGGGCCGCGACGCCGCCCGCCGCCGCGCATATCATCACCGCTCAATCCGGAATACCCGCCGCTCGCAAAGCGGCCCAGATGCGACCACTTTCGCCCAACCCTCTCGCCCGCGGGAGGGGGAGACTCGACCCATGAAATCCACCGAACTCCGACCCGGCAACGCCGTCCGCATTGACGGGCAGATGTACGTCATCACCCAGTTCCAGCACATCACCCCCGGCAACTGGCGGGCCATGGTCAACCTCCGCCTCAAGAACGTCCAGACCGGTCTGGTCATGGAGAAGCGCTTCCGCAGCGGCGAGGACATCGAGCAGATCGACCTCGACCGCCGCGAGATGGAGTACCTCTACTCCGACGCCTCCGGCCACGTCTTCATGGACAACGCCACCTACGACCAGACCACGCTCAGCGACGACTTCGTCGGCGAGTCGATGAAGTTCCTCAAGCCCAACACCGCCGTCAACGTCCTCGTCTGCGAGGGCAAGCCCCTCACCATCGAACTGCCCGCGACCGTCGATCTGCTCGTGACGGAAACGACCCCCGCGATCAAGGGCGCGACCGCGACGAATCAACTCAAGGAAGCGACGCTCGAAACCGGCCTCAAGACGCGCGTGCCCCCCTTCATCGAAGAGGGCGAACTCATCCGAGTCAGCACCGCCGACGGCTCCTACCAGAGCCGGGCGAAGGAATGACCGGGCCGCGCCGCGCTTCGTCACACAGGCCCGCCATCGGCCGCAAGAGCCTATAGTTTTGCAATGCTTACGCGACTGAAGGTTGATGGCTTCAAGAATCTCGCGAGTGTGGATGTACGATTCGGCCCGTTCACCTGCATCGCCGGCGCGAATGGCGTAGGCAAGTCGAATCTCTTCGACGCCATCACGTTCCTCCGGTTGCTGGCGACGGAACCGCTCGTCGTCGCGGCGCTTTCGGTCCGAGACGAGGAAGGTCGCAGCGGCGACATTCGAAGCCTGTTTCTGCGCTCGCGCGGGTACTTGGCGAGTACGATGCGGTTCGAAGCGGAGATGGTCGTTCCCAAACGGTCCCTTGACGACTTTCGGCAGGTCGCGGAGGCATCCAACACGCTGCTTCGCTACGTGCTCGAATTGCGCTACCGCGGAGAAGAGGACGAGTCCGGACCACTGGAGATCATTGAAGAATCGCTCGATCCCGTGAACAAAGGGGAGGCCACGGGCTTCCTTCGATTCCCGCATTCGGCATCCGAGTGGCGCCAGAGCGTCCTCGTGGCAAAGCGAAAGGCGAAGGCGGGTTTCATCTCAACCTTATCCGAACCCAACGGTGAACGGACAATCATCGTACATCAGGACCAGAAGCAGGGAAGGCCGCAACGCCGCTCCGCCGCGCAGTCGCCTCGCACCGTGCTTTCTCTTGCCAACACGAGTGAGACGCCGACGGCCGTTGTCGCTCGCAGCGAAATGAGATCGTGGAACCTACTCCAGCTCGAACCGTCTGCCTTGCGCCGTTCCGATCCGATTCGAGCACCTCGTCAGGTAGGAGCAGACGGGGCGCATATGGCGGCGACGCTCCATTCGCTCATCCATAACGGACACAAGTCCGACGCGGGAAACGGCGTGCCTGACATCCCCAAGGCCATCGCCTCGCGTCTGAGCGAACTGGTAGAAGACGTCACCGACGTCTGGGTGGATGAAGATGCGAGGCGCGAACTCCTCACGCTCCACGCGCGCCTTCGCGATGGATCCGATCATCCGGCTCGATCCCTTTCAGACGGAACCCTCCGTTTCCTCGCTCTTGCGATCATTGAGCACAGCACTCAATCAAACGGTGTGTTCTGCCTTGAAGAACCAGAGAACGGCATTCACCCCGAGCGGATTCCAGCCATGATCAACCTGCTGCAGAGCATCGCCACCGATACCAGTGAGCCAGTCGGCAAGGAGAACCCCCTGCGCCAGGTCATTATCAATACCCACTCACCCAGCGTGGTCGCGTGCGTCCCGGGTGACAGTCTTCTCATCGCTGAACCAACTTCGATTCTGGTGAACGACTGCCGTACCCGTACCGTTCGTTTCGGCGCCCTCTCCGACACGTGGCGCACTCGGGTCGGAGCAAACGGATCTCTCATGCCGGCCATTTCCAAGGGGAGGCTACTGGAATACCTCAATCCGATCGCGCGGGCCGGCGAATCCCGTCAACTCCGCTGCAAGCGCGTCGTGGACCATAACGACGCTCAGATGCTGCCTTTCTATCGTGAGATTGCGGATGAGTAGGCGGTTGCGGTTCACGCTCCTGGCGGACGGAACCTCCGACCGCGCGTTGCTCCCGATCCTCAGGTGGACGATTGAGCAACTCGATTCAGCAACGCTCATCGTGGAGGGAGAGGTCGCCGATCTCAGGGGCTTGCCGACGAGTTACAGGAATTCGCTCGGGAGGCGCATCAAGGTCGCAGTGGAACTGTTCCCCTGTGACTTGCTCGTTGTGCATCGCGATGCTGAGCACCAGGATCGAGTTGACGAACGCCTGTTAGAAATCCAGCATGCTGTGTCAGACGCAGACCTTGGCCGGACCGCCACCGTACCCGTCATTCCCGTGCGCATGACCGAAGCCTGGCTGCTCGTCGATGAGGCTGCGATTCGCGCCGCCGCGTCGAATCCGAACGGACGAACGCCACTTTGCCTTCCGCCCGTTCACGAGATCGAAGGAGTTCAGGCAAAGGAAGTCTTGTTCAACCTGCTGACGACGGCCAGTGAGTTACCTCCGCGCAGACTGAAGCGGTTTGATCGCTACTCCGCCCGGGCACGGGTGGCGGAGTGCATGTCGGACTTCTCAAGACTTCGATCGCTCAGTTCCTTTCGCCGGTTTGAATCGACGGTGAGGGAGACTTGCGGTCCGCTGGTGATGAACCAGGTGGGCAATCGGTAAGGATGATCACGTTGTGGATTGTCCGAGTGGCTGGCTGGGGGGATTGGCGCACATGGCATCACAGACAGCCCACGCTCCCTGACCCGTCAAGGTCGCAGCGCGGCTTCGACCTCTCCTCGCTCAGTATCGTACGGTCGCCGACCGTCGATCTGCTCGTGACGGAAACGACCCCCGCGATCAAGGGCGCGACCGCGACGAATCAACTCAAGGAAGCGACGCTCGAAACCGGCCTCAAGACGCGCGTGCCCCCCTTCATCGAAGAGGGCGAACTCATCCGAGTCAGCACCGCCGACGGCTCCTACCAGAGCCGGGCGAAGGAATGACCGGGCCGCGCCGCGCTATCGCAGATCGAGACTGAGCGCCGCCGTCAGGCGCTGGTTCGGCAGGATGACGGCGGCGCTGAGCCGCGCCGCGTCAGGCGGGCTCAACTCGCCGTCCAGCCCCAGCCGGAACCGGTACGTCCGCGTGACGTCGTCGTAATGGCGCAGGTTGGCGTCGAGGTCATTGAGGTCGATCTCCCACGTCCCCAGCCGCGTGCTGCCGGGAAGGACATCGGACGCGGTAAGTTCCAGCCGCACCACCCCCACACCCTTGGTCGTGTGGCCGTAGCGGTCGAGAAACTCGACATACGCCTCGATGATCGAAACCTCGCCCTCCTGGCGCAAGGCGTGCGTGAGCGGATGGATGCGGATCGAAGCCGGGCGGAACGGCCACAGGGCCGGCCGCCCCTCGGTCAAGGGCGGCGTCTCGGCGCCATCCGCCTCCGCGCCGAGGGATCCCCCTGCCTCGATTCCCGCGGGGCCGTCCTCCATCATGGAAGGAATCGGACGTTCGCCCGTCGCATCGCCCTCGGCGCGCTTCTCGGCGCAGCCTGCGAGGGCAAGGCACGCCGCTGCCAGCATCGCCATGAACCGACGCCCCATCATTCGACGACTCTCATCGGAGCCTCCCCGGGAAAGCGATGAATCCGGGGAAACGATAGATGGCTCTAGCCCGCCTGATCCAATGGCCGGCGGTCGCTGTTTCCTCCCCCGTGCCGTGAGCGCCGCAACGCGGCCGTGATCTGTTCACAGGTCCGCGCCAGCCTGGCCTGGCCCTCCTGGAGCGCCGTCATCGCGGCCGTGTTGTCCCGCACGACACCGATGAGTTCGCTCAGTTCCGTCCGGTGCTCCATGAGGCGCTGATGCGCTTCGCTCAACTCGCGCTCGCGCTGATTGGAGTGCCGCCTCTCGATGACCCACAGGATGCCCATGAGGCCCGCGACGCCGAACTGTGCCATCGGTTGGAGGATCGACTCGTCCACGTCTCACCATTCCCATCACGGCGTCGGAGGCGACGACCCAGGCGGTTTCGCGGCGCGCAACCCGATTGCCCCCGCAACCCCTCGATGCCTTCCCCCCTCCCCTCTCACCACCTCACAAACTGCACGACGCTCAGCGAACGCACCGCGTCCGCGACTCCATCGCCGTCGAGATCGAGGCGCACGCGCGCCCGCTCGCGTGCGGAGGCGAAGCGCTGACGGTAGGACGCGGCGCGAAGCCGAAGGTAGGGCTCATCCGCCAGGATCGAGGCGGCGGAGGCGAAGATCGCTTCGAGCGTGCCCAGCGCCTCGACCTGCGCCATCTCATCGACGTTGAGGACATCCTCAACCCCCGCCTCCCCTTGCGCCGCCGCCGCGTCCGGCTCGATGCCGGCCATTCGCATGACCTGCCGGTGGAGGAGTTCGAGCTGCGGAGCGAAGGAGCGCACGGTGTAGACGGCCGCGGCGCTGTCCGGCGCCGGCACCAGCGGATCTTCCACTCGCGCGCGGAGAAGAGACACCGTCAGTTCCGTCGGCGAGACTCGCCCCACGACCTCCACGGCCCGGTCGCTGATGGAGATGACGTGCCCCGCCCCGACCCCCGCCGCCTCGAAGTCCGCCGAGGCCGAGGTGAACGACGTGCCGCTCACCACCCCGTCCGTCCCACTCGCCAGCAGTTGCGAGGCGAACTGCACGTCGCGGAAGAGATTGGGTTCGAGCACCAGCAGATGACGATCGGCGGCGAAGGACATGGCAGACCTCTCATGTGTGCGTGAAGATCGTGAAAAACCGGCCGCGGACCGGCAGGCCCGCGACCGGGAGCGGGAGGAGAGATGAGTTACGAAGTGCCGAGGGCGCGAATGAGCGCGTGCGCGTTTTCGTTGCGCATCTCCAGCGTGTACTCGCCGATGATCTCGCCGACTTCCGAGTCGCCGGTGCTGCTCAGCGGCTTGTAGTGAAAACTGCGCCCCGCCAGCGGCATGACGCTGAGGCGCGAGCGGTCGAGCAGGAGCACCGTGTCCGCGGGCACCCAGCGGCTGAGCACGACGCGGCACACGCCGAAGTCGGACTCATACACCGCGACGAACTCGCGCAAGGCGTCGTCATTGCTCGTGTACTGACGGTTGGGGAAGAGCATCGAGTTGATGCGCCGCTTCTGGAAGCCGTTGACGACGATCGTGTCGATCGTGCCCGAACTCGACTCCCAGGCGATGCGCAGCGCCGCGTTGAGAATTTCCTCCGTGAGCAGATCCTGGTTCGTGCCTTCTCCGGGCGGGATCGGCCCGACGCCCGGCTCGAAGACGTTGGTGGCGATGCGGCGGATCACGCCGTCCATCGTGCGCCGCACCGTGGTCGAGCCTTCCTGATTGGCGGCCGGCGCCGTGCCGTTGATCACGCAGTTCTCCAGGTCGCGCACCAGTTCGCGCAGCCGCTGCTGCTTCTGGTAGTCGAGTTCATCGCGCAGGGCGTGGAGGCGCACCGCCTGCTGCGAGCCCGACACTTCGACGCTGGAGGTGAAGATCTGCGTGTAGTTGCGCTGCCGCGTGCGGTTGGTGAAGCGGCTGGCGGGCCGGTCGGCCCCCTCGAGCGCCGCGTTGCCGAGGATGTGCAGCACCAGGTTGTCGGCGAGCGGCTCGTTCGTCGTGCCGCCGTAGCCGCGAATGACCGTCAGCGTGTTCGTGCCGGTGTCCACGTTGGTCACGAGCATGATCTCGCGGCTGCCGTCCACCTGAATCTGATCGCCGACGCGGAAGATCGAAGCGTCATCGACGACGAAGTTGGTGTCGGTCAGGGCGTTGACGTAGGTGGCGTCGTTGATCTGCCCGCGATTGGGAAGAAGCGTGTCTTCGAGCCACTCGTGGATGGTGCTGATGGCGGGCCGTGCGGGATCGCCGAGGTGATCGAGCAGCGGCGTCTCGAATGGAGTCACGATTCCGATGATGTCGGAGACGTCTTCGACGATCTCCGGCAGCGTCGCGCCGGCGGAGTACGTCGCCTTTCCGGTGAATGACATGGTGTGTTCCTTTCAGTGTGGTGTGTGCTTGATCGATGCGTGTTCCTGAAACGTGGGTCACTGACCCGAGAGGTGTTGCGAGTGCGAGGCACGCCTGCGCCTTCGCCTCGTGCCGCCTCATCGCGGCGCGCTGCGCCGCAGGTTCATGTAGTGCATGACATCCGCGTTGTGTCCGCTGCGCCTGGCGGCGCGGGCGGCGAGTTCGATGTCGCGCCCGCCCGCCGCAGCGGCGCGCACCGCCGGGCCCATCGCCGCGGTGTGCCGGGGCGCGGCGTGATTCGTGCGGAACATCTGCGGCCGCTGGCGCCGCACTCTCTCAATCGCGGGGGCGATGTCGGCTTCGCCTTCGTTCAATGCCGCCTCGACGAGCAGCCGCGCCGCTTCGAGGTCCGCCGCGCCCGATTCGGTCAGCCCGCGATCAATCGCGGCGCGGCGCTCCGCCTGGGCCAGCCGCTGCTGCGCCGCCTCCGCTTGGCGCGTCGCATCATCGAGGCGGGTTTTCGTCTGAGCCAGTTCGCGCTCCGCCGCCTGCGCCCGCTTGCGATAGCGGATCGCCTCACTGACGCTGACCAGTCGCGCCGCCGGCTCCTGGGCTGCCTCGCCCGCATCAGATGACGCTTCCGACTCGGCGGGCGCTACATCCGCTGCGTCAACCTGTTCGACTTCGATCTGTTCAGTGGTTTCGTTCATTGTTCTGACTCCAATGCAAGTGTGTTGTTGAGATGGAACTAACGCCCCGGCTGCGGGTGCGCCCGCGGCCGGTCGCCGTAGCCGAGTTCCGCGAGAATGACTTCCGAGGGAACCCCCAGGTCGCGCTTCACGAGCGCATCGGCGAGGACGCGCGACTCATCCTGCGGGATCGGCGGCGCCCAGAGCGGCTCGACGCAGCGGTCGCACGGCTCGGTGCGCAGCCAGCCGGACTGGTCGAGCGCCTGGAGCGCCATCGCGCACACGTCGCTTAGACCCCGCCCGTAGAGTTGCCGCAGGCGCAGCGTCTTGCTGAGAATGCCCAGCAGCGAGATGCGCATCGCATTTTCGCTCGAAAGCGTGCCGACCTTGGCGCGGATCAGCCCGGCGGCCAGCGGCGTCACGGCGGAAATCTTGTCGAGCGCTTCGCGCACTTCGCGGATGTGGCTTTCCTCGCTCGGACTTTCCGCATCGCCGCCGAAGGTGTCGATCGACGCCTCGGGGTTCTCGGTGATCCACATCTGACCCGGCCCGACCGGCCGGTCGCCGAAGCCCTCGATGCCCTTGCCGAGGTACATCTTGAAACTCTGGAGCGTGACGCGGTTGGCCCGATCGCTCAGGCGCGTGTTGAGTTCATCCTGGAGGGGAATGAGCGGCTCGACCTCGCCAAGACCGGAATACTCGAAGGGGCGGCGCTGATGCTGCACGTGGGTGACGGGCACGAAGCCCAGCGGGTTCGGCTCATCGAGCACGAGGTGCTCATCCTCGTAGACCTGGCGGTGCGTCGCGGAGATGATCTCGGTGACGGTTGCGGTGGCGCGGCGAGGGGGCACTTCGACGCGGTTGCGGCTGAGCCACGATCCGACGCGCGAGAGGAACCCGCCTCCCTCGACTTCGTTGAGCCAGCGCTCGTGATGAATGATGTAGGCGTCGATGCGGCGGTAATCAGTCGGGTTGAGCAGGGCGAACGCCCGCGGGCGCTCAACCACTTCAATGCGCATCGAGCGCACGAGACTGAGCAGCGCCTCCAGGTCCGCCTGCGTCGTCGCCTCGCGCCGCGGCAGTTGATCGATCCGCAGCAGCAGATCGACGTGGCCGTAGATGGCGCCAAGAAGGACGGCTTCCTGAATGAGTCCCGTCGAGCCGTTCGCCTCGAAGAGCGCTTCGACAACCTCGCCGATCGTCTGCGCCGCCTGCGCCTCGCGGGCGCGTGAGACGAAGGCGACGTCGCGGCCGGCGACGTAATCGACGACCGACTGGACGCGCCAGCCGATGTCGTTCTCGATGACGATTTCCTTGGGGGGCGCGCCCTCGATGGGCCGCGTGAGGCGGTCAGGCAGGCCGGCCATCTGCGCGGCACGCCAGTGAACCGCACCCCCCGGCGACGAAATCGGCTCTTCGTCGTTGCGGTAGTAGGACAGCAGCCGCGCGCACGCGGGCAGTGTCCGCTCCTCGTGCTCTTCGATGAGCAGAGCGAGGAGAGGCTCGGTAAGGTTGATGTCGGCAAAGGGTTCGAGTTGGTAGGACACGCGCTGCTCCTCGTGCGATGCGTTCGCCGCGTCTCAAAGCGGCTCTGCATCGGCAGAGAGCGGCGCGCCGGCGCGCGATCGAACGCGCCGCGCTGCGGCACGGCGAGCGGCCCCGCCGCGCCGCACGGGCTCATGTCAGAGAAGTGAAGTGCTCCGAAAAAAGCACGATTCGATCTCAATCCCGTGCGCGAGCGCGCGCGCCACCACGCCCACGATGAGGCTCTGCCAATCGTGGGGTGCGTCTGACGATGAGGCTCTGCGAATCGTGGGGTGCGTCTGACGATGAGGCTCTGCGAATCGTGGGGTGCGTCTGACGATGAGGCTCTGCGAATCGTGGGGTGCGTCTGACGATGAGGCTCTACGAATCGTGGGGTGCACCGCCGCCACGGTGCATGGGCGCCATTCAGTCTTGCAGGTCATCCGCCTCGATGCGGCACGTGCCCGCGCGGCTGACCGCTTTGGCCGCGCAGGTCGCCGCGAACCGCGCCGCTTCGACCAGCGTCTGACCGCGCCCCATCGCATGACCCACGGCCGCCACGACGACATCCCCCGCCCCGCTCGTCGAGACTGCCTTCACCGCGCCCGCATCGCAATGCGCGAGGGGCGATCCGTCCCGGTCAAAGAGCGTCATGCCCTCGGCGCCGCGCGTGATGAGCACGGCCGCGTCAAGCGCTCTTGCCAGGGCGGCGCCGAGATCGTCGATGCTGCCGCACTCAATGCCGTGCAGCGCTGCGAACGCCCGCGCCTCGCGCTCGTTGGGGGTGAAGAGCGCAGCCCCCCTGAACCACTCCATCGTCTGCGGCTTGGCGTCCACGATGACCGGCACGCCATGCTCAGCCGCCTCCGCCAGCAGTCCGCGCGCCACCTCCGGCGTGACGGTTCCCTTCGCATAGTCCGACACGAGCACTGCGCCGCAGCGCGGCAAAGCCCGCCTGACCTCATCGAGCATCGCCCGCGCCAGAGCCTCATCCACCGCCTGCGCCATCTCAACATCAATCCGCGCCAGCATTGCTTCCTGCTCGCCGGCGAGGACGCGCATCTTCTCGATCGTCGGTCGGCCGTCGCTGAACCAATGCGCTTCCATGCCGAGGCGCTCGGCTTCTTCTCGCAGAAACTCCCCGGCTTCATCCTCGCCGATCAGGCCGATGACGCGCACGCCGCCGCACGCGGCGCACGACGCCGCGACGTTCATCATCCCGCCGAGGGTGCGCTGCACCGCGACATAGTCGAGCACCGCGACGGGCGCCTCATCGGACACGCCCACGGGCTGCGTGCGCAGATACGCATCGACCATCGCGTCGCCGATCACCAGCATGTCGCGGGCTTTGCTCACGCTCACATCTCCGAGGCCGAGGGGTGCAGCCGGCCCTGCGAATCAAGCCGCCGATCGAGCATGTCGCACAGGACGTGAATGATGAAGAGATGCGCTTCCTGAATGCGGGCGGTGCTCTCGCTGGGGACGATGATGGCGACGTCGGCGAGCTGGGCCATCGCCCCGCCGTCGCGCCCCGTGAAGGCGATGATCCGCGCACCGCGCTGACGCGCCCGCTCCATGGCGCGGACGACGTTGACGCTGCGCCCGCTCGTCGAGAGGCCGATGACTACATCGCCCTCGCGGCAGAAGGTCTCAATCTGCCGGGCAAAAACGTCCTCGTAGCCGTAGTCGTTGGCAAGGCACGTCGTGAGCGAGTCGTTGGCGCTCAGCGAGATGCTCGGCAGCCCCGGGCGGCTCTCCTTGAAGCGGCCGGTGAGTTCGCCGACGAGGTGATTCGCCTCGGCCGCGCTGCCGCCGTTGCCGAAGACCAGCGCCTGCTTGCCCTCGTTGTACGCGTCCATGAGCAGCCGCGCTGCACGATCAATCACCGGAAGGTGCTCATCGCGAATGCGCGAGAAGACTTCGATCCCGTCCGCCACGTGCGATTCGATCTCGCGGTAGGTCAGGCGCAGGAGGTCGTCGAGGTCGATGCGCTTGGGCCCGGGCAGCGAAGCGGCGAGGCTGGCGGCACTGCACGCGAGCAGAGCCGACTCCTGCGCCGACGCCCCGGCGGCGATGAGCACGCTGTACACCCCCGAAACGACGAAACCGACGCCCCGGCGATCCGCGATGGGAGGCGCCGCGACCGTCAGCGGGTGAACCTCGACGTGCTTGATCTCTCCGCCGCGGCATCCGACCACCGCCCCCTGCCGCCCGAGCGTGAGCAGCACGCTCGGCGCGACGG
>JBDIVQ010000065.1:0-20887 GCA_039794345.1 Phycisphaerae bacterium | reverse complement strand
TCGATCGGCGTTTTACTTCCGGCCGCGCGCAGCGGACTTCGCTTCGGCCGCGTCCTCGGCTTTCTCGATCGGCGCGGCGGGCTCGGGGAGAGCGCCGGACTTGACGAGCACTTTCCGGCGGATCTCCGCGAAGAGTTCGGCGTTGTCCTTGAGGAACTGCTTGGCGTTCTCGCGGCCCTGGCCGAGGCGCAGGTCGCCGTAGGAATACCACGCTCCGGACTTCTGCACGATGCCGTCCTTCTCGGCGAGGTCGATGAGATCGCCGGCGGCGGAGATGCCCTCGCTGAACATGATGTCGAACTCGGCGTCGCGGAAGGGAGGGGCGACCTTGTTCTTCACCACGCGGGCGCGGACGCGATTGCCGACGTTCACCTCGCCGTCCTTGATGGCGCTGATGCGGCGGATGTCGATGCGGACGGAGGAGTAGAACTTGAGCGCCCGGCCGCCGGGAGTGGTTTCGGGCGAGCCGAACATCACTCCGATCTTCTCGCGGATCTGGTTGATGAAGATGACAGTGGTCTTGCTCTTGGAGATGGCGCCGGTGAGTTTGCGCAGGGCCTGGCTCATGAGGCGGGCCTGAAGGCCGACGTGGGTGTCGCCCATCTCGCCCTCGATCTCGGCCCGGGGAATCAGGGCCGCGACGGAGTCCACGACGACGACATCGACGGCGTTGGAGCGGACGAGGAGTTCGCAGATCTCCATCGCCTGCTCGCCGGTGTCGGGCTGGCTGACGAGGAGTTCATCGACGTTGACGCCCAGTCGCCTTGCCCAGGAGGGGTCGAGGGCGTGCTCGGCGTCGATGAAGGCGGCGACGCCGCCGTTCTTCTGGGCGCTGGCGATGACGTGGAGGGCAAGGGTGGTCTTGCCGGAGGACTCCGGTCCGAAGAGTTCCGCGACGCGGCCGCGAGGGACGCCCACGCCGCCGAGGGCGATGTCGAGGCTGATGGCGCCGGTGCTGATGCCCTCGATGGCCTGGATGTGCTGGCCGTCGAGTTTCATGATCGCCCCCTTGCCAAAGGCGCGTTCGATCTGGGTGATGGTGCGTTCGAGGGCCTGGGCGCGGCCCTGGATGTCGCGTTCGGTGGCGGCGGTGCTCATGTCGGGTGGCGTGCCCTTTCTGCCTGGAGTCGAGGCGGGGTCGGAGGGGGCGGAGGGCCGCATCGCGCGGCCATTGACGGAGGCCTTGCTCTCAATCATAACCATGGGTCGCTCCTTCTCTTGGGCCACCGGGACAGACCAGCGGCCGGCATCGATGTTCGGTATACGATAGGATTGCCGAACAGAAGGCGAAAGTCAACAGGAAAGTGAACAAAAACCGTACAATCGACGGGGATGCCTCGAAAAAGACCAGATGGCCGCAAAAAGGTACAAGATACTCAAAAACAACAGAGAAAAAGGCCAGAAGAGAGATGACGAAGTCGCCGGTCCCTTTCACCCCTCTTGTGCTTCTTGTGCCTCCTTGCGGCCATTCTCCGACCTTCAGGTCGCCTTGTCCGCGATCTCGCGCAGGCGGCGGAGGGCGTCGAAGGCCTGGAGCGGGGTCAGCCCGTCGAGGTTCATCTTCCGCAGCTCCTCCAGCACGGGGCTGGAGACGTACTCGGTGAAGAGATGCAGTTGCGCTTCTCCGCGCGTGGGAGCGGCGGCCGAGCCCGCGGCGCGCAGTTTCCCGTTCGTTCGTTCCGTGTGCACTTCGAGCGTGTCAAGCAGCCCCAGCGCCCGCTGCACGACGCTGCTGGGCAGACCCGCGATCTTGGCGACGTGAATCCCGTAACTCCGGTCCGTCCGCCCCGGAACAATGCGATACAGGAAGATGATCTCCTCCGCCCACTCGCGCACCGCGACGTGCAGGTTGCAGACGCTCTCATCCTGGTCCGCGATGGCAGTGAGTTCGTGGTAGTGCGTGGCGAAGAGGGTCCGGGCCTTGGTGCGCGCGAGTTGTTCGGCAATGGCCCAGGCGAGGCTCAGGCCGTCGAGCGTCGAGGTGCCGCGGCCGATCTCATCGAGAATCACCAGGCTGCGGTCGGTCGCGTGATGGAGGATGTTGGCGGTCTCCGTCATCTCGACCATGAAAGTCGAACGGCCGGCGTGGAGTTCATCGCTGGCGCCGATGCGCGTAAAGAGGCGGTCCGTCAGGCCGATCGTCGCCGATTGGGCGGGGACGAATGAACCGGTGTGGGCGAGGAGCGTAATGATCGCGATCTGGCGGATGTAGGTGCTCTTGCCCGCCATGTTCGGGCCGGTGATGAGGGCGAGCGTTGCCGACCGACGTGCGTCGCCTTCGCCTCCGCCGGCCCCCGCTGCACCGAGGCGGCAGTCGTTGGGCACGAAGCGGTCCTTGAGAATCTCGTCGAGGACGGGATGCCGCCCCGCGACGATCTCGATGCAGGGCGACTCAACAATCGTCGGCCGGGCATATCGCCCGCGCACCGCCTGCTCGGCAAAGCCGCGCAGCACATCGAGTCGGGCAACGATCTGCGCAAAGGACGCCAGCGCCGCGGAGTGACCCGCCGCCTCGCGGCACATCTGCGCAAAAAGCATCTGCTCGCGCTCGATCGCCCGGTCGCGGGCGGTGAGGATCCTGCTCTCGTACTCCTTGAGGTCCGGGGTGATGTAGCGCTCGGCGTTCTTGAGCGTCTGCTTGCGCGAAAACATCTCGGGCACCCGGCTGGAATGCACGCTGGTCACTTCAATGTAGTAGCCGAAGACGCGGTTGTAGCCGACCTTGAGGGAGTTGATCCCCGTCTGCTCGATGAGTTGCTTCTGGTAGCGCGCGAGCCAGTCGTTGGCGTTGTTCTGAAGGTCGCGGCACTCGTCGAGTTGGGCGTCAACGCCGTCGCGCAGCAGCCCGCCCTCGCGCAGGTGATTCGGCGGGGCCTCGACGCAGCGCTCGACGATGGACCGCCCGAGCGAGCCGAGAGCCTCGCGCAGATCATCGAGCGCCAGGCCGAAGGACTCGAGCGATCGATTCGTCGAGATGAGCAGGTGGAGGTCGTCGATGTCGGCGATGCTGCGCCCCAGCGCGACAAGGTCGCGCGGGGTGGCGCGGCCCATGTTCAGCCGGCCCGCGATGCGCGCGACATCGTTCATGCCGCCGAGCCGCTCGCCGAGTTGCCGCGCCATCTCCCGATCTTCGACGAACGCCTCGACCGCCTGCTGGCGCACGCGGATCGCCTCAACGTCGCGCAATGGAAAGCAGAGCCACTCGCGAAGAAGGCGCTTGCCCATGGGCGTGCGCAGGTGGCGGGCGAAGACGCCCATGAGCGAGCCGTCCGTCTCGCCGCTGCGCATGGTGCGCTCGACTTCGAGGCTGTGCAGACTCGTCGCGTCAATGGTCAGGTACTGTGCCAGAGCGCGGCGGACGGGCGGACGGATGTGCGCGAGGCGGCCCGAGGCATGGCCGCGAAAAGGCACAGAAGGCTCAGAATCAGTCTCTTTGTGACTCTTGTGCCTCTTTGCGGCCGACTCTTCCCCGCCTTGCGTTTCGCTCAGGTAGCGCAGCAGGGCGCCGGCCGGGGCGAGTCCGGGGTCATCGTCGCTCAGCCCGAAGCCCGCCAGCGTTGCCACGCCGTAGTGAGCGCGCAGCGTTTCAAGCGCATCACTGTGTCGGAAGTGCCACGACGGCCGGCCGGTGAGGGCGCAAGGGCGGATGGCGCGCACGGCGGCGACGCGCGGCGGGGCTTCACCCGTCGCCGTCTCGCTGTAGAGTAACTCATCCACGCCGAGGCGGTTCACCTCGTCCGCCAGCGCGCCGGCCGCAATGTCGATGATCTCAAACGAGCCCGTCGAGAGTTCCGCCAGCGCCAGCACCGCCGGCGAGTCATCGCCAGCCTCAGTGAAGCACACCGCCGCGATGTGGTTGGCGCGCGCATCGTCGAGGAGCGTCTCATCGACCAGCGTGCCCGCGGTGAGGACGCGCGTCACCGCGCGATCGACGACCCCCTTGGCTTCCTTCGGATCCTGCACCTGGTCGGCGACGGCGACGCGATAGCCCTGCTCGATCATCCGCCGCAGGTAGTTCTCGACGGCGTGATAGGGCACGCCGGCCATCGGCACGCCCTTGGTCCGCTCCGTGAGGGTGATGCCGAGGACCTTGTGGCAGAGGATCGCGTCATCCCAGAACATCTCGTAGAAGTCGCCCATGCGAAAGAAGAGCACGCACTCGGGGTGCTGCTTCTTGAACGCCATGTACTGGCGCATCGCGGGGGTGTCGGTGGGATCGCCGGCGGCCATGACTGGGGTGAGTTTAGGGCGCCGCGGTGCGGCAGCGGCGCGAACGCAAACCCGAGACGTCAACGCGGAGCATGGGCGTCTCGCCCGTGCGAGCACAAGCGGACATCAGGGATGAACGCGGAGCATGGGCGTCTCGCCCATACGAGCGCGAAGCGGGCGGCCGCAAAGGACCACAAGAGAGAGAAGTCGCTGACGATCGGCGTAACGTCGATTCACCCCGCGCACCGGGGCGCTGCGCCCCGCGGCACGCCGAGGAAGTTCGCCAGCAGCAGGGGGCCGTCGGTCGTGAGGAAACTCTCGGGGTGGAACTGCACGCCGTCGAGGGGCGCAGCGCCCTTCGGCCCCTTCCAGCGCAACCCCATCACCACCTCATCATCCGTCCACGCCGAGATCTCAAACTCGTCGAGCGGCACGGTGTCGCGCTCCACAATGAGGCTGTGATAGCGCGTCGCCGTGAAGGGGTTGGGCAGGCCGGCGAAGAGCCCGCGGCCGTCGTGGTGGATCAGCGAGGTCTTGCCGTGCATGATCGTCGCCGCCCGCCCGACCACCATGCCGTGCGCTGCCCCGATGCACTGATGCCCCAGGCACACCCCCAGCAGCGGCACGCGGCCGCGAAAGGCGGCGACGACCTCGTTGCACACGCCCGCTTCATTGGGCGTACACGGCCCCGGCGAGAGGATGATGTGCGACGGGCCGAGCCGCTCGATCTCGGCGACGGTGATCTCATCGTTGCGCACCACGCGCAGATCGACCTGCGGATCGAGTTCGCCCAGGCGCTGCACGAGGTTGAAGGTGAAGGAGTCGTAGTTGTCGATGAGCAGGATCATCGGCGGAGATGATAGGTGCTCGAGCGCCGGACGATCGCGCCGTCGGCGTCAGGCTCAGGGCGATCGCGTTCTCGTCGTCATGACCGCGAAGAGTCTGCTCCACGCGTTCGCAGGGCCGAACCCTGCGCCGGAATGATGGAAAGCCCCCTTTCCCCCGCGCTCCCTTGCAATGCAGGAGGAGGGAGCCCAGGGGCCGCTGAAGCGCACGAGATCGCCCCGAGGCGCGGCCCGTTCGCCGCTGGAAAAACGCAAGCGGGCCGCGGCGCACCCCGCGACCCGCCATTGATGGTGTTGGTGAAGGCGCGTCGGCGAAAGCGGTTTCCGCCGCGCCGGGCCGTCAGTTGCGCAGCAGCGTCCAGGGCGAGGTCTTGGCGGAGGAGTCGGAGGCCAGTTCGCCGCCCTTGATCCAGAGCGAAGCGAGGAGGACGACGAGGGCGAAGACGCCGGCGAGAGCGAGAACGGAGTAGACGTCGAGGTTGCCCCCTCCAGACACGCGTCGCGGCGCCGGACCTTTGAACTGAGACATGGTCGATCTCCGGAGAGCGCCCCGCGGGGCGCGGAGGAAACGGGAATCAGAGGCGGGAAAGCAGTCCGCCGCGCACTTCGTCGTTGATCTGCACCTGGCCCTGTTCGAGTTCGATGTAGCCGACGGCGCGGTTCAATTCGACCTTGGTGATGATGAGATTGCCGAGGAAGTTGCCGCCGCGCGCGATGAGGAACTTCATGTTCTCGGAGACGCCGTCGCGGCTGCCGAGATTGACTTCGACATAGCGGTTGCCGTCGGCGCCCTGGACGACGCTCATGACGCGGCCGCTGACGAGGGGCGAGGGGATGGGCGGCCCCGCCTCGGCCCCGGCCTGGCTGGGGGCGGCGCCCCCGCCGGCCAGTTGCTCGCGCAGTTCCTGCATCTGCTCCTGGAGGGTGCGCTGGGCGGCGAGGGAAACGTCCAGGCGGCTGAGCGTGTCGCGCAACTGGTCTTCGAGTTCGATGGCCCGAGCCATCAGTTGCAGCGATTCATCCCGCCGGCGCGTGATCTCTTCGCCCTGAGTCTTGATGATGTTGGCGTTCGTCTCGGCCGCGGCGGTCAGGCGGTTGATCTGCGCCTCGATCGCGTCCTTCTCCTGCTGGAGGGTTGCGGCGCGGGATCGGAGGTCGGCGACCTGGGTCGTTCGCGCGGCCAGTTCCTCGCGGAGGTCGGTGATGATCTTGTTGAGGGCCGACTCCGCCTGCGCCTTGGCAATGTTGGCGAGGTCGAGGTCGCGGCTGGCGAGTTTGGCGGAGTTCTCAGCCGCGATGCGCAGGCCGCTCTCCTTCTGGTACCGCGCCTTCCAGGTGTCGTTGTTCATGACCAGCGGAACCGCCAGGGCCATGACGAAGACCGAAAGCAGGGCCCAGAGCACGATGAAGACCTTGGTGAGGGTGTGCAACGATCGATCCTCCACACAGCGCTGGTGTTTGGCCGACCCGGTCGTTGCCCCGTGGCGGGGCTGACGCGGACCGACTGGCGTTTCCGTCGGAACTTCCCTTCGCCGGATGGTCGAGCGGGTCGGCTCGACCTCCGGCATCCGTCTCCGAAACCGCCCAGGCCGTCCAGTTCATCCCGGCGGATTCGGTAACGCTAATCATCACTCCAAGTCATCCGGTGTCAACCGGCTCCCCTCGCTTTCCGTCAGGGGGTCTTCCGTGCCCAGCCCGGCGGTGAGGCGGAGGATGGCCGCGGCGGCCTGAAGGCGAATCTCCGGTTCGGGGCTGGAATCAAAGGCCCGCGCCAGGTGGGGCAGGGCCTGCGCCGCCGGGTAGCGCCCCAGCGTGTAGACCGCCTGAGTCTGGACGGCGAGAAAGGTCGGATTGGTCCGATCCCGGTACATTGGACCGAGGTATTCGAGCACCAGGTCGATGGGCTGGGGGTCGCCCAGCTGGGCGAGAGAGGCCAGGGCCGCCAGCCGGACCTCGGCGCTGTGGCGGTACTGACGCCACATGGCGACGATGTTCCGCAGGTCGCCGATGGTGCGGGCCGCGCCGAGCCGGCCGAGCATCGACGCCGCCAGCGCCATCACTTCTCCGTGCTCCGGGCGGCGCGAGTACAACTCCGCGCGGATGCGCGCGACCGCGTAGGGATCGCCGAGTTTCGCCATCGCCTCGGCGATCTGGAGTTGCACGATGCGCTGCTGCTGAACGGAGAGGCGCGGCGAGCGAAATTCGATCGTCTCGCGAAGCAGCGGCAGCGCGCTCACATCGCCGATCTCGCCGAGCACGAGCGCGGCGTTGCCCGCCGCCTGCGGGTCTTCGCCTCGCAGCATCTCTGCGAGCAGCCCGAGGTTCACCTCCACCCCGTTGCGCTTCAGCGCGAACGCAGCCGCGGCGCGGACCGAGGCGGACTCGTCGCTGAGCAGCGCATGCGCCAGCGGCGCCGACGCGGAATACTGGTGCAGACCGATCGCAAACGCGGCGACGAAGCGAACGCCCAGGTTCGGATCCTCGAGCCCTTCGCGGGCCGCCTGTTCTCCCGCCCGCGGCTCGGCCTGCAGCGCCTCGATCGCGTTGGCGCGGTAGAGCGCGTAGGGATCCTTGCGCATGGCTTCGAGGTACTCGAGGGCGTCGCGGCGCAGTTCGCGCTGCTCCGACACGTCATCGGCGAGCACGGCGTAACCGGGCGGAAGCAGCGGAGCGGACCCGGCCGTCGGCCCGCAGCCGACCGCGCCGCCCAGCCAGATGGCTCCGAGGATTCCCGCCCAGATCATCCGCATCATGGCACCTCTTCGGACTTGCCGCGCCTGGACCACCCCGCCCTCACCGCCAGAAACGCCGCCAGCGCCAGACACGCCCAGCCGAAGGCGTCGCCGAGGCTCGCGTAGAGCGTTCGACCGGGGCGAAGGGTCAGGTCGGCGATCATAAGCCCTTCATCGTTGGCCGCCGCGCGCCCCGGGGGAACATCGGGCCCATACTGAATGATCCGCCCCGCGGAATCGATCGCCGCGCTCACGCCGGTGTTGGCGGCGCGGATCATGGGCACGCGGTTTTCGATGCAGCGGAACCGGCCGATCTGGAGATGCTGCTCGCGCCCCCCCGCCCCGGCGCCGAACCACCCGTCGTTGGTGAGGTTCACGAGCAGATCGGCGCGGCGTTCGCCGCGCGGCTGGGCGAGGGCCCGACAGACGTAGGGCATCGTCGATTCGAAACAGATCGGAGTGCCGACGAGAATCGCCGGCGGCGCGCCGCCCGGCAGCGGAACCTCGAGGCGCGTGAAGGAAGCGCCGGCGTCGAGATCGAAGGTCATCCCCCGCGCGCCGAGGTTGAGCAGCCACTGCTGGACCGCCGGCCAGCGGTGTGCCACGGGAATCACCTCGCCGAAGGGGGTGCGGTGAACCTTGTCGTAGCGCCGCTCGTCGAGGGTGCCGTCGGCGCGGAAGAGGAGGGCGGAGTTGTACCGGGCCTTCCACTCCCAGCGGGCCGACTTCTTCGGCGCGCCGTTCGCGTCCGTCGTCGTCTGCTCGACGTACTGCAACTGGTCCACCGCGGAGCCGCCGACAAGCAGCGGCGTGTGCAGATCGATCGCCACCTGCGCGAGCGCATCGTGGAAGTAGCGCACGGCCCGGAAGTCGCGGCCGGTCTCCCGCTCGAGGCGCAGCGTGTCGCGCAGCGCTTCGATGTTGAGCGCCACGCCGGGGACCATCGTCTCCGGCCAGACGACGAGGTCGGGCCGGGGCCGATCCGACGCCTCCGCGAGGAGCGAAACCGTCAGTTCCACGAAGTGCGCGAAGCCGGCAAACTGCTGCTCGACGGTCCACGCCTGCTTGTTGCTCTGGGGCAGGTTCGTCTGCACCGCGGCGACTCGAATGGACCCCGCGCCGCGCGCGGCAAGACCCTCCGCCTCGCGCACGCGCCACACGCCGTACGCAATCACGAACGCCTGGACGAGAACGAACACCGCGAGCGAAATCCGGATGGACAGCGCGAAGCGGCCGCGTCGAAAGAGCGGCAGCGTGAGAAGGTCGGCAATCACGCCGGCGAAAGTCGCGGCCGCGAAACTGACAAAGTACGTCCCCAGCAGATCCGCCGCCTGGCAAAGCACCGGCTGCGCGATGAGCGGATGCGCGAGCAGGAACCAGGGATAGCCCGAGAGGAAGATCGGCGAGCCGCGGAGCATCTCGGTCGCCGTCCAGAGAAGCGGCACGAGCACGACGTTGATGAGCCCCCCCACCACGGGCCGGCCGCCGCGCGGCCGCAGCGTGGCCAGGAGCCAGACGAAAAGGGCGGGAAACGCCCCCTGCGCGAGCGCCAGGGCCGCGTACCCCGGCCCCGTCACGTCGATCATCCACCGCTGCATCCACAGCCACGAGAGGCTGGAGGTGATCCACACCGCCGCCGCCGCCCGGCGGCGGCTGGTGGTTCGCAGCGCCAGCAGCACCGCCGGCACAAGCGCGATGTACGCCAGCGGCCAGAGGTCATAGGGCGGAAAGGCCAGCATGAAGCAGGCCGCGTGAAGCCCACCGGCCGTCAGGGCGCCGATCCAGGATGTCCGTTGCACCGGTTCACTCAAGACCGAGCATTATCGCCGCGTGCGGGCGGCGGGGCGGCATCATCCCGTCCGACCCCCTGTCGGTGACAAATGCCACGATCGCGTCCATAATCAGGCATGTCCACGGATTCTCGAATCGATCTGCTTGCACAGGAGGCCGCCCGGCTGGTGCATTCCGGCAAGGCCGAGTCGATTGACGACGCGATCCGCCGCGCCGTCGAGGAGACGGGATGGGTCGAAGTTCCCCGGCCGAGCAAGGGCCTGGTGCGGCGGCACGTGCAGGGCCTGTCGATGCAGGAGATCGGGGCGGAGGCGTATCGCCGCCGCATCGTCAACGTCTGGGAAGTGGCCGAGCGCGTCATGAACGCACTGGACGACTGCGATCCGCACCTGCTCGGGCGAGCGGCGCGGGGGCACATCGACGCCGGCGTCACACTCTACGTCCGCGTCTTCACGAGTCAGCGAATCGGATCGCTCGCCCAGCGTCTCGTAGACGCGGGGTTTCCCGAGCCGGACTTCTCGACGGCCGACAGCCCGCGCTTCGGCCGCTTTGACCGCCTCAAACTGAGCGAAAAGGGGCTGCCCATCGTCATCACCCGCTGCGCCCCGCACCAGCGCGAACTGGCGGAGGTCGATCTCTTCACCGGTCGGCCGATCGAATCGCTGGACCTGCACGCGCTGCGCCGGCAAATCGAATCGAGCGAGGCGATGTAGGAGCCGCGTCGCCGGCGCCGCGGAAAATCTCCGTCCGCCGGCCCTACCCGCGCGGCGGGAAGCGCCATCTCCCGGACCTGGCCCTTGCTCGCCGCCGATCGGCGGCAATGATTGCGGCGAGACTCAACCGGAGGCGGCAAGGAGCGCGCGATGCGGGCATTGAAGGCGGCGGCCATGGCGGTGTGCCTCGCGGCGGCTCTCGGGCAGACGTCCTGCATGAGCAAGGGACGCCTCACCGAGGGCACGCAGCCGCGCCCCTACCCCTACGACGCCGAACTCCTTCGCACTCTTGACGTGCAGGTCTTCCGCGACGGCTCGAAGATCGAACTCGTCAACCACACCACGCAGCACCTCGCCGACTTCGACCTCTGGCTCAACGAGCGCTGGGTGCGGCGGATCGAGTCGCTGCCGCCCGGCGAATCGGTCAAGGTCTCGCTCTACGAATTCCTCGACGAGTACCAGGAACCCTTCCGCGGCGGGGGCATCTTCAGCACCGAACTCCCCGAGCCGGTCGTCAAGGCCGAAGTCCAGGCCAGCGAAGGTCTCGTCGGCCTGATCGTGATCCCCGAGCGCAAACGCTGACCGGGGATCCTGGCGCATCGGCCGGCCCCAGGGCTGGTTGAAGGCGCGATTCAGCGCAATGATCGCGAAGAGCGCCGAGGATCAGCCGGAGGCCTCGCCATCGTCGCAGGCGGGGGAGGTGTTGATCGCGGACTGACGAGGGAGTCTTTGCGACAGGCAGCGCTTTCGGCCCGATTGCGTCCTGCACTCCAATGGCGCACACAACAACCCGCTCCGAAGGCAAGCACGCGGATCGAGTGACCGAATCCACCCGTCGGGCGCGGGGAATCAGGGTCGTTTCCCTGAAGGATGCGGGGCGTGCAAGCGGGGCGATGGTGTACAACACCGGTAACGGGAGAGGAAAGGAGACGATCATGACCAAGCGACGATCAGTCAGACTTGCCCTGTGGGGCCTGGGTGCGGCGGCGCTCATCGCCGCGCCCGCGATGGCGCAGCCGGTGCTGACGCTCGAAGGATCGTGCCCCGGACCGGTGCTGGCGCAAGTCAGCGGAAGCAGCCCGGGCGGTGTAGTACGTCTCTACCTCTCCCCGCATCGCGGTTCGTACGCGTTTCCACCCTTCCATCCCTGCTATGGTGTCGAGATCGGCCTGGACCCCCAACGAATTCGACACGTGGCGACGACGCGCGCCGATCAGGCCGGTATCGCCAGATTCAACGGCGACGCCGGACCCGCTGCACGCGGAGGCTTCCTACAGGCGATGAGCGACTTCTGTGAGGTGACCAATGTCGTGCAGATCGAGTGACGGGCTGCACGCGTCAGGAGGCGAAATCAGGGTCGAATCCCTGATGGACGGCCGGGGCGAAGCAGGGGCGAGAGTGGACAATCTCAATGACGGGGGCGGAACGGAGGCGGTCATGAGTGCGAGACGATGCGTCAGGCTCGCCCTGTTAGGCTTGGGGGCGGCGGTGCTCTTCGCCGCGCCGGCGATGGCGCAACCGGTGCTGACGCTCGAAGGATCGTGCCCCGGACCGATGCGCGCGGAGATCAGGGGCGCGCGGCCAGAACGTGCGATCATCCTGCTGTTCTCGCCGCGTGCGAACCCGTTCAGACTTCCGAAGTTCCACTTCTGCTCAGGCGTCGAACTCGGCTTGGGGTATCGAGGACTGCGGGGCATTGCAAGCACGGTGAGTGACGAGACTGGCTTCGCGTTCTTCGAAGGCATAGCGGGACCGCTCGCATGTGGCGGGTACCTTCAGACTCTGAACTATCCGGACGGCGGATGCGAAACCAGCAACGTCGTACAGATTCCATAGCACCAAAGAGAGATGGTTGCCATGTCGCGGACCTGTTGGCTCAAGAGTGAAAGCGCCTCGTATTGGTTTGTCACGATTCTTGTTTTCGCCGGCAATGTCTCGTTCACCCGCGCCCAGGATTGCGGGGAGCCTGTTGACTTTGGTTTCGAAGTGCAGTCATGGACGGAGGAGTTTGCATCGGATTGCGCCGTTACGGTCGGCGCGAGTTCCATTTTGGCCACCACCAACGCGGGGCTGTGGCTGTTCGACAGGGACGGGACGCAGACTGCGTTCAAGTCATTATCCCAGTTCTTCAATGGTGGTGCGGATACAGTCTGTGCGTGGGACCAGTTGTCCGAACGCTACTTCGTCGTGACGCTTCAGATTCCACTCACCCTGCGCCTTGCCGTCTCCAAGTCGTCGAATCCCACACTGGACACCGGGGACTGGCACTTCTTCACTTTCACCGACCTGCCGGGCAACGTGGACTTCCCCTGCATGAGCGTCGGCGACGATCACGTGTTCATTACCTGGGCCCGGGTCGGTGGCGGACCTCCGGCCGGCCGTGCCGTCATCGCCTCACTCACGAAGGCCGACCTGATCGCGGGCGAGGAGCCGACCTTCACTGTCAAACTCATCGACCACATCGAGGGCCAGGCGACTTCGCCGCAGTTCCGCGCCATCGGCTGCATGAAGATGTACAGCCAGCCCTCGTCCTCCATCGGCTACTTCATCACGGACTCCCACAAGGAGAGCGGCGTCAACACGTGGGTCCGTCTCTACGCCCTCAATGCCTCCTCCAATACGCTGTACACACACGAACTGACGGTTCCTGACTACTACACGGCTCCGATCAAGATTCGCGTCCCGGGGACCAACGCGGAAGTCACCTGCCACTGGGACTTCAAGTTCCCCGTCTACCGCAACGGCTCGGCGTGGGCGGCGCACGCCATCGGCCCCGAACAGCCCTCCGAAGAGTTGAAGACCGCCAAAGTGCGCTGGTACGAGTTCGACATGAACGGCTGGCCGGTCAGCCAGGACGATCCCGAACTCGTCCAGTACGGCACGATCAACCCCGGCAGCGCGGTCAGCGCGTGGTATCCCGCCATTCATGCGGATGACGACGGCAATATCGCCATCGCCTACAACCAGACGTCAGGAAGTCAGCATCCCGCGATCTTGCGGCAGATTCGCAAGTGGTACGACGATGAGGGCGAGTGGCGCGCCCCGCTTCTGCTCAAACAGAGCGAGTCGTCTCCCGCCGGCAGCGTCCCTTGGGCGGACTACAGCGCGATGGACGAAGACCCGGAATATCCCGGCGTGATGTGGAGCCACCTGATGTGGTTCGCGGGGACAGAGACGCGCAAGACCTGGGTCGCGCGGACGGACCTCAACCCGTCGATGCCCCTGTTCATCTCACCGACCACCACGCCGATCATGCGCGGCACATACGTCACACTGTCCGTCAAGGGCGCCGGGCCGGGCAACCTGGTGCGCTGGTATTACTCGACGAGCGGCTGCGGCTCGACCTACATTCCCGCCCTCGACGCGACCCTGGACATCGACACCGCTGTTCTGATCGGATCGAGCACGGGCGACGCCAACGGCGACGCGACGAAGAGTTTCACCGTCCCCAACGACTTCCCCATCGGCGTCGGGCACCTCCAGGCGGCCGAGGTGCAGAACACGTCCGCGGTGCTTGAAGTGACGGTTTCGAGCCAGTAGGGACGAGTGGTCGCCGCGGCAAGTGCCGCATCCACGAGGACGGCCGTCACCCGCGCAGGTCGATGTGCGGGGCGTCGGAGTCGATCGGGCTGCGCGCAGCGCGCTGCGCCGCCTTCTCCGCTGCCCCCTCGCGCCGGGCCTTGCGCTTCTGGCGGTCGTGGTGCTCCTCATCGTTCTCGTCGAGTTTGCGCACTGCTTCGCCGGTCTCGACGCCGCCGACGGTCAGGTCCACAGCATCCTCGAAGCGCCGGGTGCTGTCGGCCTTCTCGCGATCGCGTTTGGCGCGGGTCTTGCCCGCGGCCTCCTGCGAGGGCAGGGCGCCGGAAAGGCTTGACTGGATGGGCCCGCCGATCTGGCTCATACCTGTCAGATCGGCCCGGCCGCCGACCGCGCATGAGCCGTCATCTTCCGCCGGCGCCCGCAGGCCCGAGAACCCGCGCCACGATGAGCGTGATGTCGTCGTACTGCCGCTGTAGCCCGACGAATCGCCGCACGTCCCAGAGGATGTGGTTGAGGATGAGCGAGGCGGTCACCTGGTCGGAGAGGTTGAAGGACTCGGCGACGGCCCGGCCGATGCGCTCCCGGCCGTAGCGCTGGCGGTCGAAGGTCTGGGCGTCGGTCAGCCCGTCGCTGTAGATGACGAGAACGTCGCCGGGGGCGAGGTCGAAGAGCCCCTTTTCATATGTCGCGCCGCGATCGATGCCGAGCACCGGCCCGCCGGCCCGGAGTTCGCGGAAGGCCTCGTCGGGGTGCGCCCGCAGCGAGGGGCGGAAGACCAGCGGCGGATCGTGGCCCGCGCTGGTGTAGGTCAGACGCCGCGTCTGCGAGTCGATCACGCCGTACCAGACGGTGGCGAACTCGTGCTCGTGGGTGTCCTCGACGAGGGCGCGGTTGGCGCGGGCCATGATCTCGTTGATGTCGTAGATGTCCATGGCGTGGGCACGGAGGCTGGCGCGGACGCCGGCCATGAGCAGCGCCGCGGGGACGCCCTTTCCGACCACATCCCCCAGCGCCAAGCCGAGGTGGCGCCCGAGGTCGATGAAGTCGAAGAAGTCGCCGCCGAGTTCGAGGGAGGGAATGCAGCGGGCGGCGATGTCCAGCCCGGGGACCGTGGGCATGCGCTGCGGGAACATCCGCCGCTGGACGTTGGAGGCGAGATCGACCTGGCGGCGCACCTCGCGCGCGGCCCGCTGCTCGTCGAGGAGGCGCGCGTTGGCGATCGCCGTCGCCACCTGCTGCGCCGCGGCGCGGAGCAGGCTGCGGTCAAACTCGCTGAACCGCCGCACTTGCCCCGTGTAGAGGCGCATCACCCCCACCGGCTTGCCGCGGAAAATCAGCCCCGTGCTGAGAAAACTCCGCAGCCCTTCCGCCTCGACGAGGTCGGGGAAGCGCACGCGCTCGTCCGCGGCCAGGTCTTCGACGTAGACCACCTCGCCGGCCAGCGAGCGCGTATCGAGTTCGCTCTCGTGGGCGAAGACCGGTCCCTTGGCGAAGTAGCGCTCGCTGAGGTTCACGCTGGCGCGGAGGGTGAGTTCATCGGTGGCGGGGTTGAAGAGGCGGATCGAGCCGGCCTTCACGTCCATCACCTCGATCGCCAGCCGCAGAGCGCACTGGAGAATTGACTCGAGGTCGCCGATGCCGCTCAGCGCCGTCGAAACCTGGTAGACGGCGCGGAGTTCGGCGATGCGGTGCGCCAACTGGTCCTCGGTCTCGTCGAGTTGCGCCGCGACGTCTGCGAAAGCACGCAGCAGGTGGCGCACCGCGTCGTCCGTCAGAGTGGGCCGGACCGTGGCGCCGGCCGGATCGGCGACGAGCCACCCCCGCACCGTGCTGCGGGGATCGAGCGGCACCGCCACCGCCCGATCTTCGGCCGGCGCGTCGGAGCGCCACACCACCGGGCGGCCGATCGCGGCCGAAAGCCCTTCGACCGCCCGGTCCAGGCCGTGCCGCACCTCCGCCGCGCCTGGCGCAGGAGGCGCCGGGGTGGGGATGAGAGGCAGGCTGGACGGCTCGGCGGACATATTCAGACTCCAGTGCGTGCGGGGCAATGGTAGGAAGAGGCTCCGGCCGCCGGTCCCGCTCAACCCACGGCGTCGCTGCGGCGCCTGCCGGGCGGAAACCTCCTCCCGAAGCCAGCGGAAGGCAGGGCGATCGCGTTTGCGTTCTTCCCACGCAGGCCGGAGTCCACTTTCCCTCCCCTGTCTCTGCGGGGGAGGGCCGGGGTGGGGGCGTTCCATCAAAGCCGCGCAGGGTCTGCCCCCCTGGGAACGCGCGGGACAGGCTCGTCGCGGGCATGACGACGAGAACGCGATTGCCCTGTCGCGGACGGCGCGGCTCCGCTCCTTTGCGCCTTGGGCGGCTAGAATCGCAGCCGCGCGCCGCGCCGGACGAGGGGCGGCAAGCCGCGGATGCGGATAGCCGATGGAGCAATGGCCGCGAGCGCGGGCCGCGGAGGGCGGCCGCCTCGATTATCGGCTCTCCTCGCGCCACGCGCGGACCATCAGAACTGCCAAGGACCACCCCATGCGCCTCACCATGGTCGGAACCGGATACGTCGGACTCGTCACGGGAACGTGCTTCGCCAACACCGGCAACAAGGTCACCTGCCTCGACGTCGATGCCGGAAAGATCGAACGGCTGAACCGGGGCGAGGTGCCGATCTACGAACCCGGGCTGGATGAACTCATCCAGCGCAACGTGGCCGCCGGCCGGCTCGGATTCACGACCGATGCCGCGCGGGCCTACAGCAGCGCCGAGGTCATCTTCATCTGCGTCGGCACGCCGAGCGACGCCCAGGGGCGGGCCGACCTCAGGTTCGTCCGCTCAGCCGCGGAGGCGATCGCCGCGGCGATCGAATCGCTCGGGCCGCATCAGAGGCCCAAGACCATCGTCGTCAAATCCACGGTTCCCGTCGGCACCACGTTCCTGGTTCGCGACATCATTCGCGGGCATACGAAACACCCCTTCCACATCGCGAACAATCCCGAGTTCCTCAAGGAAGGCGACGCGATCAACGACTTCAACAAGCCCGACCGCGTCGTGTGCGGCGTCGAGTCGCCGGAAGTCGGCGAGATGATGAAGGACCTCTACGACCCCTTCGTCCGCCAGGGCAACCCCATCTTCATCATGGATGTCCTGAGCAGCGAGATGGTCAAGTATGCCTCCAACGCCATGCTCGCGACGAAGATCTCCTTCATCAACGAGATCGCGAGCCTCTGCGACGCCTACGGGGCGAACGTGAACCGCGTACGCGAAGGGATGTGCTCGGACAGCCGCATCGGCAACCAGTTCCTCTACCCCGGCCTCGGCTACGGGGGCTCATGCTTCCCGAAGGACACGCTCGCGTGCATCTCGATGGGCAAGGCGATGGGCGTGCCGACGCCCCTGCTCCAGGCGGTGCACGACGTCAATCAGGGCCAGCGGGCGCTCTTCTTCCGCAAGATCAGCGATGAGTTCAAGGGCGACCTCGCGGGCCGGACCTTCGCCTTCTGGGGCCTGGCGTTCAAGCCGCGCACCGACGACATCCGCGAAGCTCCGGCCATCACCCTGATCAACTGGGTGACGGAGAAGGGAGCCAGGGTCCGCGCCTTCGACCGCGTCGCGGCCGCGAACACGAAGCGCGAACTCGGATCGAAGGTGGAGATCGCCGACGACATGTACGCCTGCCTCGAAGGCGCCGATGCGCTGGTCATCTGCACCGACTGGGACGAGTTCAAGAACCCGGACTGGGACGCGATGCGGGCGACCCTGCGTCGTCCGCTGATCTTCGATGGCCGCAACCTCTACCGCCGCCCCCACCTCGCAGAACTCGGCTTCACCTACATCTCGATCGGTCGCCACGCGGTGCGGCCGTAGGGTTCATCATGTGGGCGCAAGCCGGGGCACAGGCTCTGCGCCGCGCCGGATTCGCTCGCTCGGTGTTCCGCACCCGGTGATCCTCGTTCGGCGGACGACTCGTGCGCGCATATACTGCGGCCATGCACCGCCTCATTCGACTTGCCGCTGTTTCGGTTGTTTCGGGTCTGCTCATGGCCGCCGCGCCGCCGGAGGGGCAGGAGGGCCATGGCGATGCCCACGCCGGGGACGCCGCTCATCACGATGCCGGCATGGAGTCGGCCGCGAAACTCGCCGTTCACGAGCCGCCCTCGTGGTACGCCAAAGTGGTGACGGGGGCGGTCGTGCTCTTCGTTCTCGCAGCCACGCTCGGGTCGATCGCGGTGCTCACCAAGGCCCCCGAGCCGCAGGAGCCGGACCATCATGACGACCACGGCCACGGCGGGCATGGCGGGCAAGGCCACCACTGACGCCGGCCTGCTCGGCGCCGTTCACTGCGGCGACAACCTCGATCTCCTGCGCGCCCTGCCCGATGCGTGCATTGATCTCGTCTACATCGATCCGCCCTTCAACACGGGCCGCGGCCAGCGCGGCACCAGCCGAGACAAACCAGACACGCCGGGGCAGAGGTCCGGCGCCGCCCCGGATTCAGCGTGCGCAGAGTTGGCGCGCGGGGAGAGGGGCGCTCCGCGATTCGCCGAACCTCATCGTGGGCGCGGCACCCGCGATCTGCCGCACTACACCGACGCCTGGCCGAGCATGGCCGCTTACTTCGACTTCCTGCGCCCACGCCTCGTCGAGATCCATCGCGCGCTCAGGGCGACCGGTTCGATCCTCCTGCACTGCGACTGGCGCGCGAGCCACCACTTGCGTCTGCTGCTCGATGAGATCTTCGGAGCCGAGCGGTTCGTGAACCATCTCATCTGGTCCTACGGCCTCGGCGGCTCCTCGCCGCGGCGTTTTGCCCGCAAGCACGATGACATTCTCTTCTACGCGAAGGGGGACGACTATTACTTCAGGGCGCCGCGCATCGCCGCCACCAGCGCCCGCATGAAGGGGCAGACGAAGAAGGCCACGGACGTCCTCGAGATTCCCTCAATCAACAACATGGCAGCGGAGCGGACGGGCTATCCGACGCAGAAGCCGCTGACGCTGCTGAGCCTGCTCGTCGAGGCGTGCTGCCCGCCCGCCGGCGTCGTCGGGGACTTCTTCTGCGGCAGCGGCACAACCCTGGTCGCGGCGGCGCATTCGGGTCGGCGGTGGCTCGGCTGCGACCTCTCACCCCGGGCCGCGGCCATTGCGAGGGCACGGCTGGTGGCCGGGCCGGGGTGATCCCCGCGTTCCCCCCCGGCCGCGCGTGACGCCGCGGGAGTGGGGTCTACACTTTCCGCTTTCCCGCAGGCCGGGCTCGCGCCGGCTTGGCCAACCAGCAGGTGAAAGGCCCGTCGACATGAAGGTTCACGAATACCAGGCCCGCCAACTCCTTGCCGACGCCGGCATTCCCGTTCCCCCCGGCGTCGTCTGCTCCGACGCGACCCGCGCCGGCGAGATCTACAAGCAGGTCTGCCGCGAGGCCGGCGCTGAACTGGCCGTCGTCAAGGCCCAGGTCCACGCCGGCGGGCGCGGCAAGGCGGGGTTTGTCAAACTCGTCCGCTCCGCTCAGGAGGCCGAGGACGCCGCCAAGTTCATGCTCAGCCACCGCATGGTCAGCCCGCAGACCGGCGCGGAAGGTCTCGAAGTCAAGAAA
The DNA here is from genome assembly GCA_039794345.1 of Phycisphaerae bacterium. Lineage (GTDB taxonomy): Bacteria > Planctomycetota > Phycisphaerae > Phycisphaerales > UBA5793 > UBA5793. The sequence goes on along the minus strand of JBDIVQ010000065.1, from coordinate 1,476 downwards.
CTCCTCATCGCCGCCGGCGTGGACATCGCCCGCGAGTTCTACCTCGCCATCACCACCGACCGCTCGCGCAACACCAACACCCTCATCGCTTCCGCCGAGGGGGGCGTGGAGATCGAGAAGATCGCCGCCGAGCGCCCGCAGGCGATCATCAAGATGCCCCTGCACCCGCTCATCGGCCTCCAGGCGCACCAGGCGCGCGAGGTGGCGTTCCGCCTCGGATTCACGGGCAGCCAGGTCGGCCAGGCCGTGAAGATCATGCTCAACCTCGCGCGGCTCTTCGTCGAGAAGGACTGCTCGCTCGCCGAGATCAACCCGCTCATCGTGACGCCGCCGACCGAATCGCATCCCGACGGCGTGGTGATGGCGATCGATGCGAAGTTCAACTTCGACGACAACGCCCTCTTCCGCCACAACGACATCAACGAACTCTTCGATCCGACGGAAGAGGATCCCGCGGAATTGCGGGCGTCGAAGTTCGGCTTGTCCTTCATCAGCCTCGACGGCAACATCGGCTGCCTCGTCAACGGCGCCGGTCTGGCGATGGCGACGATGGACATCGTGAAACTGCACGGCGGCGAACCGGCCAACTTCCTCGACGTCGGCGGCAGCGCCACCGAAGAGGCCGTCACCGAAGCCTTCCGCATCATCCTCGCCGACAAAAAGGTCAAAGGCGTGCTCGTCAACATCTTCGGCGGGATCATGCAGTGCGACAAGATCGCCCGGGCGATCGTCAGCGCCGCCAAGGAAGTGGGCTTCACCGTCCCGCTGGTCGTGCGCCTCGAAGGCAGCAACGTGCTCGAGGCGCGCAACATCCTCGACGGCGCCCGCGGCGAGATCGAAATGATGCGCAGCGCCAAAGACCTCACCGACGCCGCCAAGCAGGTCTGCGCCGCCGTGGCGTGAGGCGCACGCAGCGAGCCCGAAGCCTGCGCGAGGCGATACGGCATGGCGACCCGAGAGCAGAACGAGCGCAAGTTCGAGCACTGGGAGGAGTTGGCCGACGGCGGCCGTTGTCACTGGTTGGACGTCGCCGGCCACCACGGCTGGCGCGATGTCAATCGCCCACGCGCAGCGTGCGATAGCTTTCGCCCCGGGAGCGGCGCGCGAGTGCAGCCACGGGTGCAGCGATGCGCGGGCCCCCGCCCCGCAAGCGGAACCCGTGGTTGGCGGCGCGCGGTGATCGGCCGGCCCCGGCAGGGGCCGCGGAGGCGCACGCCTCTCCTTGGACAAGGGCACGGAGTAGAAGGCGCCGTTGCACTTCGACCGCCTTCATCGCCCCGTCCGGGGCGAGTTGAATTCAGGAACACTCGCTTCCACGGGTTCCGCGATGCCGAGCATCGCTCCACCCGTTGTATCTTATTCTGTAGCAACTATGTTTGCAGGAAGCCGTGTGCGGTGCGAACGAGCGTAGCGAGTGAGCGCCGCACACGGCGCGGGTCGCGAGATCCATCTACCCCGTGGCGTTGGACGCCGTTA
>JBDIVQ010000064.1:0-20888 GCA_039794345.1 Phycisphaerae bacterium | reverse complement strand
TCATCGCGATGCGATGAGCCGGAACCGAGCCCCACGCGTAAGCACGGGTGTTGGACGTGGAGAGATCGGGCGTGTGCGGCGATGTCGGAGGTCGGAGCAAGGAGGTCAGCGCGTAGACAACAGACTGGTCAGGGGCCGACTGCGACGTCGCCGCCGGCGACGATGGAGAGGGCGATGACGGACTCGGCCTGGTGCTGGGATTGCTCGTCGATGATGCGCACTTTGAGGCGGTAGCGCCCCATCGTCAGGTTCGAGGGCAGTTGGATCTGGCGCGGCAGGAAGAAGTCGCGGCGCACCTTGCCGCAGATGTCCTCGGCCGGGGCGCTGGGCCAGGCGTAGACGAGCTCGCCGTCGCGCTCGGTGTAGAGTTCGAGTTCGTGGCGGACGCGGGTGATGTACTTCCCGTCGCCGCCGGGCACGCTCTTGAAGCCTTCGATCTCGACGTAGGTGAGCAGCGGGGTCGGCCGCAGCGCCGCGAACTTGTAGGACTCAACCTCCTCGTAGAGGCCGTAGTTCATGATCCGCTTGCAGAGGCGGAAGTCGGCGATGCGCAGCGCGTTTTCGGCGTTGAGCGCGGCGGCCAGGTCAACGGCGTCCTTGGCGGCCCCCTCCGCCCCGCCGCCGCCGGCGAGTGCGGCGCCGAGGCGCACGAAGTGATCCTGATAGGCCTTAAGCACTTCGCGCTCGCGGTCGGTGAGATCATAGAGGGTTTCGGGGTCGATGCGCTTCTGGCCGTCGAGCAGGAGGAGTGAGGCGGCAATGAGATGCTCGCGCAGCGGGGCCGGCGAATCGGCGGCCTGCATCGCCAGTTGGCCCTTGAAGGGAGTGATGAGGTCGGTCAGCCGCATGACGGGGGGGACGGCAGCGGCTGTGCCAGCGTTGTCGGGTGTTGCGGAGTCCGCCGATTCTCTGGACGAGGCCGCGCGATCCGAGGCGCCCGTCGCCCCGGACGGGCCGTCGTAGACCTCCGCCTCACCGCTCGCGCTCGGCGCGGGCGAAAGCCAGATCACCGAAGGCCGTGGTTCGGCGGGCGCAGCGGTCGAATCGACGGCGCGGGTCGAATCGGCGCCGCCCGAGTGTTCGACGGCCGCATCGAGGCCGCCTGAGCGTGCCTGCTCCGCCTTTTCGCGCAGGCGCTTCTGCAGGGCCAGGCGGTCGCGCGTGTACTGATCGAGATCGATGAGCCGGCTGGGATCGTCCGGCAGGTTTTCGAGATCGGTCGGGGGAGGGAGGACCGGCTCAGCGGAACCCACCGAGGGCGGCGGAGTCGAGGCGTCGAAGGTGCGGCGCGGCGCGGCGGCGCTTCCATTGCCCCCGCACGAGCAGGCGGCAACCAGCGCCAGCGCGCAGAGCGCCGCGCGGACCAGGCAGAACCGCGAAGACGAGGGGAGGAACGGGCGGGCGGACGCGTGCATCGACTCAGCCTCCTGCTGGTGATCGGCCTTCCTGGCCTGTCGTGGAACGGGTCGTGTTCTGGGCATCATCGTCAACGCGGCGCGAGGGCCGACACAAATCGCAGGGCGAGGACTTCGACGGCCCGTTCCGGCGTGCCGAGGCTCTGGCGCGTGCGGTGGGCGGCGCGCAGGCTCTCGGCCATGAGCCGGGCGGCGAGGGGGGCGGGCAGGCGCCGAGCCGCGCTGAGTGCGGCTGCGCCGCCCGGGCCGAAGAGACGCAGCCGCCCCATGACGGATCGCTCGTGCTGACCCTCCCGGAGCATCCGCCCGGCCGCGTAGATCTTGCGCGACAGGTCCGCGATCGACCAGAAGAGGGGCACGGGATCGTGGCGGCTGACGGTCATGAGTTCAACGAGTTTGGTCATGGCGGCCGTCGCGTCGCCGGTCACCAGCGCATCCTGGAGTTCCCAGGCCTTTTCCTCGCGCGAGAGGGGAATCTGCTCGCGCACGAGGTCGGGGGTGATCGGGGCGCCCTCCTCGACCATGAGGCAGAGGCGGGCGAGTTCGGAGTCGAGGCGGCCGAGACTCGTGCCGATGCGTTCGACGAGGAGGTGAGCGGCGGCAGGCTCGATGACGCCGCCATGCTCCCGGCAGCGGTCGATGCAGAAGTCCACGGCTTCGGGCGGCTCGGGAGGATCGCACCGGAGGATGCGGCCGGCTGCTTCGACGAGTTTGTCGAGCTTGCCGGGGTGCCAGGCGGCGGAGCGGAGCACGAGGGTGACGCCCTGCTCGGGGTTCTCGGCGTAGCGCTCCATAGTGCGACGGTTGTCGCCTCGCTTGAGGAACTCATCCGCTTCATCGACGACGATGATCTTGTACTGCTGCATGAGACCGAGGCTGCGCGCTTCGTCAAGGATGTCGGCTGGAGAGGCGGTCGAGCCGTCGAAGTGCAGGACATCGACTTCTCCGCGGCGCGACTCGACGGCCCGGCGGAGCGAGGCGAGGCGCTCGGCGCGCCGGTGGCTTTCGGGGCCGGCGAGAATGAGCAGGCGCAGGGAGTCGTCCAGCACGGGGGAGGAATCCGGCCGATCTGGTGCGCTGGTCGGGGACTTTGCGGAATTGCGCCGGGCCATGAGCCCATTTCATAGAAGGCCGGGGAGGGGCGGGCAAGTCGGCCGGGTCGTCCCGACGGTGAATGCAAGTCGGCGAGGTAATGGACCGATAGGATGCAACGAGGCGTCGATCGGCCCTTCCCCGCCGTTGAGGGGTCTTGGTTTCCGGCGCCCGCGGCACCCGCCGCCGCCGGAGCCGGAGTCGGCCGCCTCGCGGGCCGGTTCTGTGCCGCGAGGGACTTTGCATTGACTGAAATGGCTGACAACACCGACTTTGCGGTGTGCGAACCAAACCGCCCGTGGCTGCTGCGTTCGCGCTGGCGGCTCTACGCCGCGCTGGTGCTGCTGATTGCGGTGCCGGCGGGGCTGATCACGGCGACGGCGTCGATCAAAGTCAGGTCGCAACTGGCGACGGAACTGCGCGACCAGAACGAAATGGCGAGCCGGCTGCTGGCCGAGGTCATCGTCGCCGAGATCAACGGCCTCAAGACGCACCTGACCAGCGTCGCGGCCCGGCCGATGCTCCGGGAAGCCGTCGAGCGCGGGGACCGCGACGGGGTCGCTGTGCACCTTCGCACCTTCACGGAGCACAACCGGCAGATCCGCCGCGTCTTCATCACCGACGCACAGGGCGTCGAAAGGTTTGACTATCCCCACGATCCGCATGTGATCGGACAGGACTTCTCACACCGGGACTGGTATCGGGGCGTGGTGCAGTCGGATGCGCCGTACGTTTCGGAGATGTACCGGCGTGCGGCCCTTGACCAGGGCTACGTCGTGGCCGTGGCGGCGCCCATCCGCAATCCGGATGGGGGGGCGATCGCATACCTGGTCGGACAGTACGAGATGCGTGACCTGCGCGCGAGGCTGGCGGCACTGGCGCCGAAGGAAACCGTCACGTTTGCGATCGTGGATCAGAACGGCAACGTCGCGACGGCGTTTCGCGGGGAGAGCCTGCCGGACGGCGCCGATCGCGCGATCTTCGCCGACGCGAACGAGGCGGCGCCCGGCTCGCGCGTCGTTCGGCTGGAGGGGGGCGGGGAGCATCTGGTGAGCGTCAGCCTGGTCGAGGCCCTCGGCTGGAGGGCGATGGCGCACACGTCGATGAAACTCGTGACCGGGCCGATCGAAGCGCTGCTGAAGACGGTGGGACTGCTCTTCGCGCTCTCGTGCACGGGAGCGGCGCTGCTTGGCGGCGTCCTGACGAGGACGCTGTGGCGCTACAACGAATCGCTTCGACAGGCCGACGCCGCGCTCCGCGCCGCCACGATCGCCGCCGAGGGCGCCAACCGCGCCAAGAGCGAGTTCCTCGCCAACATGAGCCACGAGATCCGCACGCCGATGATGGCGATCATCGGTTATGCCGACCTGCTCAATGATCCGTCGCGTACGGGAGCAGATCGGCTCGAGGCGCTCCGCGTCATCCGGCGGAACGCCGATCACCTGCTCACCATCATCAACGACATCCTCGACCTCTCGAAGATCGAGGCGGGCGAGATGCGCGTCGAGGGCGTCGAGTGTTCGCCTTGCCGCATTCTCTATGACGTCTACTCCCTCATGCGCGTGCGCGCCACCGAAAAGGGCATCGAGTTCAGGACGCGCATCGACGGCGTCATCCCCGAGACGATCCGCTCCGACCCCACGCGCCTGCGGCAGATTCTCCTCAACCTCGTCGGCAACGCGATCAAGTTCACCGAGCGCGGCTGGGTGCGGATCACGACGCGCCTCATCGAGCCCGAGGACGGGGGCGAGGCGGTGCTGCGCATCGACGTGGCGGACACCGGCATCGGTATGACGGAAGAGCAGGTGGCCCGCCTCTTCCGTCCCTTCTCCCAGGCGGACAGTTCGACGACGCGGCGCTTTGGCGGGACGGGACTGGGCCTGGCCATCTGCGATCGTCTCTCGCGCATGCTCGGCGGACGCATCGAGGTCCAGAGTTGCCCCGACCGCGGCAGCACTTTCTCCCTCTTCGTCACCACCGGTTCGCTCGACGGCGTGCGCCGGCTGCGCGACTGCCGCGAGGCACTGCTCGAGCAGGACGTCGACGAGCGCGCCGCCTCGGGATCGGTGCGCCTCCGGGGCCGCGTCCTGCTCGCGGAGGACGGCAAGGACAATCGCGACCTGCTTGCGCTCTACCTGCGCATCGCCGGCGTCGAGGTGGTCGAGGCGGAGAACGGCCAGGTCGCCTGCGAACTGCTCGAACGCATGGCCGCACGGGGCGAGGGCGTCGATGCCGTCCTCCTCGACATGCAGATGCCGGTGCTCGATGGGTACAGCGCCGCCGGGCGGATGCGCGCCGGGGGATTTGACCGGCCGATCATCGCCCTCACCGCTCACGCCATGGCGCAGGACCGCGAGCGGTGTCTCAGGGCCGGCTGCACGGATTACCTGAGCAAACCGGTGACCCAGCATCACCTGCTCAAGACGCTCGCGCGGCACCTGCCCAGCGGCTCAGGCGGGGCCGCGGCGGAGGAAGCGAGCGACAAGGCCAGGCCGCAGACCGAACACCCGGCCAGCGATGATCGAGGGACCCTCGCGCCGGCGTCGAAGGAGTTGCTCTTGAGCGGACTTACCGAAGACGTGTGCCGACCCTATCTCGAGGCGTTCATCGCCGGCCTGCCGGGGCGTGCGCAGGAGTTGCGGAACGCTCTGGCGGCTCGCGACCTCGAGGCGCTGGCCGAACTCGTTCACCAGATCAAGGGCAGCGGCGGGCTTTTCGGGTTCATGCCCCTGACGCGACAGGCGGAAGCGGCGGAGGAAGTCCTTCTGCGCGGCAAGTCGATCGACGTCATCCGCGCCGAGATCGATGCCCTCACGCTGCTTCTCGAGCGTGCCCGGGGTCCAGCGGGGAAGGAACGCCCCGAGGCGGCGTCGCGGGCCTGAAAAGGCCAGCGCCGGGCGCGGCACGGGGCGGCCGGGCGCCATCCGTGCAGCGGCATGGGGTCCGGGAAAAGTGGTCGGCGGCGTGTTGAGGCGGTTGCCTCGATTGTCGCGGCCCTCGCAGAGCCTTAACATTGCTCGCGCATGAGCGACCCGATCAAACACGAGTGCGGCCTGGCGGTGGTGCGGCTGCTCAAGCCGCTGAGCCACTACCGGGCGAAATACGGCACGGCGACGTGGGGACTGGACAAACTCCAGTTGCTCATGATCAAGCAGCGCAACCGCGGGCAGGACGGCGCCGGCGTCGCCGTCGTCAAGTTCGACATGCCCATGGGCGAGCCCTACATCTTTCGCAAACGCTCCGCAAAAAAGGACGCGGTCGGGGCCCTCTTCGAGGAGATTCACCGCGGCATCGCCCGGATCGTCAAGCGCCGGCACTCCAACGGGCCCGACGAACGGCTCAAGCAGCGCTTCCAGTTCATCGGCGAACTCTACCTGGGGCACCTGCGCTACGGCACGTACAGCGCGGACGGCGTGGCGACGTGCCACCCCTACGTCCGCCACAACACCGCCGCGACGCGCAGCCTCGTCCTCGCCGGCAACTTCAACCTCACCAATGCCGATCAGATCTTCGGCGAACTGATCGGCTACGGGCTTCGTCCCGTGGGCGTCTCCGACACGCTGACGGTGCTCGAGAAGATCGGACACTACCTCGACCGGGAGAATGACCGGCTGCTGGCGGAAATCGAAGCGGAGTCGCCCGGGCTGCGCGGCGAGGCGCTGGCGCGGGAGATCAGCCGGCGCCTCGACCTGCCGGAGGTGCTCCGCCGCGCCAGCCGCGCCTGGGACGGGGGATACGTCTTCGCGGGCCTGACGGGCAACGGCGACGCCTTCGTCTGCCGCGATCCGAACGGCATCCGCCCGGTGTTCTACTACCTCGATGAGGAGATCGTCGCCGTCGCCTCGGAGCGGGCGGCCCTCACCACCGTCTTCGACGTCGAACCCGAGGCGGTGCGCTCGATCCGCCCCGGAGCCGTGCTCACGATCCGGTCCGACGGCTCGATCGGGGAGCACCAGGTCAAGGAGCCGGGCGAACTGCGCCAATGCACCTTCGAGCGCATCTACTTTTCGCGCGGCAACGACAAGGCGATCTACGAGGAGCGCAAGAGCCTCGGGCGCTGCCTCGCGCGGCGCACGCTCGACGCCGTCAACTTCGACCTGGAGCGCACGGTCTTCAGTTTCATCCCGAACACGGCGGAGACGGCGTTTCTGGGGCTGATGGAGGAGGTGGAGCGGATTGTCCGCCGCCGGCACGCCGATGAGATCTGGCGTCTCAGCGAGGCCGGCCGCCTGACGCGCGAGGACGTGCAGCGTTTGACCAACGGCATCCCGCGCGTCGAGAAGGCCGCCCACAAGGATCAGAAGGTCCGCACCTTCATCACGCAGGACGTCCATCGCGGCGACCTCATGAGCCACGTCTACGACATCACGCGCGGCGTGGTGAGCGAAGACGACACGCTCGTCGTCCTCGATGACTCCATCGTGCGCGGCTCGACGCTGCGCAACTCGATCATCACCATGCTCTCGCGCCTCAGGCCGCGGAAGATCATCGTCCTCAGTTCCGCGCCGCCGATCATGTATCCCGACTGCTACGGCATCGACATGAGCGAACTGCAGCGCTTCGTCGCCTTCGAGGCCGCGGTATCGCTGCGGCGCGAGGCGGACCAGCAGGCGCTCATCGACGACATCTACGAATCGTGCAAGGCGCAGGCGGGGGCGCCCCTCGGCTCCCACGTCAACCACGTCCAGCGCCTCTACGACGGCATCACTCTCGAACAACTCAGCCGCAAGATCGCCGAGATCATCCGCCCCCGGATCATTGACTGGGAAGGGGAACTCCAGATCATCTACCAGACGATCGAAGGGCTGCGGCTCTCCCTGCCCCGCCACACCGGCGACTGGTACTTCACCGGGAACTACCCCACCCCCGGCGGATACCGCGTCCTCAACAACGCCTTCATCAACTACTACGAGAACCGCTCGGGACGCAGTTACGAGTGCGGCTGCGCCGCGACCTGAGCGACCCCGGGCGGCGCTCAGCCCGCTTCTCCCGCTCCTTCGTCTTCCGCCGGCCCCATCTCCGGCTCGTCCGGCTGGGGCTCGGTCTCGCGGAGGTCCACGAAGTTGAATCGCGCCTTCATCGTCTCAAAGGAGAACGGCGTCATCTGCGTGTCGGTGAAGTTCCGATACACGAGCACCTGCGAGAGCGACAGCGGGGACTGCGCCGAGATGGCATTGAGGCGCAGGCCGGAATCAATCGCCAGCCTCCACCGCTCCTGCGAGACGGGGAAGCGCCGTTCGAGATTCACGACCGCCACGCCGAGACGCTCGGGCACGGCGGCGGCGAAGGTGCGTTCCTCCGCGGGCAGGTCGGCCAGGCGCGTGAGCGGATCGATCGGCGCCAGGCGGTCGAAAATGGCGCGAACGAGGGCGGGGCTCGAGATGCCGCCGACCGCCGTGGGCTGGAAGTCTCCCGCCTTGCTGCTCGTCGTGCCGTAGCGCGAGACGGAGCCGCGGCGGACGAAGGTGTCCATCTCCTTGGCCAGTTGCTCGAGCCCCGTGTCCAGTCCGCGCTGACGCCACGAGGCCAGATCCGCCGTGAGACGCTCATGCGCCTGCAGGCGCTTCACGTCGCGAACGACGTCCTCGCGCACCTCGTCGAGCGACGCGGGAGGCCGCGCCGGATCGACCTCGATCACTCGATAGAGGAACGCATCGCCGGGGTAAGAAGAGGCGCCCACGCGTCCGCGACTGAACTCGTTCCGCCGCAGGAGGTCGGGATCGGCCATGCCCGCCTGGAGCCCCGTCGGCCCTTCGCCGCCGAACTCCCGGTGCGCGCCGACGAGTTGGCGCAGGCCGAGATTCAGCGCCCCGGCCTGGCGCGCCGCGCCGCCGATGCCATCGAGAGCCGTCAGTTCGGAAAGCGGCGTCCACGTCTGCGTGTCCGCGTGGTATTCGACCGTCGCGCCGAACTTCTCCTGCACCTGCTCGCGCAGCGCCTCGAAGGAGACCCGGCGCTGCGCCCAGTCCGCCGGCAGAATGCGGTACTGGCCGTCGCGCTCCAGCGTCTGGGTCTGCTTGAGCAGTTCCGACTTGATGAAGCGGGCGATCTCCGTCATGGTCTCTTCGGCCTTGGCGCGGCGGTAGGCGGCGATCGCATCGTTGGCGACCTCATCGAAGGGCGGCGGAGGCTCCGACGGGTTGGGCGAGATCGTCGCCGCGTTGCGCTGGTACCACTTGCGCGCTTCAAGCCCCGATCCCGCGACCTGGTCGTAGACGCTCTGGTAGCGGATGCTCAGGTACTCAAGCCGCACGCGGTCTTCAAGGCGATAGCCGAAGCCCTGTTCGCCCGTGCCCGGCGTCACGTCGCGGTACTTCTCGAAGTGGGCGTCGAGGAGCGCGGGCTCCGGCTCGGGCAGGTCGTCGATCTGCGTGGCGGCGTCGATGAAGACGAAGGCGACCGAGACGCGATCCTCGAACATGGCGAGGATGTGCCGCTGGCGCGAGTCCGAAGCGGGCGCCGAAGCCGTGTACCCGTCGATGAGCCTGCGGATGCCCGCAAGGGTCGCGAACGCCTCCTTGCCCTGATCGATCGTCAGGCCGACGTCGGCCGCCGCGCTCGACAGCGCCTCGATGAGCCGGTCGTAGGCCTGGTCGGCGGTGAACTGGGGGGGCTGGGCGATGAGTTCGGCCTGCTGGCGCAACTGATCGTCGCCGTCGCGCACGCCGCCGATCAGGCCCGCCAGTTGCGCCTCGCGCTTGAGGAGCAGCCAATGGTCGGTGCCCTGCAGGCCCGGGGAGTCGGGGTCTTCAGCATCAAGGGCGGGAAGGCTCAGGAGCGGTCCGAGGTCGCGTGTCCGGCCGAACATCGTTTCGAGCAGCGCCATTTCCGCCCCCGCCCTCTGCCAATCGCGCGCCCGGATGGTCGCGGGCTCGCCGTTGATCGTCAGCCGGATGATCTTGCGGTTCATCGAAGGCGTGCCGAGGCGCTGGATCGCCTCGGGCAGGAGGAACGCGATCATGAGCAGCGAGCCGCCGATCGCCAGAATCCAGGCCTGGTACTTTCGCAGGAACTTGAGCATGACCGGTGGACCTTCCTCACGCGGGAGCAGTTCAGATCAGGAGCAGATCGTAGGGGCGCCGGGACGGGCGCGGGGCGGCGTCCCGCTCCACGCGCCGAGCGGAAACGGAAACGGTCGGCCGAAGCGCTCGGCCGACCGTCGGGTATTCCATGCACCTTGCCGGCCTCGGCGGGCGGCCTCGCGCCCGGCAGTCGCGGATTACTTGTACAGTTCGACGATCAGGTTGGTGTCCACGGGGAAGGGAACCTGGTCGGGCGTCGGCATCGCGACGATCTTCGTCGTCAGTTCCGCCGGATTGAGGTCGATCCACCCCGGCACCACATGGCCGGCGAGCGATTCCATATTCTCGCGCACGAGTTTGTGGATGCGCTCCTTCACGGTGATGACGTCGCCGAGGTTGACCTGGAAACTCGGACGATCGACCTTGCGGCCGTTCACGAGCACGTGGCCGTGGACGACCATCTGCCGCGCCGCCCAGATGGTGCGCGTCAGGCCGGCGCGGCGGACGACGTTGTCCAGCCGGCGCTCGAGGGCGGAGAGGAGAATCTCGCCGGTGTTGCCCTTCTGGCGCGTGCACTCGGCAAGGACGCGGCGGAACTGCTTCTCCAGCACGCTGTAGTGGTAGCGCAGTTTCTGCTTCTCATTGAGGCGCACGCCGTAGTCGCGCAGACGCCGCCCGCGGAAGCCGTGCATCCCCGGCGGGTTCAACTGCCGCTTGGCCGTGTGCTTGGGGATGTCCGCGATGGGCATGCCCACCTTGCGGGAGAGTTTCACCTTCGGGCCGATGTATCGAGCCATGAACGAGGATCCTTGGAAACTGGAATCGAGGCGGGAGACGCCGGCGCCATCCGGACGGGCAGGACCGTCGGGCCAGGCAACCAACCCCGCCGGAAATCGAAGGCAATCAAAGGTCGCTGCCGGAGAAACGTCAAGTGGCCCCGGTTTGCCCTCGGCCTGGCATCAGAAGACGGCCGGCGGCACGCCGGTCGATCTGGTATGATGGCCGGTAGGCGGGGAGGGCTGGTCTCATGCGTTACCGCTCTTCTTCTGCGGCCCTCGCGGTTCTGGTCCTGATGCTCACCGGGGCGCGAAGCGCTCCGGGGCAGGACTTTGATCTCACCATCTCCGGAGCGTGTCCCGGGCGAATCGTCCTGGCTTGGCGCGGCGCGATGCCTCCCAATCCGCTGGCGATCTGCTACAGCCACGAAACGGGGACCTTTCGACTCCCCGCGGGCGCGTGCGGCGGGACCATTACGGGGCTGGGGCCACGAGGGCTTCGCCTTGTGCGGGTCATTCCCTCCCGCCCCGATGGTCAGGGACGCGCCGGCGGCGAGGCGACTGCCGAGTTCTGCGGCGGCTACGTTCAGTTGATCCTCTTCACGGGCTACTCGGAGTGTCCCGTGAGCAACGTCGCCCGGCTGCCGTAGCGGCTGGGCGACCGAGCGGATCATCGCATCAACCGCTCTGCGGCTTCGTCCGGGGTCAACTCGGCGATCAGGACGGTCTTCTGCGGCGAAACGTCGCCCGCAATGATCGTGACGCGGCGAAATGGAACGCCCAAGGCATCCGCGATGATCCGTCGCACGGCCTGGTTGGCTTTGCCCGCCTGGGGCGGCGCGGCGACTCGAATCTTGAGGCGATCGCCGAGCCAGCCCGCGATCTCGTCGCGGCTTGCCCCGGGAACGACCTTGATGTCCAGGCGCACGCCTCCAGGATGTGGCAGGAATCGCATGGGCAGCGCCCGGCTCGCGGACGTGGCGGATCAGCAGAGGGTGGGGGGGCGGGGGGGTGGGGCCTCGACCCGCGGTATAAGTAATTGACCTGAATGGAGTTAGCGTTTTTGAGAAAAAATCGCGTTTCCCCTTGACAAGCGTTTGTTTTGTGATCCGGGGCGGGCTATCCTTCTTGGCTGTGCGCGAGCCGAGGTGAGTTTCAAACTTTCGAGTCCATCACGTCCAAGGCCGACCGATCCCGGTTCGGCCCAGTTTCATTGATCCAGGGGTAGTCCATGCCCGCGATGAACGTGCGCAATTATTCCAAGCGTGGCGACGCGATTCCCGTGCCCAATCTGGTTGCGGTGCAGGAGTCGGCCTACGAGCGATTCCTCCAGATCGACAAGGATGCCGAGCAGCGCGACCCGGCGCTGGGCCTCGAGGCGATGCTGCGCGAGGTCTTCCCCATTGAATCGTACGACGGGACGATGCGGCTTGAATACCTCTACTACACGCTCGACAATCCGCGCTACACGCCGGACGAGTGCCGCGAACTGCGCCTGACCTACGCGCGTCCCTTCCGCGTCGCGGTGCGCCTCGTGCGCGAGAATCATCCCGACGTGGCGCAGGAGGAGATCTACCTCGGCGAACTGCCCATCATGATGGGCGGAGGCGAGTTTATCGTCAACGGCGCCGAGCGCGTGATTGTCAGCCAGTTGCACCGTTCGCCGGGCGTGGACTTCGGCGTCGTGAGCGCCGAGGCGGACCGCCCCCTGCACAGCGCGCGGATCATCCCCGAGCGCGGCTCGTGGATCGAACTGGAGGTGACGAAGAAGGACGTGCTGGCGATGCGCATCGACCAGAGCACGAAGATCGCCGCCACGACGTTCCTCCGCGCCCTCGACCCCGAGTTCGCCACCACCGACAAACTCATCGACCTCTTCTACGAGGTTGATGAAGTGACCGTCGCGAATCTCCGCGAGGAGCACTACGCCGCCGAGACGATCGTCGACACGCAGAGCGGCGAGGAACTCGTCGGCGTCGGGCGGCAGGTCGGCGAGGCGCTCCCCGCCATCCAGGCGTCGAACCTCAAGAAGGTCCGCGTCATCACCGGCAGCGTCGATCCCCTCATCCTCAACACCCTCGCCGAAGAGCGACTGGACATCTTCAGCGAACTCACGAGCAACGAATACGAGCAGGCGCTGCTGAAGATCTACACCCGCCTGCGCCCGGGCAACCCCCCGCAGGTCAACAAGGCCAAGACCCTCTTCGAGGAGAAGTTCTTCGACGAGAACCGTTATCGCCTCGGCCGCGTCGGCCGCTTCCGCATCAACCGCAAGTTCGACCTCGACGTCTCCGAGGACATCGTGAGGCTGCGCGGGGAGGACTTCCGCCTCGTCATCCAGTACATCCTCGACCTGCGCAGCGCGCGGAACAACGCCTATGTGGACGACATCGACCACCTCGGCAACCGCCGGCTGCGCACCCTCGATGAACTGGCGGTGGAGGAGATCCGCAAGGGGTTCCTGAAACTGCGCCGCACCGTTCAGGAGCGCATGAGCGTCAAGGACCCGGACGAACTTTCGAAGATCGCCGACCTCGTCAACACCAAGAGCATCTCCAGCAGCATCGAGTTTTTCTTCGGCCGCAGCGAACTCTCGCAGGTCGTGGACCAGACGAACCCGCTGAGCATGCTGGCGCACGAGCGGCGCCTCTCGGCGCTCGGGCCGGGCGGCCTCAACCGCAAGCGCGCGGGCTTCGAGGTCCGCGACGTTCACATCAGCCACTACGGCCGCATCTGCCCCATCGAGACTCCCGAAGGCACGAACATCGGCCTCATCGCCTCGCTGGGCATTTACGCTCTCATCGACGAGTACGGCTTCGTCCTCACGCCGTATCGCACCGTGAGCAAGGGCAAGGCCACCGGCGAGATCAAGTACCTCCGCGCCGACGAGGAGATGCGCGCCATCCTCGCCCCGGCCGACGTCCTCGAACTCGACGGGCGCATCAGGAAGGGCCTGGTGCTGGCGCGGGTCAACGGCGACCTGGCCCAGGTGGATTCGGCGGACCTCAACTACATCGACATCACGCCCAAGCAGATCGTCGGCGTGTCGGCCGCGCTGATCCCCTTCCTCGAACATGACGACGCGAACCGCGCGCTGATGGGCTCCAACATGCAGCGTCAGGCGGTGCCGCTCATCAAGGTCGATCCTCCCGTCATCGCCACGGGAATGGAAAAGGAGGTCGGACTGTACAGCGGCATGGTCGTCCGCGCCCGCAACGCCGGCGTCGTCACCTACGTCGATTCCGAGATGATCGTCATCGACAACACCGACGAGTACGTGCTGCGCAAGTTCGTCGGGCTCAACGAGCGCACCTGCCAGAACCAGCGGCCCGTCGTCATGCTCGACCAGAAGGTCAAGAAGGGGCAGATCATCGCCGACGGCGCCTCGACGAAGATGGGCGAACTGGCGCTGGGCAAGAACGCCCTCGTCGGCTTCATGACCTTCGACGGGTACAACTTCGAGGACGCCATCGTCATCAACGAGCGCCTCCTCAAGGACGACGTTTTCACCTCGATCCACATCGACGCCTTCGACGTGGAGATCCGCGAAACGAAACTCGGCCGGGAAGAGTTCACCCGCGACATTCCCAACGTCAGCGAGAAGATGCTGCGCAACCTTGACGAGAACGGAGTGATCCGCATCGGCGCCCGCGTCCGTCCCGGCGACATTCTCGTCGGCAAGGTCTCGCCCAAGAGCAAGAGCGAACTGAGCCCGGAGGAGAAGCTCCTGCACGCGATCTTCGGCCGTGCCGGCGAGGACGTGAAGAACGATTCGCTCGAGGTGCCGGCGGGGACGGAGGGCATTGTCATCGGCGCCCGCCGCTTCAGCCGCCGCATGCACATGACCGACGAGCAGAAGAAGCAGTTGCAGCGCGAGATGAACGCCTACGCGGAAGCGATGGACGAGAAGGCCATCGACCTCTTCCGCCAGATGATCGCGCAGATGAACGAGATCATCGGTTCGCCGATCGTGGACCCGAACACGCGGCAGACGGTGGGCGCCTCGAACATCGCCGCCGTCATCATCGAGCAGATTCGCGACTTCGACATCAAGTGGATCAAGGGCAACAAGGAACTCCGCGAAGAGTGCGACGTCATTCACCGGCAGTTCCGCCAGCGCATCAACGCCATCGAGCAGGAGAAGCAGCGCAAACTCGCCCACATGAAGCGAGGCGACGAACTGCCCTCGGGCGTGCTCGAAATGGTCAAGGTCTACCTCGCCACCAAGCGGCAACTCTCCGTCGGCGACAAGATGGCCGGGCGGCACGGGAACAAGGGCGTCATCGCCCGCATCGTCCCCGAAGAGGAAATGCCCTTCCTTGAAGACGGCACTCCCGTGGACATCCTTCTCAATCCGCTCGGCGTGCCCAGCCGCATGAACGTCGGTCAGATTCTCGAGACCCACCTCGGGTGGGCGGCCAAGGTCCTGGGCTTCCAGGCGATCACCCCCGTCTTCGACGGCGCGACCGAAGACGAAGTCCACAAAGCCATCGATGAGGCCAACGCCCACGTCGGTCGCCGCCTCAAGGAGTGCGAAGAGACGCACACGCCCCCGGGCGAGCGCGAACTGCTGGCGCACATGCCGCGCGGCGGCAAGGTGCAGCTGTTCGACGGCCGCACCGGCGAGCCCTTCCGGCAGAAGACGACGGTCGGGTACATGTACCTGCTCAAACTCCATCACCTCGTGGACGACAAGATTCACGCCCGCGCCACCGGCCCCTACAGCCTCATCACGCAGCAGCCTCTGGGCGGCAAGGCTCGCACCGGCGGGCAGCGCTTCGGCGAGATGGAAGTCTGGGGACTTGAAGCCTACGGCGCCGCTTACGTCCTCCAGGAACTCCTCACCGTCAAGAGCGACGACGTCGAGGGGCGCACCAAGATCTACGAGTCGATGGTCAAGGGAACGAACACGCTCGAAGCCGGCATGCCCGTCGCCTTCGACGTCCTGTGCAACGAGATCCGGGGCCTGGGCATGAACGTCACGCTCGAGAAGAAACCGATTGAAAGCACCGCGCTGCTCTGAAACGGCTGCGCCGGGCTGTTGGGACGCTTGGGAATGAGGAAGTCGTGAAAGGAAGTGCGGCGTACGGCGGTGGCGGATCATCCGTTGGTCAACGCGGTTCGATACGCGTTCGAGTACGCGGGATTGGGCGGTCGGCTCGCCCCGTTCCCGATTCGGAGGCAGGCTCGACCGTGGACGCTCGCTGATCTGCCGCCGACCGAGGGGCTCACCATCGCCCCGCCGGACTTCGTCGGAATCGGAACCCAGAAGAGCGGCACATCGTGGTGGGCATCGCTCATCGAAGCCCATCCCGGCGTGGCGCCGAACCTCTTCAAGCGAAAGGAGATGCACTACCTCACGCACTTCTTCGAGCGACCGCTGACGGCCCGCGACATCGAGACGTACCACGCCGCCTTCGCCCGACCGCCGGGGCGGCTCTGCGGCGAGTGGACTCCGAACTACCTCGCCAGTCCCTACACGATTCGCCGGCTCGACCAAGCCGCCCCCGACGCGAAGGTGCTCGTGATGTTCCGCGACCCCGTGGCCCGCTACGAGTCCGGATTCAACCACGAGTTCAAGCAGCGCTTCGGCGGCATGATCGCCCCGGGCGTTCGAAGCCGGGTCATCAAGGGCTACGCGCTGCGGAAGGAGTCGATCTGGAACAGCATGTACGCCGCCCAGTGCGACACGCTGCTGCGGATCGTCCCGCGCGAGAGACTGCTCGTGCTTCAGTACGAGCAGTGCAAGGCGCGGCCGAAGGAGATGATCGCCCGGACCTATCGCTTCCTCGGCCTCGACGCGACTTTCGTCCCCGGGGAGATCGGGCGGCCGGTCAACGTGCAGAGGCAGGTGACGGAATCGATCAGCGACGAAACGAAGGCCCTGCTGCGGGAGGTCTTCGCGGATGATGCGACGCGTCTTGCAGCAATGTTCCCGGAGGCGATCGACCTGAGCCTCTGGCCTGGAATTGAGAATCAGCCGGCGGCCTGAGGCGCGCCGGCGAACCGAGAAGCACCCCAGCGGCCGAGAGCCGCGTCAACGACAACGACCCGTGACAGGAACCGCCATGTCCGAGACTTTCTACGACCGAGTGAACGATTACGCCAGCGTCAAGGTCATGCTCGCCAGCCCGACCGACATCCGCTCGTGGTCCTTCGGCGAAGTGAAGAAGCCCGAGACGATCAACTACCGCACCTACCGCCCGGAGAAGGACGGACTTTTCTGCGAGCGCATCTTCGGCCCGGAGCGCGACTACGAGTGCGCCTGCGGTAAGTACAAGGGGACGAAGTACAAGGGCATCATCTGCGACCGCTGCGGCGTGAAGGTGACGCACAGCCGCGTCCGCCGCAAGCGCATGGGGCACATCAACCTCGCCTCGCCCATCGTTCACATCTGGTTCTTCAAGGCCCTGCCCAGCCGCCTGGGCAACCTCCTGGGCATGAAGACCAGCGATCTCGAGAAGATCATCTACTTCCAGGACTACGTCGTGCTCGATCCCGGCGACACGCCGCTCGAGTACCGCCAGATGCTCACCGAGGACGAGTACCGGACGGCGACGGAGCAGTACGGCTCGGCCTTCAAGGCCAAGATGGGCGCCGAGGCGATCCGCGAACTCATCGAACGCCTCAACCTCCATACCGAGGCTGCGGCGATCCGCGAGCAACTCGCCAAGACCCGCAGCAAGCAGAAGATCAAGGACTTCTCGAAGCGCCTCAAGCTCATCGAGCAGATCCGCCACAGCGAAAACGACCCGACCTGGATGGTCATGGACGTCATCCCGGTCATCCCCCCCGAACTGCGCCCCCTCGTCCTCCTCGAATCGGGCAACTTTGCGACGAGCGATCTCAACGATCTCTACCGCCGCATCATCAACCGCAACAACCGCCTGAAGAAACTGATGGACCTCAACGCGCCCGAGGTCATCATCCGCAATGAGAAGCGCATGCTTCAGCAGGCGGTGGATGCGCTCTTCGACAACGGCCGGTGCCGCCGGCCCGTGCTCGGCTCGAGCGGGCGACCGCTCAAGAGCCTCACCGACATGATCAAGGGCAAGCAGGGGCGTTTCCGCGAGAACCTCCTCGGCAAGCGCGTGGACTACTCCGCCCGCTCGGTCATCGTCGTCGGGCCCGAACTGAAACTGCACCAGTGCGGCCTGCCCAAGAAGATCGCCCTCGAACTCTACCAGCCCTTCATCATCCGCAAACTCAAGGAGCACGGATTCGCCGACACGATCAAGAGCGCCAAGCGCATGCTCGAGCGCCGCGATCCGGAGGTGTGGGACATCCTCGAAGAGGTCATCTACCAGCATCCGGTGCTGCTCAACCGCGCGCCGACGCTGCACCGCATGGGCATCCAGGCTTTCGAGCCGGTGCTCGTCGAGGGCAACGCGATCCGCATCCATCCGCTCGTGTGCCACGGCTTCAACGCCGACTTCGACGGCGACCAGATGGCCGTCCACCTCCCCCTCTCCATCGAGGCCCAGGCCGAGGCGCACGTCCTCATGCTCTCGACGAACAACATCTTCTCGCCGGCGAGCGGCCGCCTCGTCATGCCCCCGAGCCAGGACATCGTTCTCGGCGTGTACTACATCACCGCCATTCAGCCCACCGAGAAGTCCGACAGCGAACTCCGCGTCTTCAAGGATCCCATGGACGCGATGCTCGCCTTCGACCACGGCCAGATTCAGTTGCACGAGCCGATCTTCGTCCGCTTCCCCGACGTGACGGAGGTCGTGCAGTCGCAGACCGGTCCAGTCGAAAAGGTCAAGCCGGGCACGCGCCTGCGCACGACGGCGGGGCGGTGCATCTTCAACGACATCCTGCCGCCGGGCGTGCCCTACTACAACTGCACCCTCGCCAAGAAGGGCGGCAGCCGCGTCATTGACGACACCTTCGCTCGCCTCGGCCGTCCCGCCACCCTCGACCTTCTCGACGGCCTCAAGGAACTCGGCTTCAAGCAGTCCACCCTCGCCGGCCTCTCCTTCGGCATCACCGATCTGCGCATCCCCAAGGCCAAGTACGAGGAGATCGACAAGACCCAGAAAAAGGTCGATCAGGTCGAACGCGCCTACGAAGCCGGCGCCATCACCGAGCGCGAGCGCTACAACCAGCTGCTCGACCTCTGGGCCCACTGCCGCGAGGAAGTCACCAAGCACCTCGTCGAAACGCTCAAGAACGACCGCCGGGATGAGAACGGCAACCCCGTCCCTCTCGACTCCAAGGAGGGCAAACTCTACCTCAACCCCGTCTACCTCATGAGCGACTCCGGCGCCCGCGGCAACATCAGCCAGATGCAGCAGTTGGCGGGCATGCGCGGCCTCATGAGCAAGCCCAGCGGCGAGATCATCGAGACGCCCATCAAGGCCAACTTCCGCGAGGGATTGAGCGTCCTCGAGTACTTCTCCTCCACCCACGGCGCCCGCAAGGGCCTCGCGGACACCGCCCTCAAGACCGCCGACTCCGGCTACCTCACCCGCAAACTCTGCGACGTCGCCCAGTCCGTCATCGTCACCGAGATCGACTGCGGCACGAAGAAGGGCATCGCCAAGCGCGCCGTCTACAAGGGTGAAGAGGTGGACGTGCCGCTGCGCGAAGTCATCCTCGGCCGCACGAGTTGCCAGACGATCATCAATCCCATGACGGACGAAGTGATCGTCGAGGCCGGACAGGTCATCGACGCGCACCGCGCCGCCAAGATCGAGGCCCTGGGCATCGACACCGTCGAAGTGCGCAGCCCGCTCACGTGCGACACGGCCCTGGGCGTGTGCAGCAAGTGCTACGGCATGGACCTCTCCACGGGCGATCTCGTCGAAAGCGGACTGGCCGTCGGCATCATCGCCGCCCAGTCCATCGGCGAGCCCGGCACCCAGTTGACCATGCGGACCTTCCACACCGGCGGCGTCGCGCAGCGCACCCTCGTCGAAACGTCCCACAAGGCCTCCGCTGCCGGAACCGTCGAACTCGTTGACTGCAACGAAGTCGAGGTCGCCGACGACAAGGGCGAACTCGTCCTCACCGCGCTCAAGCGCAACGGCGAACTCATCATCCGCGATCCGCGCGGCCGCGAACTCGACCGCTACAAGGTGGACTACGGCTCGTGGATTCGCGTCCGCAACGGCGACAAGGTCCGCAAGGGCCAGATTCTCGTCGAGTGGGATCCCCACCGCGCCCCCATCCTCGCGGAGAAGTCCGGGTTCGTCAAGTTCAAGGACATCGAGATCGGCGAAACCGTCCGCGAAGAAGCGACCGGCGGCGGCAAGCCCGCCCTCGTCGTCATCGAACACAAGGGCGAGAAGCACCCGCAGATTCTCGTCGCCGACGCCGCCGGCAACATCCTCGACTTCCACTACCTCCCCGCCAAGGCCCGCATCGAGGTCAAGGAGGGTCAGGAAATCAAGGTCGGCCAGATGCTCGCCCGCCAGCCCAAGGCCGTCGCCGGCTCGGCCGACATCGTCGGCGGTCTGCCGCGCGTCACCGAGATCTTCGAGGCCCGCAAGCCCAAGGATCCCGCCATCATCGCGGAGATCTCCGGCGTGGTCGAACTCTACTCCGACAAGCGCAAGGGCAAGATGACCATTCGCGTCGTCGCGGATGGCGGCATCGAGAAGGACCATCACGTCCCGCAGGACAAACTCCTCCTCGTCCACGCCGGCGACTTTGTCAACGCCGGAGACCCGCTCACGCAGGGACCGCTCGTCCCCCATGACATCCTGCGCATCAAGGGCGACGACGCCCTCTTCAACTACATGCTCGAAGAAGTGCAGAACGTCTACCGCGCCCAGGGCGTGCCCATCAACGACAAGCACGTCGAGATCATCCTCCGCCAGATGCTCGGCAAGGTTCGCGTCGAAAACGCCGGAGACACCGATCTCCTTCCCAACGAGGTCGTGGACAAGTTCATCTTCCGCCAGAAGAACGAGCAGATCGCCCACTTCGGCCGCATCACCGACCCCGGCGACACCGCCCTGCCCGTGGGCGCGCTCGTCTCCAAGGAGGACATCCGCGAGGCCAACGCCCAGGCCGAAGCCGCCGGCAAGCAGGGGGCCAAGGCCAAGCGCGCCCGCCCCGCTTCCGCCAAGACGCTCCTCCTCGGCATCACCAAGGCGTCGCTCCAGAGCGAGTCCTGGCTCAGCGGCGCTTCCTTCCAGGAGACGACCAAGGTCCTCACCGAAGCCGCCCTGCGCGGCGCCATGGACCCCCTCACCGGCCTCAAGGAGAACGTCCTGCTCGGCCACCTCATCCCCGCGGGCACCGGCTTCAAGGCCCATCAGGCCATCCGCGTCACCGCCGTCCCGGGCGCCGAGGCCGTCGCGCCGCCGCCGGAAACCTACTACGAACCGGCCCCGCCGGTCCCCTCCCCGGGCAACGGCTCGACGGTCGAGGTCGTCGAATCCCTCAAGGGCGAAGAGGTCGGCTCGAACTGATCCGCCTCCATCGCGTCACCACACGACGACCGGCCGCGCTTCGACAGCGCGGCCGGCGTTTCTTTGGGTGCTTCTGCCCGGCGCAAGTCGCTCCGGGGGGAGATCGATGACGAACGTGCAGTGGCACCCTTAGCAGACGGGGGTGGCATCGATCGCCGC
>JBDIVQ010000063.1:0-20932 GCA_039794345.1 Phycisphaerae bacterium | reverse complement strand
GGCCGTTGCCGGCGTGGACGAGCGATCCGTCCTGTTGATGAGGACGCAGAAAGGGATGCACGGCACGTCGCAGGTTCGGGCGAGTTCGCGGTGGAGGCGGGTGTTTCTGACGCATCCCACGATTCGCAGAGCCTCATCGTGGGCGTGGACGCACCCCATGATTCGCGCGAAGACTCGCTCATCGTTGGCGCGGGCGTTCCTACCCGTTTGCCTTCTTCCAGTCGCTGAGAAACTTCTCGAGGCCGACGTCGGTGAGGGGGTGGCTCATCATCTGCCTGATGACGCTGAAGGGCACGGTGGCGACATCGGCGCCCGCAAGCGCCACATCGACGAGGTGCTTGCTGTGGCGGATCGACGCGGCGAGGATCTGCGTCTCGTAGCCGTAGTTGTCGTAGATGGCGCGGATCTGGCCGATGAGATGCACGCCGTCGCCGGCGATGTCATCGACGCGCCCGATGAAGGGGCTGACGAGGAACGCGCCGGCCTTGGCCACGAGCAGCGCCTGAAGGGCCTGAAAGCACAGCGTCATGTTCACGCGCACGCCGCGGTCGCTGAGCGTCTTGCACGCCTTGAGCCCTTCGATCGTGCTGGGGCACTTGATGACGATGTTGTCGGCGATCTTCGTGAGTTTGTCCGCCTCGCGGATCATGCCGTCGTGATCGACGCTGACGACCTCAGCCGAGACGGGGCCTTTGACGACTTCGCAGATCTCGCGCAGGCGGGTGTGAAAGTCCACTTTTTCCTTCGCGACGAGGGAGGGGTTGGTCGTCACTCCGTCGAGCACGCCGAGGCTGTGCGCTTCGCGGATTTCGTTGAGGTTGGCGGTGTCGATGTAGATGTCCATGGGGGTTCATCCTTCCCGTTGTTGCGGTCGCTGTCCGGGTGGCGTGACCCTGCCCTTCCCGTCGCGTTGCGCTGGTCGGCCAGACATGGGAAGCGTAGGCGACTCGACGCGCTGGAAGCCGCGCTCCCCTGCGCCAAGCCTCCGGGCCGCGCCTGACCATCACGCCTCACCACGCCCCCGCGAGAATCTGCTCGATCGCGTGGGCCACGCCGTCTTCGGCCTGGTCGAGGGTGATGCGGTCGGCGACCTGCTTGATGGGGTCGATGGCGTTGCCCATGGCGATGCCCAGGCCGGCGTGTCGGATCATCGCCACATCGTTGATCTCATCGCCGATCGCCGCGATCTGCGCCGCCTCGATGCCGCGCTGCTCCGCCAGGGCGCAGATCGCCGACCACTTGTTGGTCTGAGCGTTGAAGATCTCCATGAGATGGATCGCGTCGTCGGCGAGGTGGCGCCCGTTGCCGTCGGAGTTGATGACGGGGAAGTGGTGGATGAAGGTGCGCCGGCCGAACTGCTCGACCACCCGCGCCCCGAGATGTTTCATCTCGCGCGCCGTGGTGACGATGCCCAGCCTGATCGTCTCGTGCGGATGCGGATCATCCTCGAAGCGCTCGGCCCGCTGGACGGCGACGGGCACCTGGTTGAACCACCATTCGCTGGCGGCATCGACCCGGCCGGCGCCCAGCAGGACATAATCCACGCCCGTCGCGGAGCGGTCCTTGAGCAGCAGGACATAGTGCCCCGTGGCGGCGTTGAGAATGCGCGAAACATCGCGGACGAGGTCGGCGGGCATGGCGCTGCGATGCAGCGTCTCACCTGAGGGCAGCTGAACCGTCATGGCTCCCCCCGCGACCACCGCTGCCCCCGCGACGGCGAGATCATCGAGCACATGGCGGCACTCGGCCAGGCCGCGACCCGTGCACACCACGACGTCGAGGCCGGCGTCGATCGCCCGGCCCACGGCCGCGCGGTTGGCGGGGCTGAGGCGGCTGCGGGCGTCGAGGAGCGTGCCGTCGAGATCGAGCGCAAGGAGTCGGTAGGGGGGCGCCATGTGCGGGAGATTCTAGAGGCGTTCGGGGTCGGGCAGCGCCCACGCCCACGATGAGGCCCTGCGAATCGTGGGGTGCGTTTCGTACGATGAGGCCCTGCGAATCGTGGGGTGCGTTTCGCACGATGAGGCCCTGCGAATCGTGGGGTGTCCTGCGAATGGGGGCGCGACTTCCCCTCCAACTTTCACGCCGCCGCCGCGCTCCCGCCGATACCAGACTGATTGCGCGCATGACCGACGAAGACGCGACAGTTCGACCGCGCTGCTCACCGGTGCAGAGACTCGACGCCGGCTGGCCCTACCTCCTTGCCGGGGCGGTGCTCGTGGCGGCGATGGTGCTCATCGCGCCGGCGGATGACCTGGTGCAGATCCGCTTTCACCGCGACCGGCTCGCCGCGCTGGAGGCCGACGCCGTCGCCCGCCTCCAGGCGTATGAGACGTTTCTCGAGGCGATCGACGAGGCGGACCCGATGCTGGTGCGCCGCCTCGCCGCCGCCCAGCTCAACCTCGTGCCCGAGACGGTCCAGCCCATCGGCCTGATGGGCGTGGAACTCGACGCCCACGTCGATCACTGGATCCGCGAAACGCTGCCCCCGCCGACGCCGACCGAGCCGCCCGTCGTCAAGGACTCCTGGCTGCGCCGCCTCGCGAGCGGGCCGACGCGCCTTTGGGCCATCCTCGCCGGCGTCGTGCTCATTTTCATCGGCCTGCTGCCGCAGAGCGAGGCGGTCGAAGAACCTCACCGCGGAGAACGCCGAGATCGCGGAGAAGACGTTGAGGAGGACGATGAAGTCGAACCGGAGTCACTGCCCGCCATCCACCACCCCATCGTGACGGAAGAGGGCGAACTGATCGAAGCGGACGAAGTGATCGAGGAGGGCGCAGAGGAAGCCCCGCTCGTGCAGGTTGTCAGCGTGTCGCCCACGTCCTCACAACGCTGATCGATTCCGTCACACACTCTGGTTGAAGACCATGGCCGGCTTGAAAGCGCCCTTGAGCACGGGCCGGCTGTCGGTCTTCAGCCACGACTCCAGCACCGCCGCATAGACACTCCGGAAATCGACGCCGAACTTCAGGTCGCCCTGGTCGAGGTCGGTCAACGACGGGTGGTTGCCGAGGACGCCGGGGCGGACCATCGGCCCGACGAGGAACATCGGCGCCGCAGTGCCGTGGTCGGTCCCCTGCGAGGCGTTCTGCTTGACGCGCCGGCCAAACTCGCTGAAGGTCATGGTGAGGACGCGGCCGTCGTTGCCCTGCGCCTTGAGATCCTTTGTGAACGCGAGAATCGCCGAGCCGAGTTGATTCATCAGGTTGGCGTGCGCGCCGACCTGGCCGGCGTGGGTGTCGAATCCGCCCATCGAGACGTAGTAGACGCGGGTGGGCAGTTCGGCCCGGATCATCGCCGCCACCATCTGCAACTGCTGGCCCAGCCCATTGCGCGGATACTCGACGAGCGGCCGCACGCGCACCGCCGAGCGGATCTGATCGCTGGCGATCTGGGCGTTGAGCGCGGTGCGGGTGAGGAACTCGAGTTGCGTGCCCTCCTTGACGCCTTCGATCTCGTCGCCGCCGCGGTTGATCTCCTCATAGGGCTTGTCGAGCGACTCGTGGAGGTCCTTGCCGATCCAGCGGAAGAGGTCGGCCGTCTCGAAGGAGACGGGCTTGTTGATCTGGCCGATCATCGCCTTGGGCGCCTCGCGGCCGATAGCGATGGCGGCGTTCGGCTCGGGGGTGCCGTTGCAGGTGTTGTCGAAGTAGCGGCCGATCCACCCGTTGCCCGAGGGCTGCCTCGGATCGGCGGTGTGCCAGATGTCCATCGAGGTGAAGTGCGAGCGGTTGGGGTTGGGATAGCCGACCCCCTGCACGGTGGTGAGCAGGCCGTTGTCGTGCAGGTCCTTGAAGCCGGCGAGGTTGGGGTGCAGGCCGAGGCCGTCGGCTTCTTTGAGGCGCAGGACGTTGTTGGCCGGAATGCCGATGTTGGGCCGGGCGCGGTAGTAATTGTCATCGCCGAAGGGAATGACGGTGTTGAGCCCGTCGTTGCCCCCGCCGAGTTGGACGACGACGAGGATGCGCTCCTGCGGCTTGCCGGCGATCGAGGATGTCTCCAGCATGTCGAAGGGGTTGGTCAGGCCGTACGCCGACGCCTGGATGAAGTAGGGGACGGTGGTCGCCGCCGAGACCATCGTCAGACCCTTCTGGAGGAAGACGCGTCGGGTAAAGGCATGTTCCTGGCACATCATCAGATCCTTTCACTCACACGCCACGCCCACGATGAGCGAGTCTTCGAGCGAATCGTGGGGTGCGTTTCGCACGACAAGGCTCTGCGAATCGTGGGATGCATCCCGGGTTTCAGCGCTGTATGCCCTCAGCACAACTGGTACTCCGGCATCGCCGTGATCAGGCACAGCATCCCGATCACGAGTTCGTTGTTCACCCGTCCGCCGTTGCTCTTCGCGAACTCGAGCAGCGCCGCCTTCCGCGTTTCGAGCGGCCTTGGCCCGAGACACGACTTGAGCAGGAAGTCCACCGCCTCCTCCAGCGCATACTCGCCGCCGTCGTTCCGGTTCAGGTGGCTGAGCAGGGGCATGGCGTCGTACGCCGTGCGCGTTGAAGAGCCCTGGAACCCGCTGGGCAGGCGCCCCGTGAGCAGGTGCGTGAGCAGGTTCTGCCGCACGAAGAGCGTCGAGGTGTTGATCCACGACCGCCCCCCGTCCCACCCCTTCACCGAAGGCGGGAAGAAGATGCTCTGGCCCATGAGATCGAGCGCATCGACGAGGATGTTGAGATCGAGGATCGGCGTGCGCAGCGACCGCACCGCCTCGACGACGAGTTGCACGGGCGACTTGATCTGGCTGGCCATGTTCGCCTCGTCGTAGAATTGGGCCGAGCGGAAGAGCGCGCTGAGCACCGGCGCCATGTCGTATTTCTTCTGCCGCATCAGTTGCGCGAGGTCGAGAATGACCGCCCGCGCCTCGCTGCCCGGCCCCTCGGGCAGGTCGTTCACGAAGAAGCGGTACAACTTGAGACTCATGAATTCGCTGCACGCGGTGCGGCCGAGGATCATCTTGACGAAGTCGTCGCCGTTGAACGCGCCGCGCCTGCCGAAGATCGTCTTCTGCCCCTCGTCGTGGAAGTCCTTGCGGAAGAGGAACTCGTTGCCGTCGAAGGAATAGCCGGTGAGCGCGCGGGCGCCTTCCTTGATGTCGCTCTCGGTGTAGGCGTTGCCTTCGCCGAGGGTGAAGAGCTCCATCAGTTCGCGGGCGAGATTCTCGTTGGGCTGCTGGCGGTGCGACTCGTTGTTGTCGAGGTACGCCAGCATCGCCGGGTCGCGGATGATCTGAAAGCACAGGTCCGCGAAGTTGCCCGCCGCGTGCCTGCGGAAGGTCTGGTTCTGGAGGAACATGTGGTAACTGTTCTCGATGGTGCGGTAGCCCGTGGCGAAGTGGCCGTGGTAGAAGAGCGTCATCTTCTCTTCGAGCGGCCGGGGCGTTTCGATCATCCGCTTGAGCCACCACTGCTGCATCGATCGCATCTGCCGCCGGTCCTGCTGCTCGCGTTCCTGTCGGAGGCGCTGGAGTCGTTCGAGCGTGACCTCATCCTGGTTCTGCTGCGCCTGGCGGAAGGCGAGTCGCTCCTCGGGCGTGGGGGCCCGCATGATGTCGCTGCGGAAGTCGTCGGCCTGGATCGGCTCCGTCGGCACGGCGCCGAAGTTGACCAGATGATCGACGCTGCGATCGAGGCCCCACTCGACGAGCAGCCGCACCTGCTCGGGCGACCCGCCGAACCCCGCGCGCCGAAGCAGGTGATGCGCCTGCCAGTGGCCGAAGTCGGAAGGCTTGAGCGGCTTGAGTGCGGCAGTGGGCATGGCATTCACCTCATCGGCACGATCAAGGCGGCAGGGTTCGGCAGTTCAACGCCCGGCCGACGGGGCCTATTGCCCGGGCCGGGCAACCTGCCCGCCGCTCAAATATACCGGACGGACGGGGCCGCGGCCGCAGAATGATGCTGAGCGGCGCCTCAAACGCACGTTCCCAAAGGAGGGGGCCGCGGGTTTGCGTTGGGTCCAGGCGGCGGCGCGCCTGCCCGCCGCGACGGGTGCATCCGCATCGCGCCCCTTCCGTGCGCACGCGTCGATCGCCGCATGCCCCGCATTGTCGCCCGAACACGCCCCGGGCGAAGGCGCCCTGATTGCACTGTTCACAGTGAAGGCGGCAGGGTGCCTGGCCCCGGGCGCCCGGCACCGCCGGAGGGCTGCCGCCTGATTGCGCTCGCCCTTTCCGCTGCCCGGCCGGCGGTCAGTTCTCGTATTCCTCCGGCGAGTGGCGCTCGCCGTGGCATTCGAGGAAGCACTGGCCGCGGTAGCGGCCGTCGTCGATGAACTCGAGGCGGCCGGTGACGGGGTCGGGGAAGACGATGGAGATGTCGAAGTTGATGAGGTGGCTGTTGTTCCGCGTGCTGCCCTGCGCGGAGACGCCGTGCGCATCGTGGCAGACGAAGCAGGGGGTGCGCTCTTCGACGATGTGTTTGCGGTGCTCCGAGAAGGACTCGTCGCCGAGGATGCTGTTGCGGCTGTGGCAGGTGTAGCAGAGGGCGTAGTTGGCGGCGCTCTCGCTGGCGTAGTCGTTCATGACGTAGCGCTTCATGAGCAGCGGTTCGCTGTTGGAGCCGTGTACGCCGTCGGGCCCTCCGCCGCCGGCCTTGGCGCCGGAGTCGGAGTTGTGGCAGTCGTTGCAGTACATGACGCTCGCGGTGGTCCAGCCGGGCAGGAGGCTGGGCACGTCGCTGTTGCGTCCGGGCTGGGCGATGGGGTGGTAGGAGACGGCGGTGGAGTCGAACTTGAAGCGATTGTTGGACGTGGTGACCTGCCGGGCGATGCGCGGGGGCACGGCATTCTGATCGCCGTGGCACTTGAAGCACACTTCATACTCGAACCGGGCGGCGTTGAGCAGCGCGCCCGAGAGGCTCACGCCGCTGACCTGGCCGAAGTTCGGCGGCAGGTTGGGCGCCTGCGCCGTGCCGTGGTCCATCGTGTGCGCTTCGTGGCAGTCGGTGCAGGTGACGTCGTAGGGGATCGGGTCGGGCGGATCGATCTCGCGGTCAGTGTCGTGGACGTTGAGTTTGTGCAGGTCGGGGTCGATGTTGGGCGCGGCGGGCGAGGAGCCGTCGTGGCAGTTCATGCACGCCCGGGTGACGTTGGCGCCGCGGAGGAGGTAAGGTCCGCTCGGGGCGGCGTGGGGGGTGTGGCAGGCGATGCAGTCGCTGTGGCCGGGCACCGTGGTTGAATCGATCTGATGGCAGGCGCGGCAGAGGTCGGAGTTGCCATTGTGCATGACGAGGAACTGCCCCAGCGCGTTGTTGTGGGGGTCGTGGCAGGTCGTGCACTGGAGTTCGCCATTCGAGTCGAGGCGCACCTCGTGCGGCAGGCTCGCGGGCGGCCTGAGGTGGGGATCCTTCGCCGCCAGCGTCGAGGTGTATCGGAAGGAGACGGGGTGATCATCGGAGAGATCGGTGCCGAGGTTGGAGCGCCCGTCGGGCATGGTCGTCACGCCGCTGCGCATCGTGATGGGCAGCGGCCGGGAGAGCACCGCCCCGAGCGCGATCGTCCCGTCGTGGCATGAGAGGCACATCTTCGAGACGCCCGTGGGCTGGCCGGGATCGGCGTCAAGCGCGCGGCTCGAATAGGGCGTGTAGGCGTCCAGCGGCATCGAGCGATTCCACAGCGGAACAATCGGGGAGGACTGGTGCGGCGTGTGGCAGAAGATGCACACCTGCGCCTCCGAGACGGCTCGAACGTCTCCCGGACCATCCGCCGAGAGATTGTGCAGGCTGTCCACGACGCTCGACTGCTGCGCGAGCGCAGCGGGGGCGGCGAGGAGCGCGGTCAGAAGCAAAGGGGTCAGTCTCATGGCGCAGCCTCCTGCGAAGCGCGGGCCTGTTCCGGGTTCGGCGCGGGCGCGCGATAGTCGAAGGCCTGGACGCGGCGGTTGTACGTGTCGGCGATCCAGAGCCGGTCGGTCGGATCGATGTGAATGCCCGAGGGAAGCCAGAACTCTCCGGGTCCGCGCCCCTCGCGGCCGAAGGCCATGAGGAGCACGCCGTCGCTCGAGTAGACCTGCACGGCCTCGAACTGGGCGTCGATGACATAGAGGTGATCCTGGCTGTCCACGGCGATGCCCTTGGGGCGGGAGAAGTACCCCGGCATGTCGCCCCGGCTGCCGATCTGAAGGCGCGGAACATAGGCGAGGCCGCGCCCCTCCGGGGCGCGCTCCGAGCCGCCGGAAGCGTCGGGAACGAACTGCTGGATGCGGCAGTTGAGCGAGTCGCTGACGTAGAGGCGCCCTTCATGGTCGAGCGCGACGTCCACGGGGAAATTGAACGAGCCAGGAGCGCTGCCGCGGGCGCCGATGCGCGCGACGGGCAGTCCCGCGTCGTCGAGCACGATGATCTGGTGCGCGCCGCTGTCTGCGACGAAGAGCAGGCCGCGCGCATCGTCGCGCGTCAGGCCGCAGGGTCGAACGAGATCATCCTGCCCCCAGGTGTCGAGAAGCGCGCCGCGGTCGTCGAAGACGCGAATGAGACGCGCGCCGGAGTCAGCGACGAAGAGCCGGCCGTCGGCGCTGCGGGCGAGCCCGACGGGACTGATGAACGCGTCGGGACCGGGCGGGGCCCAGCGCTCGTAGGTGCGTCGGGCGAGGTCAAAGACATGGACGACGCGTCCGCCGCCGTCGGCGACGTAAAGGCGCTGCCGCCCGTCGTGCTCGACGGCGATGGGACTGACCACGCCGAGGATGGGCGACTTGCCGAAGAAGGTCTCATGCAATGCGTCCCCGAGCGACCGGCCGGGCTTGAGGTCGGCGCTGGTGGCGATCTGGCCGACATAGTGGATGCGCGGCGTGTCCGGGGGTCCGGGCCAGGAAATGGGCGAAAGCGGAGGCTCGAAGATCACGCCCGGCTTGGCGCACCCCACCAGCCCCGCGGCGCCGAGCAGCGCCGCAGCGCGCAAGGCGCCGATCGCGACGTCTTTCCGTCTCAGATGCATCGGGATGGAGCAGCGCGGCAACATGGTGGTTCAGAACGTCCTCCGGAAGCCGACTTCAAGCGACTGCGCCGTTCGCTCTTCCGTCGGAGAGTCGAAGAAGGAGTTGCGGCCCGAGACGTAGATCTCCGTCTGGCGATGCCTCCAGTTGAGGTTGAGGCGCTGCTCGAAGCCGTTCGAGTGTCCGTCGCGGTCATCGCGCTCATCGCGCCAGACGAGTTGGGCGCTGAGGCGGAGCGTGTCGGTCAACTGCTGGTTCCACCCGGCGGTGACGAGGGCCAGGTCAACGTGGTTGGGAATGGAGGGGAAGTCGATCATCTGGTAGGCGGCGGTGACATTGAGCGATGAACCACGGCCGAGCGCATGGACGTAGCGCGCCTCGAAGCGAGTCGCGTCGAACGGTGAGATGGTGCTGTCGTACTGCTCGTACTCGACGTTGAGCGTCAGCGGTCCGGTGTTGTAGTCGGCGCCGAAGATGAGGTCGCGCGTTTCGTCGAGGATGAAGAAGGCGGGGTCGGGGCTGTCGATGTCGGCGTCGCGCTGGAAGTAGCGGACGTAGACGCCCAGACCGCGAAGCGGGCCTTCGGCAATGTCGTAGCGGGCGGTGGCTCCCAGGCCGGTGGTCGAGACGGTGCTGGCCGGCTCCGGGCCGATGGTGTAGTCGATGAGCACCGTCTGCCCGTCGAGGATGCTGCCGGTGATGACGCGCCGGATCTCGACGCGGTCGGCGAAGGCGTCCACCGTGTAATCGAGCCCCTCGTCGTAAAAGATGAGGCCCGAGAGGTCGGTGACGGCGATGGAGCCCGGGAGGATGTTCTGCCGCGCGATGATGATCGGGGCGGGGTCGCTGAAGGTCCGGGCGTCATCGAAGATGCGCAGCAGTTCGCCGCGCGGCCCGTCGTCGCGGATGTTGTGGCTCGCCGAGACCGTGGCCGAGAGCAGGCCCAGCGGAACTTCCTTCGTGTAGTCGAGGGCGACGTCGCCGAAGTACTCGTTGCTCGTGAAGCCGTCGGCGTCGAGCGTCGAAGCGCCGAGGTTGGCGGTGGTGACGAGGCTCTCAAAGAGCCGGTGGCGCAGGTTGAAGTTGCCGCGCAGAAAGTCCTGGCTCGCGTCCTCGCGATCCCTCGACTCGTAGAACACGTCGTAACGCGTCTGGAAGCGGTCGGTGTGGCGAAGGCGCAGCGATTCGTCGATCGTGAT
This sequence comes from Phycisphaerae bacterium, assembly GCA_039794345.1. Taxonomy (GTDB): domain Bacteria; phylum Planctomycetota; class Phycisphaerae; order Phycisphaerales; family UBA5793; genus UBA5793. The sequence goes on along the minus strand of JBDIVQ010000063.1, from coordinate 10,804 downwards.
GCGGCGGAACGGCTCATCGCCCGTCTGTTCGAACCACCGGACGCGCGAGCGCAGTTCATCCTGCCGCTCCTCGTCGAAGACGAAGGTGTGCAGGGCGGTGGCGTCGTGGCGGACGAAGTCGAGCGCGGTGCGATTGGCGCCGCTCTGCTCGACCGCGTCCATGGTGTATTCGAGGCTGAGCGTCTGACGCGCCGTGAGGAGGATGTTGCTGCGGAGGTCGAAGGAGTCCTGTACGACTCCGAAGTCGAGCAGGCCCCGGGAATCGATCTGCTCCTGGTCGCGGTGAAAGAACTGAACGGTCGTCGGCGCGCGCTCATTGACGAACTGCACGATCCCGCCGTGCTCCGTGACGATCGAATCGAACGACGGGCCGAAGAGGCGATCGATGTTCGTCTGGGTGCGCCGGCTGTACGCGGTCACGGGCATGGAGGACTCGCCGAGAATGAGCGCGCGGAAGTCGTAGTTCGTGTCGAGGGTGGTCGATTCCTCGCGCAACTGGATCGACTCGCTGTCAAGCGACTCGTTCTCGAGCAGAAGGCGGCCGGTCAGACTGAGGTCGATGAAGTTGGGGTGGAGGATGTAGGCGTCGGCGCTGACCTGCAGGCTCGGGCGGATGAGTTCCTCGGTGTCGCGCGTGGCGCGGGCGCCGGCGGCGCGTCGCTCCTCGGCGCGATAGCGGGCCATGAGCTCGAGGACGACCTCGATGCGCTCGATGACGAAGGACTCGAACTGCTCGTCGCGCTGGCCCACGATGATCGGGCCTCCTTCCTCCAGGGGCGCGGGCTGCTGCCCGCGAGCCGCGGATCCCATTCCGACCGCCGCCGCCGCCGCCGTCGCCGTCGCGAGCGCTCGTGCCCGCCGATGGCTCGGGAGGGGCGTCACGGACCGCCCTCGCTGCCCGAATCAGCGGGCGTCGCCTCGAGCGGCGCCGGCGGTGAGAGATCGATGCGGAGCAGGCTGCGGCTCTGGCCCCCGTGACCGTGGTGGCAGGTCAGACAATCCTTCGAGAGATCCGCGTGCTCCGGCGCGCCGGCGGCGCGAAGATCCTCGGACGCGTGGCACTCGAGGCAGAGTTTCGGCGTCGGCTCCTTGAGCAGGTGCGCATTGAGCGACTCGTGCGGCTCATGGCAGGCGAGGCAATCGACCGCCGCCACGGGACCGTGCATGACCGGGTAGGCGTGCTCGGCGCCCTCGTGGCACTTGAGGCAGACCTGCGACGTCACGCCGCTGTACCCGGAGAGCGACATGGTGAACTGGCCGACCTCGCCGTGGCAATCCGCACAGCGGTCTGCGGCGTAAGGCTCGTGAAGCAGGACGGCGAGGGCGACAGGGCGACCCTCGTCATCGACCGTCGCGGTGCGCATCGAGGGAGGCAGCGGCACGCCGTCGAAGAAGAAACTGAGCACCTCATAACTGGCTTCAGGCGTACTGCAACTCCACAATGCAAGTGCGGCCAGCGCGAGCAGCCAGCCCAGAGGGTGGAGTCGGGGAGCGGTGGATCGAAGCCTCATCGATCACGGTCTCGCTTTCCTCAGTCCTTGAGATCGGCCGGAACGTCGTCGGGGGCCACCTGGCCGCCGATGCCCTGCTCCACCTTCGAGGCGTCTTCCACGCCCAGCGCGACCTGCGCCTGGCTGGCACGGATCATCTCCGCCGTGACGCCGGCCCGAAGTTGCCCGAAGGCGTAGACGGACACCTTGTTCTCGGTGAACTGGTTCGTCACGAGGATCAGGTACTCGGGCTCGAAGTCGGGGTGAATGTACGGTTTGAAAAGATCGAGGTCGCCCTTGTGAATCGTCACGCCCGCGGGGAGGTACATCGCCCCCGGGTGGACGCCCGTGGCGCCGAAGAACGTGAGGATGTAGCCTTCGGCGTCGAAGACCTGCACGTTCTGAAACGCGGAATCGACGATGTAGATCAGGCCGGCGTCATCGACGGCAAGGTGCTTGGGCCGGCGAAGCGCGCCGAGGTTGTTCGTGATCGTCCCGAACGAGAAGAGGAACGTCCCGTCGGGGCTGAACTTCTGCATCTTGCAGCGGATGACGTCGGTGACGTAGACGTTGCCGGCCTTGTCCACCTCGATGCCCAGGGGCCGGACGAACTTGCCGTCCTCGTCGCCCTGTTCTCCGATGTGCCCGATCGGAGCGCCGTTGAACCGATTGAGAATCTCGACGCGCTGCCCGACGAAGTTGCTCACGTAGAGGCGGTCGCCGAACACCGCCACGCCCGAGGGCTGAAGGTCCTTCATCCCGTAGGTGGTGACGAAGCGTTCGTTCGCGTCGAAGACGAAGATCATGTTGCGGCCGATGTCGGCGACGTACTTCGTTCCGTCTTCGGCGACGGCGACGTCGGTGGGGCGAAGCAGAATCTCGCGCCCCGTCGTTCCCATGACGCGCGTCTGGCGGCTGCGCAGGTCGAAGACCATGACGCAGGCGGCGCGGATGTCGCAGGTGTAGATCCGGCCGTTCCACATCTCCACGCCGTACGGTTTGTTGACGGCGGTGTCCGTCGCCGACTCCTTGCCGTAGACGATGTCCGCGAGGGTGTTCTTCTGGACCTGGGCCACCTGGCCGCTGTGCTGATAGGAGACGAGGAACTGGATGCGCGGCTCATCAGGATAAGGAGGCCAGAAGGCATACTCCGTGGGCGCGGCGGGCGTCGAGTCCGCCTTGGGCGTCGAGGAGCAACCTGCGGCGAGAAGCAGCGCGCCGGCGCAAAGCGGCAGCGCGGCAGGGGAGAAGGAAAGGCGGATGGAGGTCAGTCGGCCGGGGATCATGGCTGGGCCTCTCTGTTCATCAGGCCGGCGCGGCTGTCTGTCTCTATTTCGGTCCTGGGAGCGAGGGCGCTCGAGTTTGGACGCTCGCCCGCGCTCGCCCGGTCCATCAAGTCCCTCCCCCTCTCGGGCCGCGCCGATCAACGCCCGGGAGGGGGAGGGGTGATTACTGAGGATTCCGTCTGCTGACGAGCCTTACTTGATGTGGCACGCCAGGCACATCTGGCTTCCGGTGTTGCTGATCCGGAGCAGGTCATCATGTCCGCCGCGACGGTGCGGTTCATGGCAGGTGGCGCAGGAGATGACCGGCTGCACCTGGCCGTTGACGATCATGTCGCGGAGGCGTCCCATGCTCGAGTTGCCGAAGGTCTGGCCTTCCCACGTCGAGCGCGGGTTGTAGCGCGTGCCCTCGTAGATCGGGTTCCACACCGCCGAAGAGCCGACCGGGTGGTCGTCAGTCAGGTCGGTGCCGATCAACTCGCTGCCAAAGATGAAATTGCTTCCCTGCACCCCGCCGAAACTGTCGAGGGCGACGGTGCCGTCATGGCAGCCCATGCAGAGGATGCTGTAGGCGTCGAGCGCGTCGTTGCGGGGCATCGGGCCGTCCTGGGTCTCATACACCTGGCCTTCGGCGGGCAGCGAGTGGTTCCAGAGGCGCTCCGTACCGTAGCCGTTGATGTCAACGTGCATGGCGTTGTGCGGCGTATGGCACGGGAGGCAGATCTGGTTGCGAGACCAGCCCGCATTCGTGAAGTCGTGGGCACTTCCCCGAATCTGGGCGTTCGCGCCTGAGGCGCAGAGGATGCCCGCCGCCCCCAGGGCAAGCACCTTCAAACCGAGGTTGTTCATGTGGCGCCGTTTCATCGTCGTTCTCCTTTCGACTTGGCAGCCGGCCCTTTCGTCGGCCGCGTGTTCCGTTCCCGCCCGCGACTACTTCATGTGCGCGAGCCGCTCAAAGAGGAACAACTCCCGTGCCAGCGCGGGCGGGGTGATTTCCCCGAAGGGTGTCGCCCCGAACCCCATAATCACCATCGCCGAGGGCCTCGCCGGCTCGGTTTGCCCACATTCCGGCCTCTGCATCCCACCCCCAAGAAAGTCCCTCCTGAGGCAATCTCACCTGTGAGAATCCTCCGCCGCTTCGCGCGCGTCGCCACGGCTCTCGGACGCTTGCGCGCCGGCGGCGGCCGGGCGCTGCGGGTGAAGCGCCGTTCGGGCCGGCGCTGCCCGGATGCAACCCGCAGCGGCCGGCAGGCCGTGGATTCGTGACTGGCGCGCAATACACGCTCTGGCAATCAGGGAATTCACCTTGCATCGAAGGCGAGACCGCCCGTTGCCCCTCCTCTGGCACGGATGTTGTTGTCGGGGAAGCGGAAGCGGTATCGGAGAAGGGCCATGACTCGCATTCGGACCAAACTCAGCATCGCACTTCTGATCGTCGCGGGGGCCGTCGCCTACCTGGTTCAGGCCGGGGTTCGCGGCGGCTGGGTGTACTCGATGGACGCCGACGCCTTTCTGGAACAAGCCGAGTTCCACGACCGCCGCGTCCGCCTCAGCGGCAAGGTGGCGTGGGAGAACGTCGAATCGAGCCCGGCCCTGCTGATGGCGAAGTTCGATCTCGAGAGCAACGGCAAGACCGTTCCGGTTCACTATCGCGGCACGGTCCCCGACATGTTCCGACCGGGGCATGACGTGGTGATCGAGGGCCGCCTCGACGCCGAAGGCGTGTTCCAGGCGGATGTCCTCCTCACGAAGTGCGCCAGCAAGTACGACGAAGCCTCGCCGCATGGCGAAGTGGAGAAGACGATGGAGGCGGATCAATGATCCCGACACTGGGCACCCTGACGCTCGCTCTCGCGGCGATGGCGTGCGTCGCCGTTCTGATCTCGAGTCTCTCCGCGGCGCGCTTTGAGTCAGCCGGCGCGCTTCGCGCGGCTCGGTGGGGCCTGGGCGGCTACGCGGCGCTCATCACGCTCGCCTCCGCGCTGCTCGCGGTCGCGCTGCTCAGGAGCGACTTCCGCCTCGAGTACGTCGCGTCGTACACGGAACGCGCCCTGCCGACGGGGTACAAACTGGCCGCCTTCTGGGCCGGCCAGCAGGGCTCCCTGCTCCTCTGGGCCGGGATGATCGCCTGGATGAGCGCCGGCGCGGCGTGGTCGCGCTCGTCGAATCGCGGACTCGGCGAAGCAGTCACGCTCGGCGTGCTCGGCGTGATCGGCGGGTTCTTCGCCTTCCTGCTTCTCCTGGCGGCGAATCCCTTCGAGGTGGTCACCGGCGCGACGCCGGCGGATGGCCGCGGCCTCAATCCCATGCTCCAGGACTTTGCGATGCTGGCCCACCCGCCGACGCTCTTTCTGGGCTACGCCGGATTCGCCGTGCCCTTTGCGGCCATGGCCGGGGCGCTGGCTGAGCGGCGCACCGACGCCCGCTGGCTGAGCGATATCCGCCGCTGGGTGATCTTCGCGTGGCTGGCGCTGGGCATCGGCATCATCATCGGCGCGTGGTGGGCCTACATCGAACTCGGCTGGGGCGGCTACTGGGCGTGGGATCCGGTCGAGAACGCCTCGCTCCTGCCCTGGCTCACCGGCACGGCGCTCATTCACTCGATGATCATGCAGGAGCACCGCGGCGTCTTCAAGCGCTGGAACGTCGTTCTCCTTGCCGTCACCTTCATCCTCTGCATCTTCGGAACCTACATCACCCGCAGCGGCATCGTTTCCTCGGTGCACTCCTTCGGCGAGTCGCTCGTGGGCACGTTCTTCCTTGTGTTCATCATCCTGCTGCTCCTGGGCAGCGTTGCGGGCATCGCCTGGCGCTGGTGGCTGCTGGCGCCGCCGCGCCGGCTCTCCAGCCTGCTCGAGCGCGAGGGGGTGGTGCTTATGGCCAACGTCGTGCTCATGCTCATGATGCTCATCACGCTCGTGGGCACGATGCTGCCGGTCATCACCCGCACCTTCATGCCCAACGAGATCACCGTCGACCAGACGTTCTACAACCGGATCGTCGCGCCGATGGGCCTGGCGCTCGTGGGCCTGATGGCGATGGCGCCGGCGCTGGTGTACGGGCACGAGGCGGGGCGGCGTCTCGGCCGCGGACTGCTCGGGCCGGCCATCGCCGGCGCGCTCGTCGCGGCCGCTGTCGCCGGCCTGGGCGTGCACAATGTCTGGGCGCTCATCGCCGCCTTCTTCGCCGCGCTCACCTTCGCCGCGGTCGGCGCGAACTTCTTCCATGCCGTGCGCATGGAGCGGGCGCACGCTGGCGTCGGGTTGGTCGGGGCGGCGTCGCGCCTGGTGAACTCGAATCACCGGCGGTGGGGCGGGTTCGTCATCCATCTCGGCATCGCCCTCATCGTCATCGGGTTCGCCTGGTCGAGCCTCTTCCCGCAGAAGACCACGCACCAGGTGGCGCCGGGGCAGACGTTCGACGTCGGCCGATACTCGCTCACCTTCAAGGAACTTGAGGAGTCGCGGCGCGAGAACTACACCGCCGTCGTTGCGGTCGTCAGCGCCCGGCTCCCCGACGGTACGACGATCGACGTCTCGCCCGAGCGGCGGTTCTACGACAAGGCCGAGGAATCCTCCGCGCAGGTCGCGGTGCGATCCGGCCTGCGCGAGGATCTGTATCTCATCCTCGCGGGCTGGGAGGCGGGGGGCGAGGTGGTCGCCCTCCAGGTCATCATCAATCCCCTGACGATCTGGATCTGGATCGGCACGGGCGTACTCCTGCTGGGATCACTCATCTGCCTCGCGCCGCGGATCGGCAAGGCCGCCGGCGCGGCGCTCAACGGAGGAAGGAGACACGCGGAGGACTTCACGAAGGACATGAGGGTCGCGGCCACCAATGGATCGTCCGCGGAGCCCGGCGAACGAGAGGACAGCAGAACTTCAACGCGACGACCGCACCGACCGGTGCTCGAGCCAGCGTCCGCGGTCATGCTTCACCCGGCTGAATCCTCTCCTGCGCGCCTCTCCACCGGACCGGCCTGACCCGTCCATGTCCTTCGTGAATTGCTTCGTCTGTCCCCACTCAGAAGGTTGAATCATGAATACCACGCTGACCCTCGCATCGATGATTGTCCTGATGTGTGCCGGCGCCGCGCCGGCGCAGGAGGCGCCCCCTGCGCCGCCCGCCGCCAGCCCTGAAGCGACCACGCCCCAGGCCGCTCCCCTCCCGGAGGCGGAACTGCGCGAGCGCATGGCCGGCGGCAACGGCTCACTCGCCATCCGCGCCGTTCAGGGAACCCCTTATGGCAAGGCGGTGGGCGTCGCGCCCGTCGAGATCATTCTGGTCCATCGCGGCCAGGTGGTCCACAACGAAAAGACGCAACTCGACGAGCATGGCGTGGTCGTCGTCGAGGGGCTGCCCGTGGCCATGGAGGTCACCCCCATCGTGCAGGTCAACTACGCCGGCGTCTTCTACCAGGAAACCGGACCCAACCTCACGCCGCAGTCCAACCAGGCGAACATCGAGATCACCGTCTATGACACGACGGATCAGCGGCCCGAGTGGACCATCGCGATGCGCCACGTCATGATCGAGCGAACCGAACAGGGCCTGCTCGTCTCCGAGACGGTGGTCACGAGCAACGAAGCCACGCAGACCTGGCTGGGCGACCCCGTCGATTCGACGCCCGACGCCAAGCGCACCACGGCCCAGTTCCAGTTGCCCCCCGAGGCGAAAGACGTGCAACTCATCGGAGGGTTTCACGGCTGGTGCTGCACCGTGTTGAGCGACGCCGGGCTGCTGGGCGTGCAGATGCCCATGATGCCCGGCCGGGCGCAGTATCGCTTTTCCTACCTCGTGCCCGTCAAGGGGACGACGGCGAACCTGGCGCTGAGCGCCCCGGTCCGCACGGACCACATCATCGCCTTCATGGCCGACGACGGCACCGAGGTGACGACGAACGGATTGAAGGACGGCGGCGCCGAGGCGATGGGCGCCTCGCGGGTCCGCCTCTTTCAGGCCGAAGCCCTCGCCGCCAACCAGGTCGCGGGATTGTCCTTCGCCGGCCTGGCGCCCGTCGGCTCACTCGAAGCGGTCAGCAGCGCCAACAGCCGGATCAAACTCTTCGCGGCGGTGGGAGCGGGAGTGCTCCTGCTTGCCGGGATCATCATCGTGCTGCTGAAGGCGCCGCGCCCCGCGGCCGCCGCAGGCTGAGCGCCCAGGGACGGCGCCGCCGGGTGCGGCGCGAGGAAAGAACGCCGATGAACGGCCGACTCGCCATCCCGACCTCCGAGACGCCGCGACCCGCTGGCCGCGGTGCCGCGGCAGATCGTGCGCCGGCGAGGCGTCTGCGGCTGGCGCCCCTGGCGGATGCGGCGGTGTCGTCCCCGGCGGTCCGGGCGATCAACCTCTGCAAGGTGATCGACGATCGCCCGATCCTGCGCGACCTGACGTTCGAACTTCCCGCCGGCTGCTACGCCGGCCTGCTCGGCGCCAACGGCGCCGGCAAGACGACGCTCCTGCGGCTGCTTTCGACGCTCACGGCGCCGACTCGGGGCGATCTGGAGATCTTCGGCCGCAGCGTTCGCGGCCACGGCGCCGCCATCCGCGCCGGCATCGGGCTGATCGGGCACCAGCCGATGCTCTACCGAGACCTCTCCGCGCTGGAGAACCTGGTCTTCTTCGGGCGCCTGCACGATCTCTCGGAGCCGACGGTCCGCGCGATGGACCTGCTCGAGTTCGTCGGCCTGGCGGACCGCGCCCACGATGCGGTGAAGACCTTCAGCCGCGGCATGGTGCAGCGCGTGTCGATCGCGCGGTCGCTGCTCCATGAGCCGCGCCTTCTGCTGGCGGACGAGCCGTTCGCGGGCCTCGACGCCCCCTCGGGGCGCACCGTCGAGCGGCTGCTCGAGGAACTCAACGGGCAGGGCATGGCCATCGTCCTCGCCAACCACGACGTTCGGCAGAGTCTTCGGTTGGCGCAGCGCGTGCTCGTGCTGCGGCGGGGGCGGCTCGCGCTCGATGCGCCCGCCGCGTCCCTGAGCGCCGAAGAGGCGCTGGAGGAGATTGAGAAGCGATGACCCGGACCGTGCGTCACATCGCGATGCTCACGGCCAAGGATCTGCGCATCGAGGCGCGCGGCCGGCAGACGGTGGGCCTCGTCGCCGTCCTCGCGGTGCTCATCGTCGTCGTGCTCGGCATCGGCCTGAGCCCCGGCCGGGGCGCCGACGGCCTGAGCGCGACCGCGATCCTCTGGGTGGCCTACCTCTTCGGCGGCGTCCTCGTCTTCGAGCGCACCATGGCGGTGGAGCGGCATGATGATGCGCTGGCGGGCCTCCTGCTGGCGCCGGTGGATCGCGGGGCGATTTTCGCCTCCAAACTCCTCGCCAATCTCCTTCTCATGTTCGCGATCGCCCTGGTCGTGACGCCCGTCGCGGTCGTGTTCTTTCACTTTGACCTCTCGGCCGCGCCCGGCGGGTTTGCGGCCGTGATGCTCGTGAGCATGGTCGGCTACGCGGCGATCGGCACGCTCTTTGCCGCCCTGACGAGTTCGACGCGGCTGGCGGGCGGCCTGCTGGCGATGCTCGTCTTTCCCGTGGCGCTGCCGCTGGTCGTCGCTTCGACCCGCCTGCTGCATGCGGTGTTCGAGCAGGGCGAAGCGCTGGGCGGCGCCGGTCTGGCCATTCTCGTCGCATTTGATCTCATCTTCCTCGTTGTTTCCTGGCTTGTCTTCGAGATGGTCCTCGAAGATTAAGGAGCATTGCCATGAACCCCTCTCCGACCACGACCATCGTTCGGCTCTACTGGATCGCCACGCTGCTGTTGTTTGCCGGCGTCCTGGGGATGCTGGTATTCTGGACGCCGCGCGAAGCAACGATGGGCGATGTACAGAAGATCTTCTACATCCACCTGCCGGCGGCGATTCATACCTTCGTCGCCTGCTTCGTCGTCTTCATCGGCAGCGTCATGTACCTCCTGCAGCGCCGCCTGTGGTGGGATGACGTCGCGAGCGCGGCGGCGAAAGTCTCCGTCCTGCTCGCCTCGCTCGTGCTGATCACGGGCATGATCTGGGGCCGCAGCGCCTGGGGGCAGTGGTGGACGTGGAGCCCGCGCCTCACCTTCAGCCTCATCCTCTGGCTCCTCTACGTCGTCTACCTCGTCATCCGTCCCTCGATCGAGTCGTCGCAGAAGCGGGCGCTCATCAGCGCGGTCTACGGCGTGATCGCCTTCCTCGACGTGCCGCTCGTCTACCTCTCCACCAAACTCCTGCCGGACATCCACCCCAAGGAGATCGTTCTGACGGCGCGGATGGGCACGACGCTGCTGGCGTGGTTTGTGCCGATGACGATGTTCGCCGCCGGGCTCATCATGCTCTCGTTCCGGATCAACCGGCTCCGCCGCACCGCACTGGAAGAAGTCGAAACCGAATTCGAAGAGCCGCGCCTCGTGCCGGCCGGAGGCAACGCATGACCCCCACTCAGTACGCCATCTTCGCCTACGTCATCAGTTTTCTTCTGCTCGGCGGCTTCGCGCTGTGGTCGTGGCTGGAGTACCGACGACTGGCGCGCAGCCGCTCGTAACCGAGTCCTTCCTGTGTTCGGGGCGCCGCCGGGCGCTCCGGGAGCAAGCCATGCAACGCCTCCTCACCCTCGACGTCATGAAACGGGCCCTCCGCGCAGAGGTGTGCCCGCAGTGCAGCCAGCGGCAACCCCTCGGGCCCTGGCCCCTTCATCAGCCTCGTCCGTGCGAAACGGAGTGCACGATCTTCATCAACCTCCCCAAACTGCGGATCATTGCCGAGCAGGTCGAGTCGCCGGATCTCGGGCCGTACGAGTACGCGATCCAGCAACTGATCTGTCAGACGTGCCAGTCGAGCCCGACGGCGGGGGATTACTGCGCGGATCGCACCACGCGCGACTGCCCGCTGAGCCGCTACAGCGACCTCGTGGTTGACGTCCTGGAGCGAGTCGAGAAGACGCGGCATTAGCGCACGTCCATTTCAACTGGAGCGACGGTGCCACTGCACGCTCGCTGCTCTGAGCGAGAGTGCAGTGCGAAGGGCAACGGCGGACGATCGTGCCTGCACCCTCG
>JBDIVQ010000062.1:0-21007 GCA_039794345.1 Phycisphaerae bacterium | reverse complement strand
GCGAGCGTGCAGTGGCACCCTCTTGATTCACAATCACACACCCCTGCCCGCCGCACTGCACTCTCGCCCGAAGCGGCGAGCGTGCAGTGGCACCCGCTACACCTGAAGTGAAAGGGCTCTAGAATACCGGGACCGATGTTCCGGGCTCACGCCAGAAGGAGAGAGAAAGATGAGTGCCCACCGAATCACACGAGGACGCTTCTTCCATCACGCGGTCGCGCCGAGCGCGGCGGCAATGCTGAGCGCGGCCGCGATGCTGTGCGCCGCCGCACCGGCCGGGGCTCAGACCAGCGAGTACTTCCTGCACTCCGGCGACCAGGATCAGTTCACCGTGGTGCAGAACGGCACGATCCTCCGGACCTGGGAGCTGGCGCCGGCGACGGATCGCTATCAATACCCGATGGTCGTTCGCGACACCGTGCGCACCATGGGCGCGGACGTGGGCGATGTCGGAGCCGACTACGACTTTAACGGCAACGATCTCGGACCGCGCTACACCCATCCCGCCGGAACGTCGCGCTGCTGGGACGGTACGACCGACGGGCAGAGCAACTACTCCATCGACACGGCAGGCGTCGTCTGGCAATTCGGACTCGACTGGAGCAACCCGGTGCGGATGTTCACCGCCGGCGGCATCGGCGCCCTGGCGTATGACCCCGACAACGACTCGATCTGGGTGGGCACGTTCTCCGGCTCCAACCTCACGCAGTACGACCGCCAGGGCAACATTCTCAGTTCCTTCACGACCGGTCACACCAAGAACATGGCCCTGGCCCTCGACCCGGCGGACGGCACGCTCTGGCTTCATGACCGCAACCGCCAGGGCACCCTCGAACAGTGGTCGCGCAGCGGTCAGCTGCTCGCGACGGTGGTCGTGCCCGGCCTCGAAACGCAAAACGCCCTCTCCGGCGAGTTCCGCTTCGGCGGAGGCGGCGGCTATGCGTGCGACATCACCGGTCCGTGCCCCGGAACGGTGCGCATCGCCTGGAACAACGCTCCGGCCAACACGCAGCAGGGAATCGTCTTTGCGCGCCACACCGGCAACTTCGTCGTACAGGGCGGCCCATGCCAGGGCACGCAACTCGGACTCGGGACCAACCAACTTCAACTCGTAACCACGATCGGTACCGGCGGCGGCTCGGGGGCCGTCAACGGGCAGGCCGGCGCCGGCGCCTGCGGCGGCCGCGTGCAGCTCGTCGCGCTCGGCAACCCGTGCGAAACGAGCAACGTCGCGGAAGTGCCGTAGCGCCGCGGACACCGCGGGTGCCGCGCCGATCGGCGCGGGCACGATGAGTTCACTGGCCCAGCAGGCCACCCAGGTCGGAGTCCGGATCGACCGGCAGGCCCATCTCGCGCGCGCGCCGCGACATCTCCTCCGCGGCGAGGCGCTGCGCCTTCTCCAGTGCCGCGTTCACGGCGCCGACGATGAGATCCTCGGCCATGCGTCGATCCTCTTCACCGCCCGATTCGACGAGAGCCGCAAACATCGCCGGATCGATTTCGACGGCATGGAGGCGCAAGGCGCCGGTGGCGGTGGCCTTGACGGCGCCGCCGCCAGTCTCGGCGCTCACGCGGACCGACCTGAGGTGCTCCTGAGCCTGCTGCAACTGCTCGCGGATGCGCCCGGCGTTCTTGAGCATTCCCGCAAGCTGGCCGAGGTTCTTGAACTGATCGAACACGGTGTCTCCAAATCCAAAGCGGCGTCGAAATGCGGCGAGCATCAATCCCCGGGCGAACGGCGGGTGGATTCGACCCCGACGATTCTTGCATCCAGAAGGTCCATCGCCTTGCGGACCAGCGGAATCTGAGCCGCGGCCTCGATCTCCGCCGCCGAGGCGGCGGCCTCTTGACGCGGCGACTCCTGCTCCCGCGCGCCCGGGGCCACGCTGAGTTCGACCTTGACCGATCGTCCCAGCACCTCGGCGAACTGCTTCTCCAGTCCCGGCAGACAGGTCCGGGCGAAGGCGAGCATCGAGGCGTCATCGAGCGTCAGCACGAGGGTGGAGCCGTCGAGGCGTTCATTCCAGGTGAGGTGATCAATGACCGTCGAGAGCCGCGCGTTCTGGTGGGCGCGGCGCTGCACCTCGGGCCACGCGCCCTCGGCATCGCGCCCGGCGGCGGCCACGGGCGGGGAGGGATCGGGCGCTCCGGCGGCCGCAGACTCGGCGCGGAGCGGTTCGGCGGCGCGACGCGCGGAGGAGGCGAGGTCGCTCAGCCGCGGCGGCTGGTCACCGCTCGCGGTATTTTTTTTTTGCGCCGTCTCCGCCGCGGCGGCGCCGGAGGCGGAAGCGGTCCGGGGCAAGGCGCCGCCCCGCAGCAGCATCGCCGCATCCGCGAACTTCTCGCTCAGCGCCAGCCGTACCACCGCCGCCTCGAGGAGCGCCTGTCCCGTCACGCTCTGTTTGAGCGAGCGCTGGACGTTCTCGAGCAGGGCGATCATGTAGACGAGGGCCGGCGCGTCGAACTGCTCCGCCTGCGCGGCGATCTCGGCGCGCTCGTCGTCGGCGAGTTCGAGCAGTTCGCTTTCGACGCCGCAGGCGCAGGCCAGCATGAGCAGGCGCAGCCGATCGACGACCACTTCGATGAACTGGTCGGGCGAAACGCCGCGATTGAGCATCTCGTTCATCTGCGCGAGAGCGGCGGCGGGTTCGCCGTCCCCCACCGCGGTGACGAACGCATCGACGAGCGAGTGGTCCGGCAGGCCGAGCGTCTGCGCGAGCATCTCCTCGGTGATCGCCTTCTCACCCTCGGAGAGGAGGCGGTCGAGGAGGCTCAGCGCATCGCGCATCGAGCCCCGGCCGAGCCGCGCCACCGCCAGCACCACGCGCTCATCCGCCTTGATCTTCTCGCGCTTGAGCACCTCGCGCAGGTGCTCGGCGATCCGCTTTGTCGGGATCATGCGGAAGTCGAATCGCTGGCAGCGCGACTGAATCGTCGCGGGAACCCTGTGCGGCTCGGTCGTGCAGAGAATGAACTTGACGTGCGCCGGCGGCTCCTCCATCGTCTTGAGGAGGGCGTTGAAGGCCTCGCGCGTGAGCATGTGGACTTCGTCGATGATGTAGATTTTGTAGGGGCAGCGCGCCGGGCGGTAGATGCAGTTGGCGATCAGGTCGCGCGCCTCATCAACGCCTCGATTCGAGGCGCCGTCGATCTCGATGACGTCGATGTCGCTGCCGAGCATGATCGCCTTGGCGATCTCCTCGGCGTCGCGGAGGTCGGCGGTGACGTTGAGGGCCTTGGCGAAGATGCGGGCCATTGAGGTCTTGCCCACGCCGCGCGTCCCGGTGAAGAGAAACGCGTGGGCCACGCGGTTCGTATCGATCGCCCGCCTGAGCGTGCGCGCGATCGCCTCCTGACCGATGACTTCGTCGAAGTCCTGCGAGCGGTAGCGGCGGGCGAGAACGGTGTACGTCATGGTCCTATTGAAGGGGCGAAAGGGCCCAAGGGCAAAGCCTCCTCTCCGAGGCCGGTCCCGCTCCGCACCCGCCACCCGGCGGCGACGACGCCGGCCCTATCATTCACCCATGACCGCGCCCGGCGCCCAACTCGTTTACCTCGAGACCTTCGGCTGCCAGATGAACGAACTGGACAGCGATCTGGTCACTTCGCAGTTGCGCGCGCTGGGGTATCGCTTCACGCCCGACGCGGATGAGGCGGGAGTCATCCTCTACAACACCTGCTCCGTGCGCGAGCAGGCGGAGCAGAAAGTCTGGTCGCGCCTCGGGCTGATGAAGGCGCGCAAGGAGCGGCGGCCTGACCTGCTCCTCGGCGTGCTCGGGTGCATGGCGGAGCGCGACGGGCGCGACCTGCTGCGCAAGTTCCCGCACGTGGACCTGCTGTGCGGCCCGGGCGAACTGGACAAACTCCCGCTGCTGCTGCGCAACGCGAGCACGACCGCCGAACCGGCGGTGGCGCTTCAGGGCAACACATCAAGGCGCAGCGCAACGCTGGCGGCCGCGGAAGACAGCCTCGAGCGGCTCGATCTGTCACGAAGTTTCAGCCCCGACGATCAGCGGGCCGCCGGCCGAAGCGCCTACGTCCGCATCACGCGCGGGTGCAACAAGTTCTGCACCTACTGCGTCGTGCCCTTCACGCGCGGCGCCGAGATGCACCGCCCGCCGGACACGATCGTTGATGAATGCCGCAGGCTCGTCGCGCAGGGCGTCGTCGAAATCACCCTCCTCGGCCAGACGGTCAACCACTATCGCTTCGAACATGACGCGGCGGTGACGGTGGAGGGCGTGGTCCAGCCCCAGAAAGGCCGGTCCTTCACCGGCGGGCACGACCGCGACCCGCTCGGCGGCGGACGCGTGACGACCTTCGCCGGCCTGTTGCGGCGGATTCACGATGAGATTCCCGGCCTGCGGCGGCTGCGCTTCGTTACAAGTTATCCCCGCGACTTCGGCGACGACGTGCTCGAAGCGATCCGCGACTGCCCGCGCATCTGCCGATACCTCCACGTGCCGGTGCAGTCCGCCTCGAACCGCATTCTCGAAGCGATGAATCGCGGCTACACCATTGAGGAGTACCGCGACTTCATCGAGCGCATCCGGGCGTACCTCCCTGGCGCGATGATCGCCAGCGACGTGATCGTCGGCTTTCCGGGCGAGACGGAAGCGGACTTCCAGGCAACGGCCGATCTGCTGCGCTGGGCGAAGTTCAAGAACTGCTTCGTCTTCAAGTACTCACCGCGGCCGGGCACCCCGGCGTTTGACCGTCTTCCCGATGATGTGCCCGATGAAGTGAAGCGGCGGCGCAACAACGCACTTCTCGCGATTCAGGGGGAGATCTCCCGAGCGATTCACGAGGCGCACATCGGGCGAACCGTCGAGGTCTTCGTCGAGGGCCTGTCAACCGTGCAGGCGCGGCGAGCGCCTGCGGATGCGAGCGAGCCGCCGCGCGCCCGCGGCGCGGTTGGACTCACGCTCAACGGCCGAACGCTCTCCGGCGCCGGCAGCGGCGGAGACGACTGCGGCAGCGCCTGCGCGTCGATGGCTGAGTTCGATTTCGGCGCCGACGAGGCCCTCGTGCAGTTGAGCGGGCGCACCGATGGCGACCTCATCACCGTCTTCCACGCGCCGCGCGCGCAGGCCGAGGCGCTCATCGGCTCAATCGTCCCGGTGCGCATTGAGGAGGCGCGAACGCTGACGCTCAAGGGGCGGTTGGCGGAAGAGCGCTGTCGCGAGACGGCAGGCTCCATCCTGGTGCGAGTGCAGGGTGTGGGGCGCGGCGTGGGCTTACGCGGCGAGTCCGCCTGAGTCTTCGTCGGGTTCCTTGAAGGGCGGCCAGTCGTCGTCGGGCAGGTGGCGGTGGTGTACGTGGATCACGTGCGCCAGTTGCCGGGTGAAGGCGGCGGAGAGGGGGCGGAGCAGATTCACGAGGTCGGCGGCGAAGGGAGCCTTCGCGTCACGCCAGAGCATGAACATCGCGAGGCACTCGCCGTCGTGTCGGCAGGAGAAGGCCAGCACGTGCGCCTCGGCCAGGTAGGCTGCGTCGTCTCCCATCCAGTCGGCGAGGGACTGGTTGTCGAGGAATTCAAGGAGTTCCGTCTCTTCGGCGAGCAGCGGAGCGACGACGTCGGCGAGGTGCTCGAGCAGGAAGTTGCCCGCTTCCCTGGTGCAGTCGTAGTTGATGTAGGCTCCGAGAGTGAAGTCGTCTCCCGCCGCGGGCAGGAAGATCGCCGCGTTGGTCGGGCCGAGTTTGCGCAGCAGGTATTCGAGGGTCGTGCGCAGCAGTTCCTCCACGTCAAGTTCCTGCCGTATGACCGCGGCGAACTCGGTCACGGCGGTGACGTGGGAGATCTGGTCGGTCAGTTCCTGGTAGGCATGGACGAGGTCGTTGCAGAGCGAATCGACCTGGTTGGTCACATCGATGCGCGCCGTGTTCATGCGCTTGCAGATGCGCTTGAGTTGCTCGAGGCGGTGCTGCTGCTGGCGCCCGCGCTGCGCGACGGCCAGGGCCTCGAGCAGGCGGAGGCGGATGTCCTCTTCCGACGCGCTCGGAAGCAGGCAGTCAACGGCGCCGCAGCGCATCGCGGCGACGGCCAGGTCGAAGTCCGCGACCGCCGACCGGATGACGAGGCGGGCCGCGCTGCGCGCCGCCTGCATCTGGAAGGCGGCGTCCCGCACGTCGGCCGCGTCCTCCGCCGCCAGTACGACGACGTCGATCAGCGTGGCATCAGGCCGCGCCAGCCCCTCGCGCAGCGAAGGTGCCGCGCTGAGGACGACTGAGGCGCCGGCCACCGCCGCCGCCAGCGCCGCGCACGTTTGCGGATCATCGTCTATGACGAGTATGCGGCCGGGTTGGACGGTCGCTTCGGCGGCGCGCCGGGCGCTGTCGATCTGCATGGGTTTCGGACGTGCCTTCTTCACCGCGTGCTCCGTCAGAGTTGAGTGATCGTGATGGTTCCGTGGCGAGAGTGAGAGTCGGAACTCCGGAAGCGGCGGTCAGGCCGCGTGCTGGGGCGCGTCGGCGTCGGCTTCGCCGCCGGTCGCCTCGTGCGTCTGCTCGTCGTCGGGAACGCGCCACGACTTGAGGATGATCCGGGCGGTTGTGCCGACATTGGGTTGAGATTCGAGTTCGATCGCCCCCCCGTTGGCGGCGACGAGGCGTTGGGCGCGTGAGAGTCCCAGCCCGGGTTGGCGGCCGGCGGGCTTGACGGAAAAGAACGGATCAAAGGCGTGGGTGAGGGTGTGCTCGTTCATTCCCTGCCCGTCGTCCTTGACGACGATGAGCAATCGCCCTTCGCCGCGGCCGGACTCACGAACGACGCCGCCGGTTTCGTCGTCCGCAATCGGCGAGGCCTCCACCTGAACCTGCACGTCGATAAAGTGCCTCGGCCGGGCTTCGATCGCGTTGACGATGAGTTCGACCAGCGCGTTGCTCACCTGCTCGCCGTCGAGCCAGGCGTCAGGCAAGCCCCCGGCGAGACGAACCGTGATCGGCGCGTTGACGTCCGCCCGCTCGCGGGCGAGGCGCACGGCACGACCGACGAGGTCGCTGAGGCGCACCCGGCCCGGCTCGGGACGAGGCGGTTCGGTGAAGAGGTGCAGGCTGGTGATGAGGTCGCTGAGGCGCTGCGCCTGCTCGCTGATCTGCTCGGCCATGCGGCGCTCGCGCGGGTTGGTCAGTTGGGAGGCAAGAACCTGCGAGCGGCCGGAGATGACGCACAGGGGGTTGTTCATCTCATGGGCGGCGCCGGCCGCCATCTCGCCCAGCGAAGCCAGCGCCTGCGACCGGGCGAGTTTGGCCTGAGTCTCGGTGAGGATTCGGTTGGACTCGGCCAGTTGCTCACCCAGTTGCCGCGCGCCTTCGTGCTGTCGGGCGGCGGCGATGGCGGCGGCCCACGTCTCGCACAGCGCCAGCATCTGCGAGCGCGACAGCCCCATCTCGCGCACCGGCCGGTCATGGAGCAGGACGGCCGACAACCCCCAGCCGCTGCGCAGCGGCAGCAGCCGTACGTTGCGCAGGTCCGAGGCGTCGCCGATCGACTCGCTCAGCGCGGGAAGCAGGCCGAGCATCCCGACGGAGACCTGGAGATCGTCGGAGAGGGAATCGACGTCCAGGCCCGCGGCGGGGACATCGACCGTCTGGGCGCGGAGGAGGCGGCCGTCGCAGGAGAATTGTCCGATCTGCCACGCCTCAGAGCGAGCCGAGGGATAGAGCATGGCGAAGAAGCCGCGGCCGAACTCCTTCGCCGCCGACGCGACGACGTTCCCGCAGACGGCGACGATCGAGAGGCCCGGCGCCGCCTGCTGGTGGAAGTCAATGATCGCCCGGAGCACCTGCTCATTGCGGTGCGCGGCCTGGGAGCGCCGTTCCAGCGCCTCGTTGATGCGCCCCAGCGCCTGATTGGCCCGGGCGATCGAGGCGAGGAAGAGCCCCTCGGCCGGGGTCTGCGACAGGCCGAGAATCTCGCACCGCTGCGCCGTTTCGACGTGAACGTGCTGCGCCACGTCGCGCGTGTCGTCGAGCGTCACGCCGACGTGCGCGCAGAGGGTCGGGAGATCGTCGGGAAAGACGTGATTGCCCGAGTAGCCGATGTGCTGCTTGCGGACGATGTGGTCGGCCAGGGTCACCAGCGCGATCATTCCCTCGTGGGGGAGGGCGGGCAGGGTCTCAACGGGCTGCCCGTGCAGCCACATGACGTCCTGGATGATGTGCGGCAGGCTCCACTGCTCGGCGAGGCGCTTGCCGGTCGTGTGATGGTCGAGGCCGATCACGCGCCGCTCCATCTCGGCGATGTTCGCCTGGCGCTGCTCGGCCAGTTCGACGACACGCTCGTAGCCGCGCGGCAGGAGGCGCTCAAGCGCGAGTTTGCCCAGATCGTGCAGCAGGCCGCAGACGAACGCCTCATCCGGCGCGAGGCGAGGCTCAAGGGTTCGGCGCTTCGCGAGAAGCTCCGCGGCCACGGCGACGGCGATGCTGTGCATCCAGAAACCGGCGCTGTCAAACGGGCGCCCGGGCGCCGCATCGACCGCCGCCCCCGAACCGGACGCAGGGGCGCTCTCGCGGAAACGGCCGCTCTCGAAGAGATTGTAAATCTCCACCGAGAGCACGGCGTTGCGGATCGCCTCGAAACCGAGCATCACTACTGCCCGATCGATCGTCGTGATGCGCGTTCCCAGACCCGTCTCGGCGCGGCGGCACAGGCTGAGCACTTTGGCCGTGATCGACGGGTCCGACTCGATGATCTTCACGATCTCCCGGATCTCGCTCTCATCACTGGAGGTGAGTGAGAGGAGGCGCATCGCGATGGGTGAGAGAGTCGGCAGCGTGTGCAGTTGCTGCAGGATGACCTCGACGCGGTCGGCTCGCGGATTGTGCTCAAGCACGGCCATGTGCCCAAGATCGGCCTACCCGAGGGGCGGCGTAAGGGGCAGGGCCTCCGCGGCCTCTCACCGGGTCCGTCTGGCCGGCAATCGCCGGACCCGGGCACATTGCATGAAGACCGGCGCCTTGCCGGCCGATCTTGCCGGGAAGCGCAATGACTGCGCGAACTCCCCGCTGAAGAGCGCCCCCGCGCAGGGTCGATAATGGCTTTTTGGGGGCACGTTCCTTGCTTCTCCCGGGTGGGGGGTGCTGACTCCCCTCTCGATTCACCGCGAAGCCGAGCGCACCGCGAGTCCGTCGGAGGCACGCATGTCGGGCATTTCAACAGGCATCGGACTCGTCAGCGGCATCGACACCGCCACGCTCATTCAGCAACTGCTGGCGATCGAGTCGCGGCCGAAACTGCTCGCCATCAGCCGCCAGACGCAACTCCAGGCGGAGCAGTCGGCGTTTCTCGGCCTCAACAGCCTGCTGCTCTCCCTCCAGTCCGCCTCCGCGAAGTTTGCGACGGAGAAGATCTTCCAGTCCAAGACGGCGACGAGCAGCAACGCCGACGTGCTGACGGCCTCGGCTCAAACCGGCGCGCAGCCCGGCGAGTACACCTTTCTCGTCGATCGCCTTGTGTCCTCGAGCCAGTACCTCTCGGCCGGCATGGCTGATCGCAGCAGCACGGGGCTCGGGCTCACGGAGATTTCCTTCGAGTACGGCAAGGGGCGCCTCAGCGCCGACGCCGCCCTCTCCTCGCTCAACGGAGGCGGAGGGGTGGCGCGCGGCAAGATCAGGATCACCGACTCCTCCGGCGCCAGCGCCACCATCGACCTCTCGCGCGCCGTCACCGTCGGCGACGTGCTCAAAGCCATCAACGAGACGACGTCGATTGACGTGACGATCGCCGTCAGCGACGACGGCACGGGCCTGACCGTCACCGACAACGCGGGGGGCGGCGGCAATCTCATCATCGAGAATGCGTCCGGCTACACCACCGCCACCTCGCTGGGCATCGCGGGCAACGCCGCGGGCCAGATCGTCGGCTCGCAGGTCAACTCCATCGCGCTCGGAACGCGCCTGGCCACCCTCAACGACGGCAACGGCGTGCTCATCAACCGGGGCGTGGACGTGACGGACTTCAACATCCAGACCGCCGACGGCGTCATCCACGAGATCAAACTCGGACGCCTCACCAGCGGCGAAGACTTCATCGAGGCGGTGACGACGCTCGAAGGGGTCAAGGACCGCATCGAATCGCAGACCGGAGGCGCCGTCACCCTCTCGATCAGCGCCGACGGCCTGAGCATCGAACTCACCGACACGACCACGGGCGGCGCCACCTTCGAAGTCCAGCCCGGAACCGCCGGCGCCACTCAGGCCGCCGTCGATCTCGGCATCTTCAAGGCCGCCGACCTCTCCGACCCCGACACGATCGGCGGCGACCGCATCCGCGCCGGACTCAACTCGGTGCTCACCCGCAGCCTCAACGGGGGAAGCGGCCTGAGCGGCGCCACCACCCTCACCATCCAGGATCGCGCCGGCAACCTCGACACCTTCACGATCGACCCGAACTGGTCGGTAAGCGACATCATCCGCGAGATCAATGCGTCGGCCACGATCAACATCACCGCCTCGCTCAACCGGGCGGGCAACGGGCTGAAGATCACCGACACCGTCGGCGGGGCGGGAAACCTGATCATCTCCGGCGACGCGGCGGCGGCGCTCGGCCTCGAG
The DNA here is from genome assembly GCA_039794345.1 of Phycisphaerae bacterium. GTDB lineage: Bacteria > Planctomycetota > Phycisphaerae > Phycisphaerales > UBA5793 > UBA5793. Next base: position 10,453 of record JBDIVQ010000062.1, on the reverse strand, counting down.
ACCGTTCCCGGAGGGGTCGCGAGCAACGAAGTTTCCGGCGAGAATCTCCAGTTGCAGTACGTTTCAGCCGCCATGGCGCTGAGCGAACTCAACTACGGCCGGGGAGTGGGCACCGGCTCGTTCCGCATCACCGACGGGCTGGGCGAGACCTCGGTCGTGAACATCGGAAGCGACTCGAAGACGCTTCAGGACGTGATCGCCGAGATCAACGCCCAGGGCCTCGACATTAACGCGCGCCTCAACGACACCGGCGACGGGATCATCATCGAGAATACGGCCGCCAGCCCCGTGGTGGCCATCAAGGTCGAAAGCGTCTCGGGTACGACCGCCAAGGACCTCAACATCCTCGGCGAGGCCGCCGACTCGACCGCCAGCAACTTCATCGACGGCTCCTACGAGCAGCGCCTCACGCTCGAAGCCACCGACACGCTTGACGACCTCGTCGCGAAAATCACGGATGCAAAACTCAACGTCGCTGCTTCGGTCATCAACAACGGCACCGGCGACAATCCCTACTACCTCTCCCTCACGAGCCGGATCTCGGGCAGCGCGGGCGACCTGATCATCGACACCGGCGACGTGGACCTCGGCCTGAACGAACTGAACAAGGCGCAGGATGCCGTCGTCTTCTTCGGCTCGACCGATCCCGCCCAGGCTGTTCTCATCACCAGCACGCGCAACACGCTCGACAACGTGGTGTCGGGAGTGAAGATCGACCTTCGCTCGGCGAGCGAGTCGCCCGTCACGCTCACCATCGCGGACGACACGACGAAGAAGATCGAGACGGTCAAGTCGTGGGTCACCGCCTTCAACAACGTTCTGACGCGCATCAATGACCTGGGCAAATACGACGCCGAGACCGAGGAGAAGGGCATTCTGCTGGGCGACTCGACGATCGCGCGCATCCGCAGCCAGTTGTACCGGACGGTGCAGGGCAGCGCGATGGGCGTTGACACCCAGTACCAGAACCTCGCGCAGGTGGGCGTCTCCGTCGGCGCGGGGGGCAAACTCGTCCTCAACGAGGATCGCCTGCGCGAGGCGCTCGCGGAGGACCCCGACGCCGTCGCCAACGTCTTCGCGGCCCGCGAACTGGCCGACGACCAGAAAATCGATCTCGGCAACGGCATCACCTACGAGTCGCCCGAGCCAATCTTCGACTCGCTCGGCGTCGTCGAACGCCTCAACGAACTCGTCAAGGACATGACCAACTCGATCGACGGGTCGCTCACGCTCGTCAATCGAAACTACGACACGATGATCCGCCTCCAGACCAAGCGTATCGAGGCGTTTGACGCCAAACTGGAGGCGCGTCGCGTGCAGTTGGAAAGGCAGTTCTCCGCCATGGAGCAGGCGCTCGCGGCCCTTCAGAGCCAGCAGACGGCGCTTGCCTCCATTCGCCCGATCCAATAACGCCCGGCGGACTTCGTATCCGGACGTTTCCAGCGCATTCATCCCGGGCCCATGCCGCGGTCGATCTCATGAGTCCTATGAACAACAGGCAGGCCCAGAGTCCCGCAGGCGCCGCGGCATCCGCAGCGCAGAACCTCCCGGCGGCGCACAACGGCGCCAGCGCCTACCTTCGCCAGCGCGTCTTCTCCGCCCCTCCCGAGGAACTTCGCATGATGCTCCTCGAAGGCGCCTTGCGCTTCGCCCGCCAGGGCGCCGACGGGCTGCGCGAACGCAACTTCGAGAAGAGTTACCAGGGCATCCATCAGTGCCAGGACATCCTGATGGAACTGATCAACGCGCTGCGGCCGGAAGTGGCGCCAGACCTGTGCCGCCGACTCGCTGCGCTTTACACCTTCATGTACCGCCGGCTCATGGAGGCCAGCGCCGCGCGCGACGCCTCGATCGTCGATGAGGTCATCCGCCTCCTCGAGTACGAGAATGAGACATGGGTGCTGGCGATCGAAAAACTGCGCGAGGAGCGGGCCGCATCCCGCGGCGGCCCCGTTGGGCCGGGCCTGTCAATCGCGCTGCAGGGCTGACCCGACCTCCGCTGCCCGGCGGGGCCGCCCTCACTTCGACGCCGCAGCCCGATCAAAGACATCCGCCCATTGAATCACCAGGTTCTCCAGGACCTGGCTGAGGTTCAGGTGCGAATCGAGCATGCGCTCCGACTCGTGAATGAGATCGATCACCGCCAGCCATGGTTCAGGATCTTCGCCTGCCGCCAGCGCCGCCCTCAGGCGCTCCTGAACCTCGCGGGCGAAGATGATGAAGAGGTAGTCCGCCGCCGTGCGGTTGGCCGCCTCCTTGCTCGCGTTCGCATTGGCCTTGATGGCGGCCGCGGCGAAGCCCTCGACCAGTTTGGCGCAGGTCGAGCCCAGGTCGGCGGGATACCCCCCTGCTTCCAGCGTGCGGATCTTCGACTCGATCTGCGCGAACCAGTCGTAGAGGCCGTGCTCCAGCGCCTGCGCCGCAAGTCCGGGAGAACCGTGCGCGAATCGCAGCAGCCAGCGCCGCTCGACGGCGCCCGCGCTCACCCCCCGCTGCCGCATCCATTGCTCCATCGCTTCATCGCTCAGCGGCTGAAACGCGATGCGCTGGCAGCGGCTGCGGATCGTCGGCAGGAGCAGGTCTTCGCCGGCGGTGATGAGGAGAATCACGGTACCCGGCGGCGGCTCCTCGAGGGTCTTGAGCAGCACGTTCTGGGCCGGGTCATCCAGGTACTCCGCCTCGTCCACAATGAAAACCTTGGACGCCCGCGCCCCCGCCGAGCCGTGGCCCGACCGCGACGCCGGCTCGACGATGAACTCCCGCACTACCCCCACCGGAATGTTCGTCTGCTTGCGCCGCCTCACCTCCGCATCGCTGGAGAACTCGGCGATCCGGCGCGTCACGAGATGCACGTCGGGATGGGTGCCCGCGGCGATGAGCCGGCTCGTGCGCCCCTGCGGATCGGCCTCAATCAGGCCCGTCAGGTTCGGCGCCGCCTCGGGATCGAGCAGAATGGCGGCCAGCGCCTCGGCGGTCGTCCGCTTGCCCACTCCCGCGGGCCCATGGAAGATCCACGCGTGCGGAAAGCGCCCCGCGCGCAGCGAGCCTTGCAGGATCTCAATCGCCCCTTCCTGGCCGAGAATGTGCTGCATCAGCGGTCGCCTCCAGGCTCCCGGGCCGTCAGGTTGGCCAGGCGGAAGTTGAGGTAGACGAACCCCAGCGCCCCCGCGGTGCAGACGACCGCCCAGAAGAGGAAACAGTATTCCCCGAGCAGAGGCACGACGCCGCCGGGCGTCGGGAAACCCGCGTAGAGCCACATGCCGCCGAAGCCCCCGATGAGGCCGCGCACGCCGGTAAGGGTGACGTGAATCGTCATGTAGAGGCTGGCGCGCTCGCTGGTGGTGAAGTCGTTGTGGCCGAGGTTCCACGCCAGTTCGCCCCCGCCGAACCCCAGCCCGCGCAGCACCATGCCCATCGTGAGCAGCGGGATCGACCCCGTCATCACCGCCGCGAAGACGCAGAACTGCGCCCCGACGAAGGTCCAGCCATGGATCGCGCGAAAACGGATGATGTGCGACCGCCGCATGAGGCGCGACCAGATCGGGATCGATACAGGCATGAGCGCCAGGGGCAGCGAGTGCAGCAGGAGGATTGTGTGCAGGTAGTTGAGGCCGAACTGCTCATCCATCACCATGATGAGCGGCCCATCCATGGCGAGATTCGAGATGCCGAGAATGAACATGCAGATCATGAAACCTCGGTAGGCGGCGTCGGTGCGCATGACCTGCACCATCTCGCCCAGCGTGCCGCTCCACTCCGCCATGAGGCCGCCGACCGACCAGCCCTGCGGCTGCTCGCGCGGCGCGATCGCGGGGCGGATCAGGAAGGGATGCCGCAAGCGCAGGCGCGAGAAGAACCACACGCCCACGAGGCCGCACAGCACCGCCGCGGCGTAGACGAAGTGGAAACTGTCGCGGTTCCAGTCCATCAGTCGGCCCAGCAGGAGCGTCGAGGTCGAGACGAGGATGGTCTGGACGATGATGAGTCGGCCGGTGATCATGGCCCGCTCGTGCCGGGCGTAGTTGGCGCGCCACAGGACGGCGCGGAGGGTGATGACGCCGGTCATCAGCAGGCGAGCCAGCACCGCCGCCGCGGTGAAGAGATAGAGGCCCGCCATCGAGCGCGGCAGCAGCGCAATGAACGCGACGAGCGCGACCACTCCAAGTTGCAGCGTCAGGAGATTGCGCAGCGTCCGCTTGCCGTCGGCAAGGCGGGCCCAGACGAGGCTGGACATGTTGCAGAAGGCCGGGGCGGCGGCGAGTGTGGCGATGATCCAGTCCGGCGTGTCGTCGAAGGCCTTCTTGGCGAGGATGCCCGTCACCGAGCCTTCGATCATCGCCACCGCGATGGGCCAGGTCGCCACGCCCGCCAGTTCATAGCGGTAGTTGCGCCGCACCAGCGGCCGGGCGGAAGATGGCAGGAATGACCGGAGCATGAGTGCCGACAGTAGGCGCGATGGCGGTGGCGCGGACGAAGACAAATGCGCACCAGACCGACGCGCGAGCGAGGACGAATCGACCATCATCCCTCACGCCGTCTCCTTCGCGTTGCTCGTCCTCGCTGGCGCTTCGGCCTGGTATGGGCGGCGGCGCACTTGCCCGCGCGGCGATGGCGGCGACGCTGAGCCTGCCGACCGATGCGGCCCCGGCTGCCAGCATCCGCTCTTTCCCGCGCCCGGCGTGCGAAAAAGGACAGATTCTCAGGCACTTGCGGGTTTCCGGCGACACTTTCTCGCGGCGTGAGGTATACTGATTCAGGCCGCCGATGGAGGGCGCGGCATGGTCAACGCAAGGCTGGGAGGGTAGGGTGAGGAGGGCGACGCATGGCCTTCATCCAGTCCGATCCGCTCAGTGGCGATCAGCCGCGGAAGCGCCAGACTCACCTGCGAACTCAGCGGCGCTGCCACGTCCTGATGAAAGGATCACGGAGGACTCATCGATGCTGAAACTCGCAACAGCCTGCGTACCGGTCCTGTTGCTGGCGTCCATTGTTTCGGGGCAGGTCTGCTTCTACGGCGGCGATTTCGACTTCCGATCCGCTCTGTCGTCAGACAGAAACACCCGTGTCAGCGAATCATGGGTATTTGATGATGTGGAGTGGGGCGGCGGAACGGTCACTCAAATCCGAGCGCACTTTTTCACCGATCGGGACACGGGCGTTCCGGTTGCTGGTGATGTGGCCGTTTACCAGGGCATGCGGGAAGGCGTCTGGGGTCAGGAGATCGTCAATATCAGGGATGCGACGGAAGGTTTGACCTGGACACGCACTGGTAGGCAGTCTCGAGCGCGCGATGAGTATGAACTTCGCTTCCAAGTGAGATTTGAACTCCCGCCAGGCTCCTATCACGTCGGCGTCCGTCCTGTGGGAACGGGTGCGGGGCAGAACTGGATCTCATCGACGAGCGGAGAGAACTCAATCGGGGCTCCGACTGGCAATGGGAATTCGTTCTTTCAATCGCTTCACTTTGGCTACCGTGATCCTATCGACGTACAGCGGCTCATTGGGTCCGGCATCTGGGACTGGTCGCTTGGCCTCTGCGGCGAGGATGAACCGGTCGTGAGACTGTCACTCGAAGGCGAGTGCCCCGGCGCGATGACGGCGCGGCTGAGCGGGGCGACGCCCGGGGGGCGGGCCGCACTGATCCGCTCGGCGCCGGGTCGTTGCGGCGGGCAGACAACGATTCCTCCGCCCAATCCCTGCTCGGGCACCGTCCTGCCCCTCGGCGGCGCAGCGCTCGTGGGCATTATCACCGCCGACGGCGAAGGGAATGCCTCGCTGACGGGCAACGTCTCCAACTCCGCCTGCGGCCGCATCTGCCTCGTGGCCCTCGACATCGCCACCTGCGAAGTGAGCAACGTCGTCGAGTTCTGAGGGGAGGCGCGGGTGGCAGGGCGTTCGGATGCCGCGCCGCACACGGAACGCTCCGCTGCGCAAAGCCTTCGCGTCGCGGCTAACCGACAAGGCGAACGGGCGGCTCATGGCGCGGAGGCGCACTTGCCGCGTCGTCGCGGACGCCGTAGCCTTGTCCATGCCCTGTCTCGTGGGACTTCTCGCGCTGTTCATGCCGCGGCTGGCGATCATCCTTGTGGTGATCTTCTCCGATTACATCGGCGCCGCCTACCGCACCACGCTCTGGCCGCTGCTGGGGTTCTTCTTCATGCCGGTGACAACGCTGGCGTACGCCTGGGCGGCGACGGAGACGCAGCACTCCATCAGCGGCGGGTGGATCATCGTGATCGTCGCGGCCGTGCTCATCGACCTCGGCCTGCTCGGCGGTGGCGGATCGAGCGTGCGCTCGAAACGCACCGTGTACATCCGGTCGGAGTGAGGCGAAGTTGCAGTCCGCGCCGAGCGCTCACCACCAGGGGCACAAAGGCACAAAGAAGGGCACGAAGAGGAGTTCGTGACTCAGGGTTGGGCATCTCTCATTCGCTTGAACGCCAGACCCCCGGTTTGCTCCTTTGTGCCTCCTTTGTGACTCTGTGTTCTTCGTGGTGAGTGTTGCGACTTCCCAGGGTCGCTGACGAGCGGGGTTCTTGACTCGTCCGAATCCCTACAATCCACCGCCCACTATGAACGACGCCCTCCGACATGATCCGGCGCTGCGGCCCGAGGCAGTCAGCGCTGAACTCGAGCGACTCATCCTCGACACCGCGGATGAGGGATTCTGCCTCTTTTCGGCCGGCGACTCGCGCCTCATCGCCTTCAACCAGCGCTTCGTGGACATTTTCGGCTTTGACCCCGAGTGGGTGAATGCCGAGCCGACGGTCGAGGCGGTGACGGAGGCGATCTGGGAGCGGCAGCACAACCGCCCGCCGGACCGGGCGGAGTACGTGCAGCGCGTCCTCAAGCGGCACGAGGCCCCGGGCGGGCGCGAGATGGAACTCGAACTGCTCAGCGGGCGCTTCGTCGTCGGCCGCACGCAGGCAGCCCGCGGCGGCGAGCGCCTCTACACCTTTCGCGACGTCACGAGCGAGCGCCGCATCCTCGAGCAGTTGCAGGCGGAGCGGCAGCGGCTTGCCTCGCTCGTCGAGCATGCGCCGGTGGCGATGTACATCATCAACTGCGCCACGGGCATGACGACGCAGGTCAGCCGCAGCATCCGAAACGTTTCGGGCCAGGAGGCGGAGTCCTTCATCGGGCCGAGCCTTGACTGGGAGCGGCACGTCCATCCGGAGGATCGCGCGCTGGTGCGGCGCACCATCGCGGGAGCCATCGCCGGGCAGCACTACTACGACATCGATTACCGCTACGTCCGACCCGACGGCACGGTGCGCTGGCTGCGCGACACGGCGGGGCCGTTGCCCGTCGCCGAGGGAATGGAGCCCCAGATCGCCGGCGTCGTGATGGACATCACCCGCCAGAAAATCGCCGAGGAGGAACTCCGTCAGAGCGAACGCCGTTTCCGAGAACTCGTCGAAGGCGTCTCCGACTTCATCTTCTACGAACACGACGTCGATCGCCGGCTCACCTACGTCAGCCCCTCGGTCGAACGGATGCTCGGATACCGGGCGGATGAACTGCTCGGCCACCGCTTCGGCGAATTCCATCCCGACCACGTCGCGGCCGACCTCGCGCGGGCGCACGAGTCCGTCGCCGCGGCGATCGAGACGAAGCGCCGCCAGCCGCAGTACGAAGTGGTCCTCCGGCGCAAGAGCGGCGAACCGGTCCTGTGCGAAATCATGGAGTATCCCGTCGTCGCGAACGGCGAGGTCACGGGCTTTCACGGCGTGGCGCGCGATGTGACCGCTCTGCGCGACATCCAGCAGCGCCTGCGCGAGCGCGAACGGCTGGCCATCCTCGGCACCTTCGCCGGCGGACTGGCGCACGACCTTAACAACCTCCTCCTGCCGATCCGCGCCGGGCTGGACGTACTCGAACGCGATCCTGATTCGGCGAAAGTCGCGGACCGCGTCAACTCGATCCGCCGCGCCACGGACCACATCGCGGAACTCACAAAGAACCTGCTGATGTGGACCCGGCACGAGTCGTCGCAGCCCTTCGCGCTTTCGACAACGGCGACGGAGATCCGATCCTGGCTCGAGGAGGCGCTGCCCTTCTACCGCGACGCCGTCCGCGCGGCCGAGGGCGAACCCGCCATTGAAGTGCGCCTTGATCTGCGCGAGCCGCCGGCGCACGCCAAGATTGACGGCGGCCTGCTCAAGCAGGCGATTCTCAACCTCTTCCTCAACGCGCGCGACGCCATGACGGCCGGCGGTGTGATCACGCTCACGGTCGATCGCAGCCCCCCCGGATGGGCCGTCAACGTCGAGCCGCTCAGCGCCGCCGCCCGCCCGGGAGAGCATGAGGGCGTCGATCGCGCCCGCATCCCGGGCGTGCGCTTCATCGTCACTGACGAGGGCTGCGGTATGGATGAGTCGGTCCTCCGGCGAGCGTTCGACCCCTTCTTCTCGACCAAGGCCCGCGGTAAGTCGACGGGCCTGGGCCTGGCGCTGGTCGGCAGCATCGTTCGGTCGGCCATGGGGCAGGTGCAGATTCTCAGCCGCCTCGGAATGGGCACTTCGATCATCCTCGACGTGCCTGCGGTGGCCCGGACCGCTGAGACACTCGGCAAGGAAAGAGAGCGGGCTGATCGCGGAGATGCCGCCTGGCGCGGAAAGGTACTCATCGGGCTGCGCGACCCCCGCGTCGCGGCGTTCGTGCGGACCAGCCTGACGGCGCTCGGCGCCATCGCCCGCGTTGACGACGGCGAACCGGAGCCGGACGACACGGTCTGGGTCATCGACCCCGCCCTTCACGACCCCGCGGGCCTCGCTCGCCTTTGGACGCGGCGCGACGATCTGGCGGTCGTGGCCCTGGGACCGCGCGATGACCGGCCCGGCTGGCCCGAGGCTATACTGTGGCTTGACGGACCGGTGGATGCCTCCGCCCTGCGAAGAATCGTTGACTCCACCCCCCGCCGAAGCAGTCGCGAGAAGGACCGAGTGGAATGAGTGCAGCGCATCGGGTCGGCATCGTCGTTGTGGATGACCATGAGATCGCCCGCGAGGGCATCCGCTCGCGCCTGGAAGTCGAACCGGATCTCACCGTCCTCGCCGAATTGCCCTCCGCTGATGACCTCATCCAGGTCTGCGAGAAGCATCATCCGCAACTCGTGCTCATGGACATCGACATGCCGGGGGCGGACCCCTTTACGATGATCGCCGACCTGCGCCGTCTCTTCCCCGAGATCCGCGTCGTGATGCTTTCGGCTTATGTTCGGGACGGCTACATGGACGCGGCGGTGCAGTCCGGTGCGTGGGGATACATCTCCAAAAACGATCCCTTCGACGTGATTCTCAAGGCGGTGCGCAAGGTGCTCGGGGGCGACCTGGTCTTCCCGCCCGAGGTCCTTGAGCGCTTCGAGTTCAGCGGCGGGAACCTGCGACGCCGCGCCACCGAAGCGACCACGCCCATCAGCACGCTCACGCCGCGCGAACTCGAGGTCATGCGCCTCATCGCCAAGGGGCTGAGCACCAAGGAAATCGCCGGCGTCCTCCACCGCAGCCCCAAGACCATCGACGCCCACCGCACGAGCCTCATGAAGAAACTCGACATTGACGACCGCGTGGAACTGACGCGCTACGCGATCCGCGAGGGCATCGTCGAGCCGTGATGCGGCTGCCGTGCGTTCTCCACCCCATCGGGCGCAGCGCGAATCCTTCCGCGCATAGCATTGAACGCAATGGTGCAGCACGGCGCGTCCGAAGGATGCGTGGACCTGGAAGTTGTTCCCGCCGATGCCGAATTGAGGCGGAGTCTCGCTGCGCGCTGGCCGGTGCTGGCCGGCCTGCCCGACCCGCATGAAACCTGGCTGGCGCGGGAGTCCGGCGGGGCAGTGCGCGGCGCTCTGGTCATCGACCTCTACCCCGTGCCGATGCAGGTGCAGGGGTGCCCCGTCATGCTGCTCCTGGATGAAGGTCCGCGCGTGAATGAAGTGGGCGCGGCGCTCTTGGCGCGGGCGCAGGCGACGACCCGCCGCCTCGGCCGCAAGGTGCTCTACGCCTGGGACAGCGTGCCGTGCGACTCGCCCGACCAGCGGTTCTGGGAGTCGCTGGGCTTCGAGGCGAACGCGAAACTCACGCATTACCAGGTCGCGCTCCGGGCGTACCTTGACATGCTCACGCCGATGTATGATGCGCTGACGGCCCACGGCCGTGTGCCGATCAGTGCCCGCGTCATTCCCTTGAGCGAGTCGCCGCTGGGCGAAGTGATCCAACTCCAGATGGATCACATCGGCGGCGATGCGGGCCGCCTCGAATCGCGGCTGCGCGGCAAGGGGTGGTACCCGTTTGACCCGGCGATGAGCCGCGTGGCGATCATGGATGGGAAGGTGTGCGGCTTTCTGCTGGCGGTGCGCGACCGGCGGGGAGGGGTGCTGGTGGAGTCAAAGGTCGTGGCGCCGCACGCCCGCCGCACCTGGGTGAACGTGGCCGTGATGGAGGAGGCCGCC